>JBMOJH010000021.1:0-38531 GCA_049316905.1 Microthrixaceae bacterium | reverse complement strand
TCACGCCGCCCGTCAGTTCACCGACGGGTCGTCCGGGTAGAGCCCGAGACTGGCCAGACGACCACCCTGCCGGCGCATGACCACCCGCCACAGGTCGTCGGGGTCGTCGCAGAGGACGTCGTCGGGACGGGCCTCCACCACGTGCCACGCGCCGGCAGCGAGCTCGGCGTCGAGCTGGCCCGGCCCCCACCCGGAGTAGCCGGTGAAGAGCCGGACGGCATCCACACCCTCCACGTCGCCCTCCACCAGGGCTTCGGGATCCACCAGCGCGAGCGCCCCCGGCAGCGGGGCGAGGTGCGCCTCGTCGCCGTCGAGCCGGCGCCGACCGAGGGCGAGGAGGCCACCGATCGACACCGGGCCGCCCACGAAGAAGACCGGCGGGCCGGTCACCGGACCGGCGAAGTCCGGGAGGTGCTCCTCGATCGGCGTGTCCGACGGGCGGTTGAGGACGAGGCCCAGCGCTCCCCCGTCGTCGTGCTCGACCACGTAGACGACCGTGCGGTCGAAGTTCTCGTCGCCCAGGTCGGGGACGGACACCAGCAGGTGGAACCTCGTCGAGCGCTCCATGCCCTCAGCCTGCCAGAGCGTCGCGCCGGGACGCCGTCGGGTTCCGCTCGGCCCCGACCGGTGCCGCGGTCACACGATGTCGAGCGACAGCATCCGGATCGCGTTGCCGCGCAGGATCTTGTACTGCACGTCCGGCGGGAGGTGTCCCATCATGTCGAAGGCGACCTCCTTGCTGTCCGGCCAGGTGGAGTCCGTGTGTGGGTAGTCGGTCTCGAAGGTGATGTTGTCCACCCCCACCCGCTCGAGGCTCTCCAAGCCGTGACGGTCGCGGAAGAAGCAGCCGTACACCTGCCGGTAGTAGTAGGTCGACGGCGGTTCGGGGATCGTCTCGGCCACGCCGCCCCACGCCCGGTGCTCCCGCCACACGTCATCGGCGCGCTCGAGGATGTACGGGAGCCAGCCGATCTGGCCCTCCGAGTACGCGAGGCGCAGGTCGGGGAAGCGCACCAGCACGCCGGAGAACAGGAAGTCCGACAACGACGCCATGGAGTTGCCGAAGCTCAGCGTGGCCGCCACGGCCACCGGCGCGTCCGGCGAGGTGGCCGGCATCCGCGACGAGGATCCGATGTGCATGCACACCACGGTGCCGGTCTCGGCGCACGCCGCGAAGAACGGGTCCCAGAACCCGGAGTGGATGCTCGGGAGGCCCAGGTGCGGCGGGATCTCCGAGAAGCACACGGCATGCACACCGCGTGCCGCGTTGCGGCGGACCTCGGCCGCGGCGAGTTCCGCGTCCCACAGCGGCACGATGATCAGCGGCTGGAGCATCCCGCCCGAATCGCCGCACCACTCCTCGACCATCCAGTCGTTGTAGGCGTACACGCACGCCTCGCCGAGTTCGCGGTCCTTCGCCTCGGTGAAGGTCTGCCCGCAGAAGCGCGGGAAGGTCGGGAAGCAGAGCGACACGTCGGTGTGGTTCACCGTCATGTCGGCGAGGCGCGCCGCGGGGTCGTAGCACCCCGGGCGCATCTCGTCGTAGGTCATCGGCGTCATCGTCATCTCGTCGCGGGAGTACCCGACGGCGGCCACGTGGCGCTTGTGGATGTAGACGAGGTCCTCGAACACCCAGCAGTCCGCCGGGCGGCCCTCGGGGTCGAAGGTCTGCTCGTAGGCGCCGCCACCCACGTGGCGCATGTGGCCGATCCCCCGCCGTTCGATCCGCGGGCCACGCTCCCGGAACCGGGCGGGCAGCCAGCGCTCCCAGACGTGCGCCGGCTCCACCACGTGGTCATCGACCGACACGATCTTCGGCAGGTCCTCGGGGGTCCCGGTGGCGTCGCCACGCTCCTCGGTGATGGTCACGGCGGTCCTCCCGGACGGATCTGACGGGTCGTCAGATTCTATCCCGACCACCTGCGGCGCCCCCGGTCGCCCGGGTCACTGAACCGGGAGGTTGCTGCGGCCGTCGGTGGCCCACCAGCTCGCGGTGACCGAGAACCCCTGCAGCGTGGCGGTGGGGAGCATGTACTCGAAGCTCCGCCGGTAGCCGGTGTGCTCGATCAGCCAGCGGCCATCCACGCGGCGGTA
The DNA here is from genome assembly GCA_049316905.1 of Microthrixaceae bacterium. Taxonomy (GTDB): domain Bacteria; phylum Actinomycetota; class Acidimicrobiia; order Acidimicrobiales; family Microtrichaceae; genus CAIPVR01. The sequence goes on along the minus strand of JBMOJH010000021.1, from coordinate 36,437 downwards.
GCGGTCCTCGTAGAACGCGGCACCCGAGAGGAGGAACCCCCACTCGGTGTCGAGGACGGTGTCCTCGAGGGCCCAGGTGGCGGTGGCCCGGTCGCCATCCACGTCGACCTCCGGGTGGTGCACCCGGTGGCTGGAGTGGAACGTCTCGCGGCCCATGTTCCGGCTGATGAAGCCGACGATCTCGTCCCGGCCGGTGTAGGTGTAGTTGCCGCCGCTGTAGGACGCCGTGGCGTCCTCGCAGAACAACTCGGCGAGACCGTCCCAGTCCTTCTGGTCGAGGCAGCGCAGGTACGCGTACTTCACCCGCTTCACCAGCTCGATCTGGACGAGGTCGTCGGGCGTGAGGTCGGCGTTGGTCATCGGACGTGCTCCTCGTGAACGGGTGCGGCGGCCGGGGCGAAGGGCGCCGGGAGCGCACCGGGGGCGAACGTGGCGTGCGGGCGCGGAGCCTCGCGCAGGTCCACCTCCGGCGCCACGAGCACGGGGCGTGGCGGCACGGGCACGGCGACCGGGGGTCCGGCCGGCGCCTCCGCGGCGGCCGCCGCGAAGCCCGGGTCCGCGCTGAACAACGTGGGGCCCGAGTGGGACGCGACCTCGTCCCCCGCAGGTGTGCCCGTGCGTCCCCACCGGTACCAGCCGGCCGCGAGCCCGGCGGCGAACGCCCCGAACATCAACGACAACGAGAACACCAACTGCAACAGCCGCATCAGCTCGTAGCGCATCGCTCCCCCTGTCGCCCGCTCCCCCCGCGGGCGTACAGACACTACCGTCGCCGTGCCCGGTGGCGGCGGACGACGCCCGGGACAGGGGGTGCACGATGACCGGCCACGAGAGCGACGCGACCGAGGCGACGGTGGAGGAACTGCTCGACCGTCTCGACCTCGACGAACGCAGCGCGCTGACCGCCGGCGTGGGCATGTGGCGCAACCACGCCGTGGAACGCGTGGGCCTGCCGCCGATCAAGATGACCGACGGACCGGTCGGCGCCCGGGGCGATCGCTTCGTGGGCACCACCTCCGCCCTCACCCCGTGCTCCTCGGCCCTCGGCGCCACCTGGGACCCACCGCTGGTGGAGGAGGTGGGCCGGATCCTCGGGGGCGAGACCCGGGCCAAGCGGGCCCACGTGCTGCTCGCCCCGACGGTCAACCTCCACCGCCACCCGTTCGCCGGCCGCAACTTCGAGTGCTTCTCCGAGGACCCGTACCTCACCGCCCGTCTCGCGGTCGGGTTCGTCCGCGGTGTGCAGTCCACCGGCGTTGGCGCGTGCATCAAGCACTTCGTGGCGAACGACAGCGAGTACCAGCGCCACACCATCTCCTCCGACGTGGACGAGCGGACCCTCCGGGAGCTGTACCTCGTCCCGTTCGAGGCCGCGGTCGCCGAGGCGGACGTGGCGGCGGTGATGTCGGCCTACAACCGGCTGAACGGGACCTACTGCGCGGAGCACCACTGGCTGCTCGTCGACCTGCTGAAGACCGAGTGGGGATTCCGCGGCGCGGTCATCTCCGACTGGTGGGGCGCCCAGAGCCCTGCCTCGGCGGAGGGGGGCCTGGATCTCGAGATGCCCGGCCCGCCGATCCACCTGGGCACCACGTCCGCGGCCCGTGTGCGCGACGGCGGGCTCGATGCCGCAGTGGTGGAGGAACAGGCCCGACGCCTCCTGCGCCTCGCCGGTCGCACCGGCGCGCTCACCGCGGACGAGCGCCCCGAGTCCTCCGAGGAGGCCCCCGGCGCCCGTGAGGTCCTCCGCCGGGCCGGCGCCGCGGCCGTGGTGCTGCTCCGCAACGAACCCGTCGCCGGGACGCCGGTGCTCCCGCTGGAGCTCCCCGACGGCGCCACCCTCGCCGTGGTCGGGCCGAACGCGGCCCACACCATGCTGCTGGGCGGCGGCTCCGCGACGGTCAACCCGCACCACTCGGGTTCGGTCCTCGACGGGCTCCGGGACCACTACGGGGACCGGGTCCGCATCGTGCACGAGCCCGGGCCGGCCACCCACCCGAGCGCGCCGCCGGTGCCGCCCGCGCAGATCCGGCCGGCGCAGCACGAGCACGGCGCCTCCGGGCTCACGCTGGAGTACTTCCCGAACCGCGAGCTCGACGGGCCGCCGACCCGCGTGGAGGGCGCGGCGGGGACGCGCCTCAACTGGATCGACGACGACGCGGTGCCCGCCAAGGGCTTCAGCGTCCGGGCGACCGGGACGTTCACCGCCGAGGTCGCCGGCGACCACACCTTCACGCTCGTCACGGCGGGCACGGGCACGCTGCGCCTCGGCGGTGAGCTGCTCCTCGACAACCGCGACGACCCCCGGCCGGGCACCGCCTTCTTCGGCCTCGGGACCGAGGAGATCCGCGGGTCGGTGCACCTCGATGCCGGCGAGGAGATCGAGCTGGTCTGCGAGTACGCCTCGCTCGACGGCTTCGACATGGGCGGCCTGCAGGTCGGCTACCTCCCGCCGGTCCCGGCCGACGCCTTCGACCGTGCCGTGGCCGCGGCCGCGGCCGCGGACGCCGTGATCTGCGTGGTCGGCATGAGCGGCGACAGCGAGAGCGAGGGCCACGACCGCGCCACGCTCGCCCTCCCGGGCGGTCAGGACGACCTGGTGCGCGCCGTGGTGGCGGCCAACCCCCGCACCGCGGTGGTGGTGAACGCCGGCGCGCCGGTGGACCTGGCCGCGGCGGCCGACGCGCCGGCGCTGGTCATGGGCTGGTACCTCGGCCAGGAGACCCCCGGGGCGACGGCCGACGTGCTCACCGGCACGGCCGATCCCGGCGGCCGGCTCCCGACGACCTTCGGTCGCCGCGTCGAGGACTGGACCTCCGACGTGACCTATCCCGGCGACGCGGGCCACGTCCTCTACGGCGAGCAGCTGTTCATGGGCTACCGCGGCTTCGACCGTCGCGGCGTGGAACCGGCGTTCTGCTTCGGCCACGGCGGTTCGTACACCACGTTCGACTGGGGCCCGCCGGTGGCGGACCGGGCGTCGGTCGACGTCGCGGATCTCGACGACGGCACCGAGGTGGTGCTGCGGCTCCCGGTGCGCAACACGGGCGGCCGTGCCGGCTCCGACGTCGTGCAGTGCTACGTGGCCGACGTGGCGAGCACGCTGCTGCGGCCCGAGCAGGAGCTCCGGGCGTTCGCCAAGGTCCATCTGGCACCCGGCGAGGAGCAGGTGGTGGAGCTCCGGCTCGGCGCCCGGGCCTTCGCCGCGTGGGACCCCGGCGTTGCCGACACGCCGACGGCGAGCGGCCACGGCGCCTGGGTCGTGGAGCCCGGGGCCGTGGAGCTGCGCGTGGCCCGGTCGTCCCGTGACGTGCACGCCGTCGTGCCGCTCGACATCACCGGTCCGGCCCCACCGGCCGGCCCGTTCGGCTGAGCAGCCGGCGCAGCAGCGGGAGCGGGAGCCCGAGCACGCCGCTCGGGTCCTCCCCCACCACCGAGGTCACGAACCCCTCGCCGGGCGCCATCGCGTCCTGGTCCTCGAGGCGGTAGGAACCCGCGGTGTCCCACGGGCGGAACCGCTCGACGTACTGCCGTGCCTCCGCCTCGGTGAGGGTTCGGAAGGTCACCTCCTGCACGTCCGTGCCGCTGACCTCGTTGCCGCGTTCCGCGTCGAGCACGACCAGCCCGTTCACCAGCCGGTGCGTGGTGCCCGACAGCGCCAGCAACTGCTCCACGGCGCCGTCGGGGTCGGGCTGCTGGGTGAGCAGGCGCGGCCCGTCGGGCGTGTCGAGCACGCCCACCTGGTCGGCCGCGATGACCAGGGCTCCCGGGTGCCGCGGTGCCACGACCGCCGCCTTCCGCCTGGCGAGCTCGAGGGCCAGCGCCTCCGCACCGGCATCGGTGAGCAGGTGGTCGAGCGCTCGCTCGTCCACGTCCGCCGGGTCGATCGCCACGGGGATGCCGGCGTCCGCGAGCAGTTGCGCCCGATAGCGCGAGCGCGAGGCGAGCACCAGGTCCATCCCGGCAGTCTGGCGGGCCACCGCTACCCTCGCCGTTCATGGCCGCACTGCCACCCCCCGCCACCACCGCGCTGGTCACGATGGAGCTCGAGCGCGGGGTGGTTGGCGACCTGGCCACCCTCCCCCACCTCCGCGAGGCCGCGGCCGAACGCGGCACGCTCGACGCCTGCGGTCGACTGGTCGACGGCGCCCGGCGCGCCGGCGTGCCGGTGGTCCACTGCGTGGCGGAGTGGCGCGCCGATCGGGCGGGCACGCCGTTGAACACGCCCCTCCTGGCCGCGCTCGCCCGCAACCCGGAGCAGATCCTCGCCGGCACGGCGGCCACCGAGCTCGTGGCGGAGCTGGGCGACACCTCCGGTGACCTGCACAGCATCCGCCGTCACGGCCTGACGCCGTTCCCCGGCACCGACCTCGACCCGTTGCTGCGGTCATTGGGCGTGACCTCGGTGGTGGCGTGCGGGGTCTCGCTCAACGTGGGGGTGACCGGACTGTGCCTCGGGGCCGCGGACCTCGGCTACCGGGTGGTGGTCCCGACCGACGCCGTCGTCGGCGTGCCGGCCGCGTACGGCGACGACGTGGTGACCCACACCCTGTCGGGCGTGGCGACGCTCACCACCACCGGCGACCTGCTCGCGGCGTGGGGCGTGGTCTGACGCGACGGCCCGCTCAGCCGAGCCGGAGCCCGGCGGCCAGCGCGGCGGCCCGGTCCCGCACCTCGGCACGCGACCGGCCCGGCACGGTGATCGCCAGCCAGTCGATGCCCATCTCCGTGAGCGCGGCGGCCTCCTCCAGAACAGCCGCCAGCCCCCGATCGGGATCCGCGGAGTAGGCCGTCTGGGCGAACGGGGTGAAGCACACGGTCAACGGTTCGGTACGGCCCTCGGCCTCACAGCGCGCCGCGGCCCGCACGAGCGCAGCACCGAGCTCGTCGAGGTCGCGGATCGCGGACGTGCCCACCGCCTTCTCCAACCCACCCGGGGTGGGCAGCGGCGACCAGCCCTGGCCGTGGCGGACGGCTCGCCGCAACGCCGCCGCACTGTTGCCCCCCACCCAGATCGGCGGGTGCGGTCGCTGCCACGGCGACGGGCGGGCGTGCACCCGTCGGGGCGGTCCGTCCGCTCCCCCCGTCCCGGGCACGTCGACCGGGCCGGCCCAGATCCTCGGGAGCAGCTCGAGCGCCTCCTCGAGCGCGGCACCCCGCCCGTCGGCGTCCGCGCCCAACGCCCGGAACTCCGGGCGCAGGTAGCCGGCGCCCACGCCGAGCACGAGACGGCCGCCGCTCATCACGTCGAGCGACGCCAGTGCCTTCGCCGCGAGGAACGTGTTCCGGTAGGGCAGCACGTAGAGGTTGGTGTGCAGGAGCAGGTGCCGCGTGGCGGCCCCCGCGACCGCGAGGGCCACGGTCGGCTCCAGCGCGTGGTGGCCCCCGGCGGCCAGCCACCGTTCATCGGGCGCCGGATGGTCGGTCACGAAGGTGGCGTGGAAACCGAGCCGCTCGTACGCGATCGACAGGTCGGCGACGGCGTCACCGGACACGAGCTCCGCGCCCGCGTCGACCCGGTCCACCGGCAGCGCGACGGAGACCTGGAGGCGCGGGGCGAGCACCTCCGCGAGCCACGCCCGGGCGCGGTCCGCGGCGAAGGGACCCACCTCGTGGCCGCCCGGGAGCACCGCGCCGGTGACCGGGGCCCCGTCGGCGGCCAGGACCGCGGCGGCGTCCTCGCTCAGGAAGGCCGGCACCACCTCGTCCTCCGCCGCTGCGACCAGCAACGTCGGGGGGTGCCGCGGTCCGGACCGGACCGGCGGTCGGAGCTCCGCGGCCGGACCGGCCCGGTCGAGCTCGGGCAGGAACCCGCACACGGCCACGACTGCGTCGGGCTGCACTCCCCCGCGACCGAGCACCAGCGCGAGCGCTGCGCCCTGGGAGAACCCCGCCACCACGACCCGGCGCCCGTCGGCCCGGAGCTGCTCGACGAGCGCGGCGATGCGTCCGGCCGCGTCGTCGAGCGCCGTCGGCTCGACGCCACGCGGGCCGGTCGGGAACCAGGAGCGCACGCCCTCGGCGTCGCGAGGCGCGCCGGGGGCCACGAGCTCCCAGCCCGCGGGGAGAAGACGTCGGCCCCAGGCGCGGGCGGAGGCGGGCTCGTCACCGTGGCCGTGGAGGGCCACCAGGACACCGGTCCCGCGGTCGAGGTCGCGACGCACCCCGGCAGCCTCGCGGCGGCCGGCCGCGGCCCGCAACCGACGGGGTGGGATCGGCGGGGTGCACCGCCAGACTGAGGTGTGGCGCCTCCCGCACCGCCGCCACGGCCCGACGTGGACGCCGGCCGGCGGCCCGACCTCGACCGTGCCCTCGAACGCCTCATCGTGGAGCACACCGACGCGGTCTTCCGCGTGACCTTCGGGGTCCTGCGCGACCGCGGCCTGGCCGAGGACGCGGTGCAGGAGACGATGATCCGGGCGTGGCGGGGCCTCGACGGCTTCCGGGGCGACTCGTCGGAACGTACCTGGATCCTGCGCATCGCCCACCACACCGCGATCTCCGCCCTGCGCCGCCGGCGGGACCGCTCCACCGCGCCGGAGGACCTCCCCCGCGACCACACCGGTGACCGCACCGCGGATCCCGCGGCGCGCGCCGCCGGGCGGGCGGACCTCGCGGCCGTGGGCGCCGCCCTCAACCAGCTCGACGAGATGTCGCGCTCCATCGTGGTCCTCCGCGAGGTGGAGGGTCTCAGCTACCAGCAGATCGCCGACGCGCTCGGCGTGAACGTCCCCACCGTGAAGACGCGCCTGCTGCGGGCGCGTCGGACCCTGCAGGCCGCGCTCAGCCCCACCGAGGAGGACCGCGCATGAACACCATTCCTTCCGAGCCGGACGACGGGCCGGACCACGAGCTGCTGGACCAGGAACAGCTCGACGACCACCGGCTCGACCGGGAGCTCGACGAGGACGCGGGCGACCTCGGGGCCAGCCTCCGCGCGCTGCTCGACCCGCCCGGCGACATCCGGAACCGGACCACCGACGTGGTGGGCCGCTCCCTCAGCGGCGGCAGCGTGTTCGCCGTCGCCACCGACCTGCTGGGCCTCGGCTGGCGCACCGCCCGCACGATCCTCAGCGACGACCCCGCCCCTGCCGACGGGAGTTCCGAAGGGACCGAACCATGACCACCGAACGATGGATCTGGGCCGTCGTGGCCCTCGGGAGCGGGCTCCTGATCGGCGAGCTCGGCGGACGACTGGTCCGCGCGGCGCGCAGCGGTCGCGACCGCCCGCCCGAGGTGCGCGCCCGGGCCCGCGCCGTGGGCGCCCTCGTGTTCTGGACCGCGACGGCGATCGGCCTGGTGACCGCCGCCGCGATCCTCGACGGCGAGGAGGTCGCGGACCTCGCCTCCTCCGCCGGTGAGCAGGTGCCGCTGGTCCTGCTCGCGTTCGTGACCCTCATCATCGGGTACGGCCTGGCCGTGGCGGTCGCGGCGGCCGTGGGTCAGTCCGCCAAGCGGGCGAGCGGTGTGCGCCAGCGCAACCTCGAGTGGTTCCTCCGGCTGGTGATCATGGCCGCGGCGGTGGGCCTGGCCCTGTCGCAGCTCGGCGTGGAGCCGGGCGTGCTCGCCGCGCTCGTGACCGCGCTCGTGGTGGTCCCGCTGGCCGCGCTGGCCCTCCTGTCCGCGCTCGGCGGACGGGACGTGGCCTCGCAACTGGCCGCAGGGCGGGCGGTCCGCCACCAGCTGCGTGAGGGCTGGTGGCTGGAGCCGGACGGTTCCACGGGCGAGGTCGAGGGCGGCCGAATCCTGGCCCTGCACCCGACCGCGGTGGAGCTCGAGCTGGCCGACGGCCGGCGGCGCATGGTGCCGAACCGCACGCTGCTCGACCATCCGTTCACGACCCGGCCCTGAACCCCGGCCCTGGACCGCGCCCCTGAAGCCGGCCCCTGTGGCGCAGCCCGGTGGGCCGGGCGGCCCATTTCGGACTTCGTTCGGGATTCGTCGCGACTTCCGGGCCGCCCGTGCGTCAGTACCCCCGACAACGCCGAACGGGGCCCTCCCTCCCCGGCCGGCTGCAGAGCACTCCCCCACTCCCATCGCTGGTGCTGCGTCCGGGTGTCCTGAGTGCGGTCGAGGGCCCCGACGGGGGCCCTCGACGCGTCCGGCCGGTCCAGCTGCCAACATGCGGGCATGTTCCGACACGTCGTGCTCCTGGGCTTCCGGGAGGACACCCCGGACGAAGCGGTCGATGAGATCATCGCGGCGCTCTGTTGCCTCCCGGCGAGGATCCCCGAACTGCGGTCGTACGTGGTGGGTCGTGACGCCGGGCTCGCGCCCGACAACGCCACGGTGGCGGTGGTCGCCGACTTCGACGACGAGGCCGGTTACCTCGTCTACCGCGACCATCCTGACCATGTGGACGTGATCACCCGCCTCATCCGCCCGCGGCTGGCCGGCCGGTCCGCGGTCCAGCACGCGGTGGCCGCGCCGTGAGGGGTGCCACCGGCGTCGCCCCGGCGCCCGACGCCCTGGTGGACCTCGAGCGGTACCCGCTCCTCCCCGGCCCCGGCCACGACGAACTGGTCGCCCGGTGCCGCGCCGCGCTCGACCACGACGGCGTGGTGGTGCTGGCGGGCTTCGTCCGCCCTGAGGCGCTCGGCGGGATCGTGGACGAGTGCCGCCGCCTGGCCGCCGGCGGCCACTACTCCGAGGTCCACAACACGCCGTACCTCGCGCTGCCCGACGAGACGTTCCCGGAGGACCATCCCCGCCGGGCGATCGTCCGCAGCTCCCTCACCGCGGTGGCGTACGACCGGTTCGCCCCCACATCCGCCCTGCGGGCGCTGTACGAGTGGCCGGCCCTTCGTGCGTTCGTGGCGGAGGTGCTCGGCCTCGAGGAGGTGCACCCGTACGCGGACCCGCTCGGCGCGCTGAACGTGGCGTCGATGTCCGGCGGCGACGCGCTGGGCTGGCACTTCGACCAGACCGACTTCGTGACCTCGATCGCAGTGCAGGCCCCCACCTCCGGCGGCGCGTTCGAGGTGGCCCGGGCGCTGCGGGACGCGACCGACGAGCGCTACGACGCGGTCGCCGCGGTGCTCGACGGTGACCGCACCGCGGTCACCAGCGTGGAGTTCGACCCCGGCGCGCTGATGGTCTTCGCGGGGCGCCACTCGCTGCACCGGGTCACCGAGATCGGCGGCGAGGTCCCCCGGTACGTGGCGCTCCTCGCCTACGACCGCCGGCCGGGCACCGACTCGTCGGAGCTGCTCAAGCTCGTGCGGTACGGGAGGACGTCATGACCGCGGGTTCCTACGGGGTGGGTGAGGGCTTCGAGGGCGACGGGCCCGAGGCCGCCCACATCAACCTCCTGGTGGGCGACCGCGCCGGTCCGCTCGGCGCCGCGTTCGCCACCGCGCTCGCGTCGCCCAGCGCGGGGCACACCCCGTTCCTGGTGGTGGCGCGCCCCGGGCTCGCCCTCCAGCCACCGACCCTCTTCGTGAACAAGGCGCCCATCGCCGGCGACGACCACGCCCGCCTCACCTGGGGCCCGGCGCAGACCGGTGTGGCCGCGGGCATCATCGACGCGCTCGAGGAGGGCTCGATCGATCCGACCGCCGCCGGCTCACTGGTGGTGATCGCCGCGGTGTGGGTGGACCCCACGGCGGTCGTGGCCACCACCGTGCACGAGAACAACCGGCGCGCCACCCGCGACGCGGCCCGCCGGGCCGCAGCGGGCGACCCGCCCGTGGGGGACGTGCTCGGCGCCGCGGGCGATGTCCGGAACCCCTTCTTCACGCCGCCGCCCGGAGCCTGAGCCAGGGCCCACGGGGTGGCCGGTGGCTGAACCACGTTCGGAACATTTTCCGTGACAGCCGTCACCGAGGGCTCTAGTTTCCTCGCATTGACCACGGGTTGGTTGGTCTCCGGTCGAGCGGCTCGCCGCTCCCGGTGTCCGGCTAGGCCGTGTGGACGGGCACGGGGGGTTCCGTCCACACGGCCTCCGGGACGCTTGGGCCAGCCTCCGGGCATTTTCGGGCAGACTGCGGCCGTGGGTCTCCAGAAGCTGAGCAGCACCGATGCGTTCGTCGTGGTCGATCTCGACGGCGCCGACACCGCCGACGGCGTCGTCCGTTGGGCCAAGAAGGTGCTGGTCGACGGCGCCCGCAACCTCGCGAGGACCAGGACGTACGCGCACGCGGTGCTCGGCCAGCAGGTGAGCGGCGCGTCGGCCGGGATCAACGCGGTGCCGGAGGACCGTGCCGCCGCGGTCACCGCATTCGTGGAGGAACTCACCCCGCAGGTCGCGTCCGGCGCGCTGCTGCTCGACCCGGCCAAGGGCGTGGGCGCTGATGACCTCGGGCCCTTGCTCGCTGCCGACGGTCGACCCGACTGGCTCGGCCGCACCCAGGGTGCGGGAACGGTCACGGACCACCTGTTCGGTGTCGGGGTGGCGGCATCGGCCGCGGCCGCGGTCGGTGATCTCGACGGCCGCACGGTCGTGATCGAGGGCGCCGGCGCCGCGGGCCCGGCACTCGTGGAGGCGCTGGCGGCCCGGGGCGCGAAGGTCGTCGCGGTCGCCACGGCCTCGGGCTGCGCGGACACCTCCGGCCTCGACGCCGCGGCGCTGGTGGAGGCCTGGTCGGGTGCCGGGGAGGGGCTGCCCGGCACACTCGGCTCCGAGCTCCCGGCCGCCGCCGCGCTCACCATCGACGCGGATGTGCTCGTGTGCGGCTCGAAGGTGGGCCTGATCGACCACGAGGCGGCCGCATCGGTGGCGGCGAGGGTCGTGGTGCCGTGCGGTCCGCTCCCGGTGACCGCCCGAGGACTCGCGGTCGCCCGCCGTCGCGACATCACGGTGCTGCCCGACTTCGTCACCACGGCCGGGCCGCTGCTCGGCTTCCGGCCGACCGACGGTGCCGGCGAAGACACTGTCGCCGGCGAGGTGACCCATCGACTGGGCGGCATCATCGCGGAGGTCCTCGAGCACCCGGAGGGTCCCGTACTCGGTGCCTGCTACCGGGCCGAGGAGTTCCTGCGGACCTGGCGCGACGAGCTGCCGTTCGGGCGGCCCCTGGCATGACCTTCCCGCGCCAGGACTGGGAGCAGGGCCCGCAGCTCACCGGGGACCCCGCCGCCCTCGCGGCGCTGCTGGACCCGGCGTTCGCGGTCGACACCACCCCGGAGCTCGGCCGGTCGCTGGCGTTCGTGGCGGTCCAGGGCGGCCGGGTCGTGGCCGAGCGCTACGGGCCGTCGGTCGGGCCCGACACGCCCCTCATCTCCTGGTCGACGGCGAAGTCCTTCACGCAGGCCGCCCTCGGCATCCTCGCGCTCGACGGTCGATTCGATCCCGACGAACCGTTCCGCACGCCGGAGTGGGCCGGCGACGACCCCCGCGCCGCGATCACGGGCACCGACCTCCTGCGGATGCGCTCCGGCCTCCACTTCGTGGAGGACTACGTCGACGACACGGTCTCGGACTGTCTGGAGATGCTCTGGGGGTCCGGTGCCGACGACGTGGCCGGCTACGCGGCGTCACGCCCGCTGGAGCATCCGGCCGGTGCGCATTTCAGCTACTCGAGCGGCACCACGAACATCCTCGCCCGACGCCTGTCGGACGAGTTCGGCCCCGGCCCCGACGGCGTGGGGGCGTTCCTCCGCACCCGACTGTTCGAGCCGCTCGGCATGCACTCCGCCGAGCCCCGCTACGACGCGGCGGGCACGTGGGTGGGTTCGTCCTACCTCTACGCCACGGCGCGGGATTTCGCCCGCTTCGGCCTCCTGTACCTGCGCGACGGCGTGTGGGACGACCGGCGGCTGCTCCCCGAGGGCTGGGTGGACCGGGCTCGCACCCCCCGCTCGGAGGACCCGGAGGACGGCTGGCTCTACGGCGAGCACTGGTGGGTCCGCGGCGACGACCTCGGCACGTTCTGGGCCAACGGCTACGAGGGCCAGATGATCGCGGTCGTCCCGGCGCTCGACCTCGTGGTGGTGCGCCTCGGCAAGAGCCCGAGCGAACTGCGCCCGCACCTCGAGGGGTTCTGGGCCGCCGTCGTCGACTGCTTCCGGGAGGAGACGTGAGCGCGACGGACGACGGTTCCCCGATCGCTCCCGTGTCCACGGCGCACGTCTCGCTGACGCGCTTCGCATGGCTCTCCATCGCCGCGGCGATCGTCACGATGGGGATCAAGACCGTCGCGTACCTGATCACCGGGTCGGTGGGGCTGCTCTCCGATGCGCTGGAGTCGACCGTGAACCTGGTGGCCGCGGTGGGTGCCCTGGTCGCGCTACGCGTGGCGGCCCGGCCCGCGGACGAGGACCACGCCTACGGCCACGCGAAGGCCGAGTACTTCGCGGCGGGCGCCGAGGGCGGGATGATCCTCTTCGCCGCGGTGGCCATCATCGTCACCTCGGTCCCCCGCCTGCTGCACCCCGAGGCCCTCACCGACGTGGCCGCCGGCCTGACCGTCTCCGCGCTCGCCGGTGGGGTGAACCTCGCGGTCGCCCTGGTCCTGGGCCGGGCCGGCCGCCGGTACCGCTCGATCACCCTCGAGGCCGACGGCAAGCACCTGATGACCGACGTGTGGACCTCCGCCGGGGTGATCGTGGCGGTCGGGCTGGTGGCGCTCACCGGGTGGGAGCGACTCGACCCCATCATCGCCCTCGTGGTGGCGGCGAACATCGTGGTCTCGGGCGTGGTGCTCCTCCGTCGATCGGTGGCCGGGCTGATGGACACGTCCCTGCCGGAGGAGCAGCTCGCCGCGGTGCGGGAGGTGCTGGAGCGCCGGACCGCTCCCGACACCCAGTTCCACGGCCTCCGCACCCGCCAGGCCGGGCGGCGCTCGTTCATGTCGCTGCACGTGCTCGTGCCTGGGGCATGGAGCGTCCAGCGGGCCCACGACCTGGTCGAGGAGGTCGAGGCCGACCTCCGGGCCCGCGTGCCCGACCTCACGATCGTCGCCCACGTCGAGCCGCTCGAGGATCCACGGTCGTTCGCGGACGAGGGACTCGACCGCCGGGCCGTCCCGCCCTCGGCCCGGCCCCCGACGCCGCCGGGCGCCGGTCCCCGGCCGGCCTGAGGCGTTACCGTGCGGGCATGCGACCCGAGAAGTTCACCCTGCCCGAGTTCGCGGACGCGGCCGAGGAGCGCCGCCACCTGAAGCAGCGCCTGGCCGCCGCCTTCCGGCTGTTCGGCCGCTTCGGCTTCGAGGAGGGCGTGGCCGGCCACATCACCGCCCGCGACCCCGAGCACGAGGACCGCTTCTGGGTGAACCCCTTCGGCATGAACTTCCGCCAGATCCGGGTGCGCGACCTGATCTGCGTGGACCACGAGGGCCGGGTGGTCGAGGGCGACTGGCCCGTGAACACCGCGGCGTTCGCCATCCACTCCCAGGTCCACCGGGCCCGGCCCGACGTGAAGGCAGCCGCGCACAGTCACTCGGTCCACGGCAAGGCCTTCTCGTCGCTCGGCGTCCTGCTCGACCCACTCACCCAGGACTCGTGTGCCTTCTACGAGGACCACGCCCTCTTCGACGACTACACCGGCGTGGTCCTCGAGACCTCCGAGGGCGCACGGATCGCCGAGGCCGTGGGCGACAACAAGCTGGCGATCCTGCGGAACCACGGCCTGCTCTCCGTGGGCACGTCGGTGGACTCGGCGGCCTGGTGGTTCATCACCGCCGAGCGGACCTGCCAGGCCCAGCTCCTGGCCATGTCGGCGGGCAAAACCGTGCCGATCGACCACGAGCAGGCCCGCCTCACCCACTCGCAGGTGGGCTCGGAGATCGCGGGCGCCTTGAACTTCCACCCGCTGTGGTCGTGGATCGTGGCCGAGGAGCCCGACCTCCTCGACTGATCCGCACCCGCCGGGCGGAGGTGGTCCTGCCCTCGACGACCACGGATCTGCGGCGGTTGGACCGCGCCAGGCGCACGTCAGGATCCTCAGAAGAACCCAGAGCCCGTCGGCGAGCGGACCGTTCCTTGACCGACCGGTCAAGTATCGTCGGCCCATGGACTGGCCCCTGCGCTGCGGCATCTTCATGGCCCCGTTCCACCCGGACGGGCAGAACCCCACGCTCGCCCTGGAGCGCGACCTCCAACTCGTCGAGCATCTCGACCGCCTCGGTTTCCACGAGGCCTGGATCGGCGAGCACCACTCGGCCGGGTTCGAGATCATCGCCTCGCCCGAGGTGTTCATCGCCGCCGCGGCCGAGCGCACGAAGCACATCCGCCTCGGCACCGGGGTGGTCTCGCTCCCCTACCACCACCCCTTCATGACCGCGCAGCGGATCGTGCAGCTCGACCACATGACCCGCGGTCGCGTCATGCTCGGCGTGGGCCCCGGCGCGCTGCCGTCGGACGCGTTCATGCTCGGCATCGACCCCGCGGACCAGCGGGGCCGCATGGAGGAGGCGCTCGAGGTCATCCTGCAGCTCCTGCGCACCGACGAGCCGGTGACCCACGAGGGCGACTGGTTCACCCTCCGCGACGCCCGGCTCCACCTGCGCCCCTACACGCACCCGCACCCCGAGGTCGCGGTCGCCGCGATGATCTCGCCGTCGGGCCCCCGAGCGGCGGGCAAGTTCGGCTGCTCGCTCCTCTCGATCGGCGCAACCCAGCGCGCCGGGATCGACCTGCTGGGCCAGGCGTGGGAGGTGATGGAGGAACGCTCGGCCGAGTTCGGCAACGTGGCGAACCGCCGCGACTGGCGGCTCGTGACGATGATGCACCTCGCCGAGTCCCGGGAGCAGGCCTATGCGGACGTCCAGCACGGCCTCGCCGACTACGCCCGGTACTTCCGCGAGGTCGCGGCGCTGCCGATCTTCCCGGACCACCCGGCCGACCAGCTCGCGGATCAGCTCAACAGCTCGGGCGCGGCGGTCATCGGCACCCCCGACGACGCGATCGACCTCATCGAGCACCTCATCGAGGAGTCGAACGGCGGGTTCGGCACGCTGCTGCTCCAGGCCCACGAGTGGGCGGACCCGGCGGCCACCCGGCGCAGCTACGAGCTCTTCGCCCAGTACGTCCTGCCCCGGTTCGACCCGCACGTGGCCTCCACCACCGCCTCGATGGAGTGGGTGATGGAGCACCGGCCGGAGCACATGAGTGCGGCCGTGAACGCCATCGGGGCCGCCATCGCGCAGCACGCGGAGGAGAAGGCCGCCCCGCGCTAGCCTGCGGACCACAACCGAGCCGCAACCCTGCCGGGAGAGCCCCGCCGCCGTGCGGCGGGCGCCGAAGGAGCAACCGCCCCGGAAACTCTCAGGCCACCGTACCGGTGGGGCCAGGCACCGCTGGAGAGCAGGGCGCCGCCGTCGTCGCCCTCACCGACGGGGAAAGTCCGGTCCGCCCGTCGGGCCGTGGCGAAACTCTCAGGTCACCGCGACAGCAGGGGGCGTCCACCCGCCCATCTGCGCGCCACCGGGAGCCCCGTTGACCGATCCGACCGTCCCCACGCCACTGCCCCCGACGGGCGGCGACTTCCTCGACCGCCACCTCGGGCCGGACCCGGCCGAGATCGCGACCATGCTCGAGGTCGTCGGCCAACCCGGCCTGGAGGCGTTGGCGGCCGCGGCCCTCCCCGCAGCCATCCTCGACACCGAACCGCTCGGGCTCACCGCGGTCCCCTCGGAGTCCGACGCCCTCGACCGGCTCCGCGAGGTGGCGGCCGAGAACACCGTGCTGACGAGCCTGATCGGCTGCGGCTACTCGAGCACGGTGGTGCCGCACGTGATCCTGCGCAACGTGCTCGAGAACCCCGGCTGGTACACCGCCTACACCCCGTACCAGCCGGAGATCAGCCAGGGCCGCCTCGAGGCCCTCCTGAACTTCCAGACCGTGGTCACCGACCTGACCGGCATGGACATCGCGAACGCGTCGCTGCTCGACGAGGCCACCGCGGCCGCCGAGGCGATGACCCTGGCCCGCCGCCACTCGAAGGTGGCGGGCGACACCTTCTTCGTGGACGGCGACTGCCACCCGCAGGTCCGCGAGGTGGTGGCCACCCGGGCCGAGCCGCTCGGCATCAAGGTCGTGGTGGGCGACCCGGGGACCGACCTCGAGGGCCACGAGTGCTTCGGCGTGCTGCTCGCCCACCCGGGCTCCTCCGGTGCGGTCACCGACCGGCGCGAGATGGCGGCCGCGGCGCGGGAGTCAGGGGCGGTCGTCTGCGTGGCGGCCGACCTGCTCGCCCTCACGCTGCTCGAGCCGCCCGGCTCCTGGGGCGCGGACGTGGTGGTGGGCTCCGCCCAGCGCTTCGGCGTGCCCCTCGGCTACGGCGGTCCGCACGCCGGGTTCATGGCCGTGCGCGAGCCGATGAAGCGGGCGCTGCCGGGCCGGCTCGTCGGAGTCTCGGTCGACGCGGAGGGCCGCCGGGCGCTGCGCCTCGCGCTGCAGACCCGCGAACAGCACATCCGGCGGGAGAAGGCGACGTCCAACATCTGCACCGCGCAGGTGCTCCTCGCTGTGATGGCCGGCCTCTACGCCGCCTGGCACGGACCGGAGGGCCTCACCGCGATCGCCCGGCGCACGCACGCGCTCACCACTGCGCTCGTGACCGCGCTCCGCGACGCCGGCTGGGAGACCGCCGCCGACACCTGGTTCGACACCATCACCCTCCGGGTGCCGGGCCGCGGCGCCGAGGTGGTGGCCGCCGCCCGCGCGGCCGGCATCAACCTGCGCCCCACGTCGCCCGACCTGGTGGGCATCGCCCTCGACGAGACCACCACTCCCGAGATCGTGGCCACGCTCCTCGGGGCGCTCGGGGTCACCACCACCGCCGCAGAGGTCGCCACCGCCGCAGCCGCCGCCGATCATACGGCGGGGCTCCCGGAACCGCTGCGGCGCACCACGGGCTTCCTCGAGCACCCGACCTTCCACCGCTACCGCTCCGAGACCGAGATGATGCGGTACCTCCGTCGCCTGGAGGACAAGGACCTCGCGCTCGACCGCACGATGATCCCGCTGGGCTCCTGCACCATGAAGCTCAACGCCGCGGCCGAGATGATCCCCGTCACCTGGCCCGAGTTCGCGGAGCTCCACCCCTTCGCCCCCGCCGATCAGGCCGCCGGCTACCGGCGGATGATCGACGAACTCGAGGGCGCGCTCGTGCGCATCACCGGCTACGCCGCGGTGTCGTTCCAGCCCAACGCCGGCAGCCAGGGCGAGTTCGCCGGGCTCCTCGCCATCCGCGCCTACCACCGCTCGCGCGGCGACGTGGAGCGCGACATCTGCCTCATCCCCGCCTCCGCGCACGGCACGAACGCCGCGAGCGCGGTCATGGCCGGGATGCGCGTCGTGGTGGTGGCCACCGACGACGAGGGCAACGTGGACCTCGACGACCTGCGCGCCAAGGCCGCAGAGGCCGGCGATCGGCTGGCTGCGGCGATGGTCACCTACCCGTCGACCCACGGGGTGTTCGAGACGGGCATCGTCGAGCTCTGCGAGGTGGTGCACGACCACGGCGGGCAGGTCTACGTGGACGGCGCCAATCTGAACGCCCTCGTCGGTCTGGCCCGGCCGGGCGGGTTCGGGGCCGACGTCAGCCACCTGAACCTGCACAAGACCTTCTGCATCCCCCACGGCGGCGGCGGCCCCGGGGTGGGCCCGGTGGCGGTGGCGGAGCACCTCGTGCCCTTCCTCCCCGGGCACGGGCTCGGCGACGGGCCTGCGGGCCCCGTCGGCGCGGTGTCCTCCGCCCCCCACGGGTCGGCCGGCATCCTGCCGATCCCCTGGATGTACGTCACCATGATGGGCGACCGCCTCCGAACCGCCACCGAGGTGGCGCTGCTCACGGCCAACTACGTGGCCGCCCGACTCCGGGACCACTACCCGGTGCTCTACAGCGGCCCCGATGGCCTGGTGGCCCACGAGTGCATCATCGACCTGCGGGGCATCGAGCGGGACACGGGCATCTCCAACGAGGACGTGGCCAAGCGCCTGATCGACTACGGCTTCCACGCCCCGACGATGAGCTTCCCGGTGCCGGGCACCCTCATGATCGAGCCCACCGAGTCGGAGGGACTCGTCGAGCTCGACCGGTTCTGCGACGCGATGATCGCGATCAGGGCCGAGATCGAACGCGTCGCCACCGGCGAGTGGCCGGCCGACGACAACCCGCTGGTCCATGCCCCGCACACCGCGGACGCGGTCGGCGCGGATGACTGGGACCGGGCCTACCCCCGCTCGGTGGCCGGCTGGCCGGTCGCCTCGCTGCGCGAGTGGAAGTACTGGCCGCCGGTGGCCCGCATCGACGGCGGCTACGGCGACCGGAACCTTGTTTGCTCCTGCCCGGCGATCGAGGACCTCGCCGAGGACTGAGCCCGTTCTCCTGAGCGTGTTTGCCCCTGACGGGTACGGACGCTCAGGAACGCCGTGGCGGGGCTCGGCGCCCTCAGACGAACGGGGTGGGCACGCAGGTGGCGGCCAGCACCGAGCCGCGTACGTCCACCTCGAGCACGTCGCCCTCGCCCACCGACGGGTCCACGAAGGCGAGTGCGATCCCGCAGCCGAGGGTCGGCGAGAAGTTGCCGGAGGACACCGTGCCGACCGACGCACCGTTGCGCAGCACCGTCGCGCCGTCGCGCGGCGGTCGGCGACCCTCCGTGCGCAGGCCGCGGAGCACCGGTGTGACGCCCCGCTCGCGCTGCGCGAGGAGCGCGTCGCGCCCGAGGAACGGGCCCTTGTCCCACCCGACCACCCAGCCGAGACCGGCGTTCAGCGTGGTGATCCCGGGGCCGAGCTCATGGCCGTGCAGCGGGAGACCGGCCTCCAGACGCAGCGTGTCGCGGGCACCGAGCCCGGCGGGCACCACGCCGGCCGTGGTGACCGCGGCCCAGAACTCCTCGGCGATGGCAACCGGCACGGCGCACTCCACGCCGTCCTCGCCGGTGTAGCCCGTCCCCGCGACGGTGCACGCCGCACCCGCGAACTCGAACGGCGCGACCCGGAAGCGCCCCACCTCGGCCGCCGCCGGGGCCACCCCGGCGAGACGCTCCCGTGCTGCGGGACCCTGCACCGCGAGCACTGCCCGGTCCGCGGTGGTGTCACGCACCTCCACTCCGTCGGCAGCGAGCGCACCCACCACACCGTCGGTGTTGGAGGCGTTGGGCATGACGTCGAAGGTCTCCTCCGCCAGCCACCAGACGATGATGTCGTCGACCACGGAGGCGTCGTCGGGGTCGAGCAGGTGCGTGTACTGGGCCCGTCCCGGCGCGACCTTCCTCAGGTCGTTCGTGAGGGTCCGTTGGAGCGCCTCGGTCGCGCCCGGGCCGGCCACGCGGACGGTGCCCAGGTGGCTGACGTCGAACACCACGGCGTCGGACCGACAGGCCCGGTGCTCCTCGAGGGTGCCGGACGGGTAGGCGACGGGCATCTCCCACCCTCCGAACGGCACCATGCGGGCGCCGAGCGAGCGGTGGACGGCGTCGAGCGGAGAGTGGCGCACCCCGCGGCTCAGCTGGTGGCGGCCGACGGCAGCACCGGGGCGGCCGTGTCCGCACCGTCGGCGACATCGGTCGCGGGCGGCCGGAACTCGAGGATCCGTGCGTCGATCTCGTCCTTGACCCCGGCGAGCGCCAGCACGCTGAGCACGCCCTGGCCGTGCTGCAGCACGTCGATCAGCTCCTCACCGTTCTGCACCACGACCGACTTCGTGCCGTTGATGACCAGGTTCGCGGTGGTCACGTCCTCGCCGAGCTGGTCGCGCAGGTAGTCGAACACCGCGCGCACCGACTCGAGCTTGATCCCCGAGTCGAGCAGGGTCTTGATGACCTTGAGCTCGAGCAGGTCGCGGTACGAGTAGCGCCGCCGGCTCCCGCTGCCCGCGGCGTCGGCCAGGGAGGGTCGCACGAGGTCGGTTCGGGCCCAGTAGTCCAGCTGCCGGTACGAGATCCCGACGATCTCGGCGGTCCGCCGACCGGAGAAGCCCTCCTCGGCCGGTGCGGCCGGGGCGTCCTCCAGGCTCAGCTGCTCGGTGATGGGTGTGCTCGGCTCCATGCCGACTCCTGTGTCGTGTGCCGTCGTCCGGTCGCGCCCCGGCGCCGGCCGCGCGCAGGGCGCGGAGAACCGACGGGTCCGAGTTGCAGCGGTGAAACTACCGACACGTTACCCGGCCGGGGTGGATCCCGGCGCGACCACCCTCCCGGGCGGGTCAGCTCGCGAAGTCCTCGGGCGAGACGTTGTCGATGAACTGGCGGAACTCCTCCACCACGTCCTCCGGGGACTCCGCATCGGCGTCCTCGACCGTCTCCTCCACGAAGCCCGCCTCGTCCAGGACGGACTCCTCGGAGAAGATCGGGCACCCGGTCCGCACCGCCAGGGCCACGCCGTCGGACGGGCGGGCGCTCACCACCAACGGGCCCGCCGGACCCGTGAGGTGCAGGTCGGAGTAGTAGGTGGTGTCACGCAGCTCGGTGATGACCACCCGCTCGAGGGTGGCCCCCAGTTCGTCGAGCACGTCGCAGAACAGGTCGTGGGTGAGCGGGCGGGGCGTCTCCACGCCCTCCAGCGCGAACGCGATGGCCGTGGCCTCCGGGCCCCCGATGAAGATCGACAGCCGGCGCCGACGGCCCTCGCGCTCCTGCAGGATCACGACGGGCGTGTTGGTGGGCAGCTCCACCCGCACCCCGACCAGCTCCAGCTCGATCACGGGCCGAGTCTAGAGGCCGCCGGGCGGGCCGAGCCTCACGCGGATCCCAGGTCGGGGCCGAGCTCGCGACGGAGCAGCACCCCGTGCAGCTCCGCGCCGAGCGTCGTGAGCTCCCCGGCCAGCGCCGCGGCCTGCTCCCGGGCCGCCGGATGGCGCTGCTTGAGGAAGGGCATGGCGAGTTGCTCGACGAAACCGGCCTCACGCTCCGCGGCCACGAGGTACATGCGAAGGTGCCGGGGTTCCACGCCCAGCTCGGCGTAGCGGGCCGCCAGGCGGGCGACCACGACCGCGTCGGGCCCGTAGTGGTCCTCACCGCCACGGACGACGGGGCGCACCAGGCCGAAGCGGACGAGTCCCTCGAGGTACAAGGGGCCGATGCCGGTGGTGCGGCAGAGCTCCTCGGCGCCGACCTCCCCCTCCGGGAGCGGCTCCGGTTCCCGGGCCGGCGCGGCCGGCTCGGAGGTCGGTTCCGGCTCGGCCGCCGGGCGCTCGGCATCACGCGCCGGCGGGCGGGGATCCTCCTGGAGTGCGGCGACGACGTCGGCCGGAGTCTCGAAACGACGCGGCGACGAGGCCACCGCGGGGTGGCGGGGCGAGTGGCGCGCGGGAGCGACCGGCGCTCGATCCCGCGAGGAGGTCGCGTCGCCGGCCTCGCCGGCGCCGGCGTCGGCCGGTAGGGGTTCGTCCACGTCGTCAGCCTCCGGGTCCGGGCCGAGGTCATCGCCGCCGAGGCCATCGGACGGGGTCCACAGCGTGGGCTGGCCACCGCCCGGGTCATAGGCGTCGACGCCCTCCTCGAGCATCCGGCGGATCACCTTGAGCGGCAGGAAGTGGTCGCGCTGCTGGCGCAGGATCCAGCGCAACCGCTCGATGTCGGGGCCCGAGAAGCGCCGGTAGCCCGAGGCGGTGCGATCCGGCTGGATGAGCCCCTGGCTCTCGAGGAAACGGATCTTGGAGATCGTGACGTCGGGGAACTCCTCCTGCAGCAGCGCGAGCACCTCGCCGATCGACAGCTGCACGCCCTCGTCCACGGCCTGGTCGCTCATGCGTGACCGCCCAGCTCGCCGATCACGAAGACGAGGCGGAACTTGCCCACCTGGATCTGGGCGCCCTCGCGCAGGGCCGCCTCCTCCACCCGGTCGCCGTCGAGGTAGGTGCCGTTGAGGGAGCCGACGTCGGCCAGGAGGAACTGGCCGTCGGGCGCCCGCCGCACCTCGGCGTGCCGGCGCGACACCGTGATGTCGTCGAGGAACACGTCGCTGTCGGGGTGACGGCCGATCGTGGTCGTGGCCGACCCGAGCGCGTACCGCGCACCGGCCGTGGCGCCGCGGGTGACGATGAGCTGGCCCACCTCACCCGCGCCGGGGACGTCGACGCCCAACTCCGTGAAGCTCCCGGTGGCGGCCTCCTCCTCGGGCAGGTCGGCGCCGCACGCGGTGCAGAACCGGGCCCCGCCCGGGTTCAGCACGCTGCAACGCGGGCAGACGACGCCGTCGGGTGACACGCCGGTCAGGCCCCGGTGAGGTCGCGGTAGGCCTCCGGGCCGAGCAGCGTCTCGACGGAGCGGATGTCCACCGGCTGCAGCAGCACCACCCAGCCGGCGCCGTACGGATCGGAGTTCACGAGCTCCGGGGTGGCCTCGAGATCGCCGTTCACCTCGACCACCACGCCCTGCACCGGCGCGTAGAGCTCCGACACCGACTTGGTCGACTCGACCTCGCCGAACGAGCCCCCGGCGTGCAGCTCGGCGCCGACCTCCGGCACCTGCACGAACACCACGTCACCCAGCGCGTCCTGGGCGTAGTCCGTGATGCCCACACGGAACAGCCCGTCCTCCACACGGACCCATTCGTGTTCGGTGGAGTAGTGGAGATCGTCGGGCACGTTCATGGGGCGAACGCTACCCGAGCCGTGCGACCCCTCACCTCACCATCACTCCCCCGCCTCACCGCACCATCGCTCCCCCGCCTCACCGCACCATCGCTCCCCCGCCTCACCGCACCATCTGCCGGATGCGCCGGGCGTACTCCTGCACCAGGGTCCGCGCCTCGGCCTGCGTGTCGCCCTCCACCCACACGTGGGTGACCGGTTCCTCGGGATCCGGCAGCACCAGGGCCCAGCCACGGTCGTGGTGCACCTTGACGCCGTCGATCAGGTCGACATCCCGGCCGTGGGTCTGCTCCACGAGCGAGCGCATGACCGTGCCCTTCTGCTCCCACGGGGTGACGACCTCCTCGTGGAGCAGGTGCACCTCGGGCACCGAGTCGACCACCTCCGACAGACGGGTCCCCCGCGCCGCGAGGAGATCGAGCATCTTCAGGAGGCCGCCGGCGGCGTCGAACGCCGGCAGGAACCCCGGCAAGATGATCCCACCCTCGAGATTGGCGGCGAAGCCCACGCCCGGCTCCGCCGCGGCCTCCGTGAGCGCCGCGGCCGACGTCTTCGTCCAGTGCACCTGGAACCCGCGTCTGCGGACCAGGTCCGCGGCGGCCCGCGGTGCGGTCACCGGGAGCGCCACGGCGTCGCCCACCAGGC
Organism: Microthrixaceae bacterium; assembly: GCA_049316905.1. Classification (GTDB taxonomy): domain Bacteria; phylum Actinomycetota; class Acidimicrobiia; order Acidimicrobiales; family Microtrichaceae; genus CAIPVR01. Next base: position 13,312 of record JBMOJH010000021.1, on the reverse strand, counting down.
GGTCACCCACCAGGTCGAGGAAGGCGAACAGCAGTTGGGCGTCGGTCAGCACCCGGCCCATGTCGTCCACGAGGCTGAGCTGGTCGCCCGTCGGGTCGATCACCGCTCCCAGATCCGCGCCCGAGGCCCGGACCAGACCGGCCACATCCCGGGCGTGGGCGTCACGGTCGAACTCGAGGATGCCCGCGGTGGACGCGAACGGGTTCACCGCGAGCACGTCGGCCCGCAGCTTCGCCAGCACGTTGGGCATGGCGAAGCTCGCGGCGCCGTAGGCGTAGTCGATCACGACCTTGAAGTGCCGTGCGGCCACCGCCTTCACGTCGATCGTCTGCTCGAGCGCCACCGCGTACTGCTCGAGCGCCCTGGGCACCAGGTCGATGTCGCCGATGTCCGCGGGCCGCACCCGGCGGAAGTCCTCACGGCCGAACAGTCGCTCGATCTTGCGCTGCCGGTCCTCGAGGATGTCGGAGCCGGTGTTGTCGAAGAAGCGGATCGTGACCGCGTCGCTGTCGTCGGGGTGCAGCCGCACCGACACGCCGCCGGTGACCGCCGCGTTCCGGCAGTGGAAGCGGGTGAGCGGCAGGCTCGCCACCTCCAGGTCCCACACGTTCGCGCCGCTCGCGTTGAGGCCGGCGATCAGCGAGCGCTTCAACATCCGCGCCGACCGCGATGAATCCCGCGACACCACCACCGTCGCGTTGCGGTCGAGCGACGTCGCGTACGCCATCGCCACCTTGGAGGCGAGCTCGGGCGTCACGTCCACGTTGGCGAGGCCGCTCACGCCGCCGCGGCCGAACAGGCTCCGGGCGCCCCGCGACTCCCAGATGAGCGAGGAGTTGACCACCGCCCCGCCCTCGACGGTCTTGAACGGGTACACCTTCACGTCGGTGGAGATGACCGCGTCCTCACCCACGAACACCTCGTCGCCGAGGACCACGCCCTCCTCGCACCGGGCGTTCCGCCGGAGATCCGCGGCGCGGCCCACCACGGTGCCGCGGAGCTTCACGCTCTCCCCCAGGTAGGCGTTCTCGTGCACGACCGTGCGTTCGAGCTCGCCGTCGCGGAGCAACCGGACGCCGGTGCCGAGCACCACGTACTCGCCCAGTCGGGCCCCGGCGTCCACGAAGCAGTTGTCGCCGACCACCGCGGGACCCACCAGCGAGGCGTCCGGGTGGATCTCCGCGCCCTCACCCACGAAGACGCCGTCGGACACCTCGAAGCCGGGGATGTCGACCTTCACGCGGCCGTCGAGGATGTCCTTGTGGGCCCGCACGTAGGCCGTCAGCGTGCCCACGTCCTCCCAGTAGCCCTCCGCCACGTGGCCCAGCACCGTCTCGCCGTCCTCGAGCAGCCGCGGGAACACGTCGCTGGAGAAGTCCACCGGCTGGTCCGCCGGGATCCAGTCGAAGATCCGCGGCTCGAGGACGTAGATGCCCGAGTTGATCGTGTCGCTGAACACCTGGCCCCAGGTCGGCTTCTCGAGGAAGCGCTCGATGGTGCCGTCCTCGCGCGTGATCACGATCCCGTACTCGAGCGGGTTCTCCACCCGGACCAGCCCGATGGTGGCGAGCGCGCGCCGCTCCCGGTGCGACTCGATGACCGCGCCCAGGTCCACATCGGTCAGGACGTCCCCGGAGATCACCACGAAGGTGTCGTCGAGCTCCTCCATGGCGTTGCGCACCGAGCCGGCGGTGCCGAGGGGGGTCTCCTCGGAGGCGTACACCATGCGCACCCCGAACTCGGACCCGTCGCCGAAGTAGTTCCGGATCGCGTTCGCCATGAACGCGACCGTCACCACGATGTCCTCGATCCCGTGGGACCGGAGGAGCTCGACGATGTGCTCCATCATCGGCCGGTTGACCAGCGGGAGCATGGGCTTGGGGGCGTTGGAGGTGAGGGGCCGCAGCCGCGTGCCCTCACCGCCCGCCATGATCACGGCCTTCACGTGGTGCCTTCCGTCGGGGATGTCCAACGGGAACGCTACCGCCGATACGCGGGGTTCCGTGCTCCCGCAAGCACCCGCGCGGGCGATCGCCCGGCGGACCGGGCCCTCAGGCCGCGACGCCCTCCGCCCGGGCGGCGCGACCCTCGCGGAGGGCCACCACACCACGTGGGAAGTAACCCACGAAGGCGATCATGCTGAACACCAGCCCGGGCACGCCGGCCACCCAGGCCACCAGCTCCAGGAAGTCACGGACGCCGAGCGCCAGGTTGGTGTCGGACGCCGCCAGGAACGCGGGGAACGCGACCATCAGGCAGAACGTCCCCGCCTTGCCCCACCACGTCACGTCCATCCGCTTGGCGCCCGCGGCCAGGGTGCCCACCACCCAGATGCTCAGGAGCACCTCGCGGATCACGACCACCAGGCCGAACCAGAGCGGCACCCCGGTCGGGCCGGAGGCCGGGGCGTTCACGGCACCGTCGTAGATGATGGCGCCCACGCCCACGATCAGGAGCAGGCGGTCCACGGTGGGGTCGAACGCCTTGCCGATCGACGAGACCTGGTGGAAGTGACGGGCGACGTAGCCGTCCACCCAGTCGGTGGCCCCGAGGAACGCGAGGAGCACCGCCGCCCAGGCCCGGGCCTCGAGGCCGAACAGCAGCCACAGGAAGACCGGGATGCACAGCAGCCGCACCAGGGTGATCAGGTTCGGCACGGTGAGGACCCGGTCGACGACGACCTCGTCGCCGTCGTCCGGCTGCGCGCGGGGCGGCGGGTCGCTGGCCATCGCCGTCACTGTAGGCCTGCGATGCTGGGGGGATGAGCGAGCCCGAGCCGAGCGTCTTCACCCGCATCATCGACGGCGACCTCCCCGGACGGTTCGTGTACCGGGACCCCGACGTGGTGGCGTTCCTGACCATTGCGCCGATCCGTCCCGGGCACACCCTGGTGGTGCCGGTCGCCCAGATCGACCAGTGGACCGACGTCCCACCCGACCTGTGGGCACGGGTGGCGGAAGTGTCCCAGCTGGTGGGCCGCGCCGTGATGGCCGCGTTCCGCCCGGCACGCGTCGGCTCGATCATCGCCGGGCTCGAGGTGCCGCACTGCCACGTGCACCTCATCCCGATCGACGACGAGTCGCAGCTCGACTTCGCGCGCGCAGATGCCGCACCCCGGCCGGAGGATCTCGACGACGCCGCCGAGCGCATCCGTGCCGCGCTGGCCGAGCTCGGTGGTGGGGCGGCCTGAGCCGTGTGCGGCCGCTTCGTCTCCTCCTCACCGCCGGACGCGGTGGCCCGCTACTTCGACGTGGACGAGGTGACGGCCCAGGCCGAGCAGCACGTCGCGAACTTCAACACGGCGCCCACCACCGACATCTTCACCGTGTACCAGGACGGCTCGGTCCGGCGCCTCGACACCTTCCATTGGGGCCTCGTGCCGTCGTGGGCGAAGGACCTCTCCGTGGGGAACCGGATGATCAATGCCCGGGCCGAGACGGTGGCGTCCAAGCCGGCGTTCCGCCGGGCCTTCGCTCGGCGCCGCTGCATCGTGCCGGTCGACGGCTTCTACGAATGGCGCGCGGTCCCGGGCCGGCGCCAGAAGCAGCCCTACTTCATCCACCGCCCCGACGGCGAGCCCTACGCGTTCGCCGGCCTGTGGGAGCAGTGGCGCGGCCCGGCCCCCGACGGTGAGGCCACGGCTGAGGCCCCCGAGCCCGTGACGGTGCGCTCCACCACCATCATCACGGGCGCGGCGAATGCCGCCATGGAGCCCCTGCACGACCGCATGCCGGTGATCCTCCCGCCCTCGGCGTGGGCCGAGTGGCTCTCCCCGGAGGTGCAGGACGTGGACCTGCTGGGCCGCTTCCTCGTGCCCGCGCCCGAGTCCCTCATCACGTTCCACCCGGTCTCGGTCGAGGTGAACAGCGTCCGCAACAAGGGCGAGCACCTGGTGGACCGCGTGGAGGAACCCCCGGAGGAGGTTCCCCTGCTGTGAGCGCGGCGGCCGGTAGATTCGGCCACCGCATGTCCGCAGGAGCAGAGCCGCGCCGGCGGCGCGACGACGTCCCCCCGGCCCTGTCGGTCGTCACCCCCACCTTCAACGAGGCGGAGAACCTGCCGCTGCTCGTCGAGTCGGTCCACCGGGCGCTCGAGGGCATCCCGCACGAGATCGTCGTGGCCGACGACGACAGTCCCGACGGCACCTGGCGGGTGGCCGAGGAACTCGCCGAGGAGGACCCGACGATCTCCGTGCTGCGCCGGTTCCACGACCACGGGCTCTCCGCCGCGGTGCTCGACGGCATGACCGTCGCACGTGGTGAGTGCCTGGCCGTGATCGACGCGGACCTCCAGCACGACCCCGCGATCCTGCCGGAAATGCTCGAACGGGTCCGCTCCGGCACGGCCGACGTGGCCGTGGGCTCCCGCTCCACCGAGGGCGGCGGCTACGGCGACTGGACCCGCGGCCGGCGTTTCGTGAGCTGGGTCGCCACCTTCATCGCCCGGGTCGTCCTGCGGGTGACGGTCTCGGACCCGATGAGCGGCTTCTTCCTCATCAGCCGCGAGGCCTACGAGCGCGACGCCCCCGGGATCAACCCACGGGGCTTCAAGATCCTGCTGGAGTTCATCGGCCGCGACCGGTCGCTGCGGGTCACCGAGGTGGGCTACGAGTTCCGGGTCCGCCAGCACGGCGAGACGAAGCTCAACCGCTCGGTGATCCGCTCCTACCTGCTCGCCGTCGCCGAGCTGCGCCTCGGTCGGCAGATCGACCCCGCGTTCCTGCTCTACGTGCTCGTGGGCCTGGTCGGGCTCGCCGTGAACTCGATCGTCTTCGCGCTGGCCGAGGCCGCCGGCGTTCCCCGCTTCGACACCGGCCTGAACGACGCGCTCGACCCGGTGTACGGCTCGTTCGTGCTCAGCGTGAACGTGTCGATCCTCGTCCTCTTCGGGCTGAACAACGAGTTCACCTTCTGGGAGCAGCGGTACCGGGGCTGGAAGCTCGCCCCGGCGTTCGTGGTGTTCTGGCTGATGTCGCTGGTCGGCACGCTCGTGCACGTGGCGGTGTTCACGTTCCTCGAGAACAACGGGTTCCTGCTGGGCCTGCTCGGCGCCCAGGGCTCCCGGACGGTGCAGAACCTCATCGGGGCACTGTTCGCGCTGGTCGTGAACTGGTACCTGAACACCACCTACCTCTGGCGCCGCCGCAACCGCTGACCCGCCCTGCGCCGGAGCGCCGGTCGGCGCCCTCAGCGGAGCGTCGCGAGCGCCCGCTCCACCGCCGCCACGACGTCGTCGGCCGTGGCGCCGGGGCCGATCACCTCGGCCACACCCGCCTCGGCGAGGGCCGGCAGGTCTCGGTCGGGGACGATCCCCCCCACCACCACCGGGGTGTCGAGCCCCTCGGCCCGGAGACCGGCCACCACCGGCGGCGCGAGCGCGAGGTGTGCGCCGGACAACATCGAGAGACCCACCACGTCGACGTCCTCGTCGCGGGCGGCCGCGACCACCATCTCGGGGGTCTGGCGCAGACCGGTGTAGATCACCTCGAAGCCCGCATCCCGCAGCAGCCGCGCGACCACCTTGACCCCGCGGTCGTGGCCGTCGAGGCCGAGCTTCGCCACGAGGACACGGGCGCGGAACGCCGGGGCGGGGATCACAGTGCTGGTGCCTCGTCCCACCAGCCGAACACCGAGCCGAGGGCGCCGCAGCACTCCCCCACGCTGGCCCGGGCGCCGGCCGCGTCGAGCAGGGCCGGCATCAGGTTCACCTCGGGGTCCGCGGCGTCCGCCGCCAGCCGGTCGAGCGCGGCGCGGACCGCGGCGTCGTCACGCTCCTCCCGCACGGTCGTCAGCCGCTTGCGCTGGAGCTCCTCGGCGGACGGGTCGATGTAGAGGATCTCCGGCGGCTCGTCGTCGTTGCCCTCCGTGTGGCAGGTCACGCCCACCACCGGGAATCGGCCGTCGTTCAACCGGAGCTCGAGGTCGTAGGCCGACTCCGCGATCGCGGACTGGAACCAGCCCTCCTCGACCCCCCGCAGCGCCCCCTCGAGCATCGAGCCGTCGCCCATGGCGTCCACCTCGCCGAGGAGCTCCTCGGCGAGGCCCTCGAGCTCGTCGGTCAGCGCCTCCACGTACCAGCTCCCACCGAGCGGGTCGGCCACGTTGGCGACGCGGGTCTCGAGCGCGAGCACCTGCTGGGTGCGGAGCGCGATGCGGGCGGCCTTCTCCGTGGGCAGCGCCAGGGTCTCGTCCATCGAGTTCGTGTGCAGGCTCTGGGTGCCGCCGAGCACGCCGGCGAGCGCCTCCACCGCGGTGCGCACGATGTTCAGCTCCGGTTGCTGCGCGGTCAGCGACACCCCGGCGGTCTGCGTGTGGAACCGCAGCTGCAGCGAGCGCGTGGCCCGGGCGCCGTAGCGGTCGTGCAGCCACCGGGCCCAGATCCGGCGCGCGGCGCGGTACTTGGCGATCTCCTCGAAGAAGTCGATGTGGGCGTTGAAGAAGAAGCTGAGCCGCGGCGCCACCTCGTCCACGGGGAGGCCGGCGGAGATCCCCTGCTCCACGTAGGCGAAGCCGTTGCCGAGCGTGAACGCGAGCTCCTGAGCGGCGGTCGAGCCGGCTTCGCGGATGTGGTAGCCGGACACCGACACCGGGTGCCACCGGGGCATCTCCGCGGCGGCGAACCGGACCGTGTCGGCCACGAGTCGCATCGACGGGCGCGGCGGGAAGAGGAACTCCTTCTGCGCCTGGTACTCCTTCAGGATGTCGTTCTGGAGGGTGCCGCCGAGACGGTCCCGGCGCGTGCCCGCGCCCTCGGCGGCGGTGACGAACATCGCGAGGATCACGGCGGCGGGCGAGTTGATCGTCATCGACGTGGTGACCCCGCCGAGATCGATCCCCCGGAAGAGATCCTCCATGTCGGCGACCGTGTCCACCGCCACCCCGCAGCGGCCCACCTCGCCCCGGCACATCGGGTCGTCGGAGTCCCGTCCCATCAGCGTGGGCAGGTCGAACGCCACCGACAGGCCGCTGCCGCCCTGGGCGAGCAGGTCGCGGAACCGCTCGTTCGTGTCCACCGGGGTGCCGAAGCCGGCGAACATCCGCATCGTCCACAGCTTCGAGCGGTACATCGACGCGTGCGGGCCGCGTGTGTACGGGTACTGACCGGGCAGCTCGCCGGGCCCCGGGTGCGCGGGGCCGTAGACCGGGGCCACCGGCACGCCCGACATCGTGGTCCACTCGGCGCCGCGGTCGGTGGCCGTACCCATGGCGGCACGCCACGCCGCCCAGCCCGGATCGTCGGCGTCGGCATGGCTCGGGTCCACCATCCGGCGATCGTACGCCCCGCAACCCTGCCGGCGGTGTTCCGCGGGCAGAAGCCCGTCGGCCGGGAACTATGTTGCGCCCGTGACCGCACCCCGGCCCCGCCTCGCCGCCGCACTCGCCCTGGTCCTCGCCGCTGCCGTGCTCGCGGGTTGCAGCGGCGGCGACGACCGGTCCGACGCCGCCACGACCTCGTCGGCCGGGCCCACCACCACGGAGCGCCCCCCGACCACCGCCGCCGAGCCGGGCGTGGCGGCCGACGGTCCGGCCCGCCCGTCGCCGGGGTGCGGGTCGAGCACGACCGGTGCGGTCACCGACGAACGGCGGACCGTGTCGGTCGGGGGAACCGAGCGCTGGTACCTCCTGACCACCCCGGCCGGTCACGACGGCCGGAACCCGGTGCCGTTGGTGCTCGACTTCCACGGCCTGGCGGAGGGCGCGGAGGTCCACACGGGGATGGCCTCCTACGGCCGGCTCGGCCAACAGGAGGGTTTCGCGGTGGCGGTGCCGCAGGGCGAGGGCGCCGTACCGGCGTGGAAGGTCGGGCTCGATCCGTCGAACCCGGACCTCGCCTTCGTCGACGCCCTCCTCGACCAGCTCGGTCAGCAGCTGTGCCTGGACACGTCACGCGTCTACGCCACGGGCCTGTCGAACGGGGCGTTCATGGCCTCCACGCTCGGCTGCGTGCGCGCCGACCGCTTCGCCGCGATCGCCCCGATCGCGGGGGTGCGGTTCCCCGAGGGCTGCGCTCCGTCCCGCCCGGTGCCCGTGCTCGCCGTCCACGGCACGGCCGACCCGATCCTGCTCTTCAACGGCGGGGTCGGTGACCTGAGCTCTGCGCTGGCCGGCACCACACCGACGCTCCCGCCGGCCGCCGACGCGGACATCGACGGGCCCGGCTACCCGGAGGCGGTCCGGGGTTGGGTGGGGGCGGACCGCTGCGGGGCCACGCCGGCCGACACCGACATCACTCCCGAGGTGCTCCGGCGCACCTACGAGTGCCCCGACGGGATCTCGGTCGAGTTCTTCGTCGTGAAGGGCGGGGGCCACAGCTGGCCGGGCAGCGAGTTCTCCCGGAGCATCGAGGCCATCGTGGGGCCCACGAACATGGACCTCGACGCCAGCCGCGTGAGCTGGGACTTCTTCCGGCGCTTCCAGCTCCCCTCCTGAGGCGGAGGGGAGCTGGAGCGAGGGCCGGATGTCGTCCCGGTGATCAGCCGTTCGGGATGCTGACCGAACCGAGGTTCGACGTGAGGCTCTTCTGCAGCTCGCTGAGCGCGTCGGAGGCCTTCTTCGAGCAGTCGGCGATCTTGCTGGCGAGCGACGGGTCCTTGACGACCTCGCCGGCCAGACCACCCGCATCGCTCGCGAGCGCCTTCGCCTGGTCCGCGAGCTGCTGGCCCGAGGACGCGTCCTTGGACTCCGCGGCCTTCGTGACGGAGTCGGCCAGGTCCTGCACCTTGTTGCAGTAGGCGTCGACCTTCGCGTTGCCGGTGTTCGACGAGCCCGAGGAGCCGCTGCCCTCCGAGCTGCTGCCGGAGGCAGCGGTCGTGGTGGTGGCCTTCTCGCTGGACTCGTCGCTGTTGCTGCAGGCCGCGGCGACGCCGCCCACGAGCGTGACGGCCAGTAGCAGTCCCAGTGCACGCTTCATCGGTGGTTCCCTCTGTTGTTCCCCGACCACCGTCCGGCGGCCCGGCCCGTGTCTCGGGCGTTCCTCCATGCTGCCGTGTCCGGGCCCCGAACGGCGCGATGGGCGGCGGGCGGACCCGGGAGGCTCAGTCGCGGGCCGGCCCCATCGTGCGGACCGACGGCGGAGCGGTCGCCAGGCGCAACGCCTGGGACGGCGCCATCGCCCGCCCGAAGTGGTACCCCTGCGCGAAGCGGTAGCCGAGCGCGTACAGCTCCGCGGCCTGGCCCGAGGTCTCCACGCCCTCCGCCACCGGGGTGATCCCGAGCGTCGCCGCCATTCGGTGCGCGGCTGCGGCAACGCTGCGCTCCGCGGTGGCGGTGCCGAGCTCCTCCACGAAGAGCCGGTCCACCTTCAGCAGCTCCACCGGGAACCGCAGCAGGTGAGCGAGCGACGAGTGGCCCGTGCCGAAGTCGTCCAGCGCGATGCGAACGCCGAGGTCGGCCAGCTCCGCAATGCGCCGCGAGGCCACCTCCGGCGCCAGCGCGAGCGCCCCCTCCGTGAGCTCGACGACCACCCACGACGGCTCGATCCCCGCCCGGTCGAGCGCCCGCTGCACGCGGCCGGCCACGTCACCGGCCGCCACCTCGTTCGGGCTGAGGTTCACCGACACGAAGCCGTCCGGCCCGTCCGATGCCGCGTTCCAGCGGGCGATGAAGTCCACCGACCGATCCAGGACGCCGCCGTCGATCGCGGCCATCAGCCCGCACTGCTCCGCCACCTCGACGAAGTCCCCGGCGGCGGTCACCGACCCGTCCGAGCGCTCCCAGCGGGCCAGCGCCTCGAAGCCGGCGATGGAGCCGTCCTCGAGCCGCACGATCGGCTGGAACCACGGGACGATCTCCTCTGCCGCGACCGCCCGTCGGAGCTCGATCTCCGTGCGGTGACGCTCCTCGAGCTCCACCCGCATCGGCTCGTCGAAGGTCACGATGGAGCCGCGGCGCCGCCGCTTGGCCGCGTACATCGCGAGGTCCGCGTCCCGGAGGAGGTTCTCGTGGCCCTGCCCGTCAGCGGGACCGGACGGCGCGATACCCACCGATGCTCCGAGGTACCACTCGAAGCCGGCGGACAGCACGGGTTCCGACACCGCCGCCACGATGCGCTCCGCCGTGCGGTGCAACCGGTCCGGGTCGTGCTCGGGCGACAGCACCACGAACTCGTCGCCCCCGAGCCGATGCACCACCTCGTCCTCGCGGACGGCCGCGGCGATCCGCCGGGCGGTCTCCCGCAGGACCTCGTCGCCGAAGGCGTGCCCGGCGGTGTCGTTGACGAGCTTGAAGCGGTCGAGGTCGACGAACAGGACCGCCCCGACCGGTTCGCCGGAGCGGAGACGTTCGAGCAGGGCCGGCCGGTTCGGCAGCCCGGTGAGCGTGTCCTGGTGCGCCATGCGGTCGAGCTCGGTGCGGGCATCGTCGCTGGCGCGGCGGGCCGAGCGCTCGGACGCCACCGTGCGGGCGACCCGGACCGTGAGGACCGCTCCGAGGCCGGCGGTGGTGATCAGGAAGACGACGTCGTTCACCTCGCCGAACCAGGCGAGGCACACCGCCGCGGTGATGCTCGGGGCGAGGGCGGAGATCCCGAGGAGCACGTAACGGGCGGTGCCGGCCTCCCGCAGCGTTCGACGCTCGGCGATGCGGGTCGCGGCGGGCGACAGCATCGCGTTGACCAGGAGGAGGTACGCCACCGAGTAGCCCACGTCGGTCCAGGCCACGGCGCCGGCGTTGTACGACCAGCCGGCGTAGACGAGGTCCGCCACCGCGAAGGCCCCCACGAAGCCGGCGAGCCAGCCCAGCGCCCGCCGACCCTCGGCCGGGAGGAGGAGCAGACCCACGAGGGCACCGAGCAGCACGACGTCGAGGAACGGGTAGGCGACCAGGAGGACCTCGGCGAGCAGGTTCTCCGCGTTGGCGAGGCCGCCGGGCGCCACCACCACGGCCTGCCAGGCGAGGAGCCCGAACCCCAGCGCGACCGTGAGGCCGTCGAGGAGCGCGGCGCGCCCTTCGCGCCCGGCCCGGCCCTTCGCGATCTCCCAGAGGGCGAGGAACACCAAGGGGTAGCCGGCCAGGTAGAGGACGTCGGCCGGCGAGACCCACGGGACCTCGGAGCCGGTGAGCTTCAGGTAGGTCCAGACGAGGTCGCCGGCGACGAACAATCCCGTGGCGGCGGCGAGGAGCGTCCAGGCCCGTCGGGAGGCCCCCGACGAGCGCCGTGCCACCGCCACCCCGACCGCGACGGTGGCCAGGGCGAGGAGGTTGGAATGGGGGTCGACACCGGCGACGACGTCGGAGCCGAGCGGCGAGCGCCCTGTCACCTCCACCAGGTTGATGCCCACCACCGCGACGCCGACGGCGTTGAGGAGCCACCGGACGCGCGTCCGGTCGAGCAGCGGAGCGGTTCGTACCACCTCACCAGTCTGGAGGTGGCGTGCGCCGAACCGGCCCGGGCCGGGCCGCGATGGGTACGTACCATTCGCCGCCCCGACGCCCGAGTGCAGCCGTGGTGGGGCCGACCTGGTCGGTCGCCCCGGCCGGCTGTGCGACGATGTGTCGGATCAGCGGCCCTTGCGGCGGTGGAGGTGGTCCTTGAGGGTCATCTCGAGCCGCGACTCCTGCTGCTCCCGGAACGCGACGTTCCGCACCAGCTGCAGCACACGCCACGGACGGCACAGGAACGAGGTGCCGTAGAAGAGGGCCATGCCGAGCGCCCGATACCGGCCGAGCGCTGCGTCGCTGATGTGTTCGGACCACGACACGGCGGCCGAGAGGTCGGAGTACGACAGCAGCGACAGGAAGTACTCGTCGTCGAACGGGCCCACCCGACCGGCCGCGGACAGTTCGTCGAACAGCTCGGTTCCGGGGTAGGGCGAGAACGGCGTGATGCTGAGATCGTGCAGGCCCAGCACCGCGACGTGCACGCAGAACCCCAACGTCTGGAACACCTCCCGATGGGTCTCACCCGGGAACCCGAGGATGATGTTGGCCTTCGTGTTGATCCCGGCACGCACTGCCGCGCGCATGGATCGACGCATCCGGCCGAGGTCGACCCGCTTCTTGATCCGTTCCAGCACCGCCGGCGATCCGCTCTCGGGTGCGTAGCTCAGGTTCCGGCACCCCGCCCGGTACAGCTCGCCGAGGACCTCGTCGTCGAGCGCCTCCGAGCGGGTACCGCTCGGCAGCTGCCAGGTGATGCTCAGCCCGCGTGCCTGCACCAACCGGCAGAACTCGAGCACCCACGACTTCCGGACGATCGCGGTGAGGTCGTAGAAGTCGATGTTCTCCGCGGCGTAGTCGCGCACGTACGACTGGATCTCGTCGACCACCTCCTGCGGCGATCGGGCGACGTACCGGGTGGTCCACATGGCGGGGCTGGAGCAGAACGTGCACTGGTACGGGCAACCACGGGTCGCCACCACCGGCATGGAACGCCCGCGGTGCACGCCGAAACCCAGACCCCGCGACAGGTAGGCCTCCACGGGGAACAGGTCCCAGGCGGGGGCGGCAAGGTCGTCGACGGCGAGGACCCGGTCCCGCCGCGCCGCCAGCAGCACCGGCGTTCCCGTGCGTGAGTCGTCCCCCACCTCGCGGGTGGCCGTGCCGGCGAGCGGTTCCGGTGCGGCCCCTTCGGCATGCCGGGCGATCACCTCAGCCAGCGTGGTCTCACCCTCGCCGAGGACCACCACGTCGATCGCCGGGCACTGGTCCAGCACCACGTCGGCCATGGCCGTCACATGCTCCCCGCCCACGACCAACAGTGCCTCCGGGCAGCGGCGTCGGACCGCCTCCAGGAGCTCGCGGTCGACGGGCCACTCGTGGGAGAACATGCAGGACACGCCGATGACGTCGGTGTCGGCCGGCACCCGTTGTGCCGTCTGGTCCACCGTCAGCCCGTGGGTCAGCAACCGGTCGCCCCGATAGTCCACGAACTGATCCGGCGCGGCGCCGACCGCATCGATCACGGTGACGTCGTGTCCGGCCGCCCGGAGGGCTCCTGCCACGTACGCCAGACCCACCGGTGGACACGTCGGAGCGGTGAGGGCCAGTCGCGGGACGAGGATCGGCGGACGGATGAGAGTGACGTGCACGGGCCGCGCCCCCCCCTGCGACTGCGTCGTGACGGCAGAACCTAGCCAAGGTGACCGGCGGGATCCACGCTCCGGCCGCTCTCCCGGCCCGCACCTGGACGCGGTCGAGCGGATCAACCGCTCGAGCTGATCAACACGGAGATCCAGCCCCGGAGCAGCCGGTGCAGGTCGGCCGTGGCCACGACCGTTCCCGGGCCCCGGAGGGTCCACGCCGGACCCGAACGCGGCGGAACCCCTGCCATGGCAGGGGTTCCGGACCGTCGGGCTGGGGAGATTCGAACTCCC
>JBMOJH010000020.1:0-38717 GCA_049316905.1 Microthrixaceae bacterium | reverse complement strand
TCGCGGTCGTTCAGGGTCGCGGTCGTTCAGGGTCGCGGTCGTTCAGGGTCGCGGTACGTTCGGGTCATGGCGACCGTGACCTACTCCGTGCCCGGCATCTCCTGCGACCACTGCAAGGCCGCCATCGAGTCCGAGGTGTCCGGGGTCGAGGGCGTGCAGCGGGTGGCGGTCGACGTCGCCGCGAAGACCGTCACCGTCGACGGCACCGCGCGCGATGACGCGCTCCGCGCCGCGATCGACGAAGCCGGCTACGAGGTCGCCTGACGGATCAGGCCGCCGCGGCGTGCTGGGTCCGGGTCCGGGCCCGGGCGACCGCCGAGCGGATCTCGGCGATCACCAGCAGCGGCAGGCAGCCGAGGACGCACCAGCCCCACTGCTCGGCGGTGAGCGACACGGTGCCGAACACGCCCTGCAGGAACGGCACGTAGACCACCAGCACCTGGGTGACGACCACGCCGAACGCCGCCCAGAGGAGCGCCCGGTTGGTGAGCGTGAACCGGTTGAACACCGAGAGGTCGCCGCTGCGCACGATGAAGGCGTTGAGCAGCTGGTAGAGCACGAACAGCGTGAAGGCCATCGTGAAGGCCGGGTCGGTGTCGGGGCTCCAGGTACCGACCTCGCCGATGGTCCCCTCGCCGAAGACGAACAGCACGGTGATCACGCTGATGGTCATGATCACCGCGGAGAACACGATCCGCCGGAGCCGCTCGGCGTTCAGGATCCGCTCGCCGCGGGCGCGCGGTTCCTGGTCCATCACGCCCGGCCGCGGCGGGTCCATGCCGAGGCTCATCGCCGGCGGGCCGTCGGCCAGGATGTTCACGAAGAGCACCTGGATCGGGTTGAACGGCGCGGGGAGGCCGGCGAGCCGGGCGGTCAGGATCGTCAGGATCGCGGCCACGTTGGTGGTCAGCTGGAACCGGACGAAGGTGACGATGTTGTCGTAGATCGCCCGGCCCCGCTCGACCGCCTTCACGATCGTGGCGAAGTTGTCGTCGGTGAGGATCATGTCACCGGCTTCCTTGGTGACCTCGGTGCCGGTGACCCCCATCGCCACGCCGATCTCGGCCTGCTTGAGCGAGGGGGCGTCGTTCACGCCGTCGCCGGTCATGGCCACCACGCGGCCGTTGGCCTGCAGCGCCTTGACCACCCGCACCTTGTGCTCGGGCGACACCCGGGCGCACACGCCGATGTCGTCGATCATCGCGGCGAGGTCCTCGTCGGAGGTGACCTCGAGCTCGGCGCCGGTGACCACCCGGCCACGGATCCCCAGCTCTGCGGCGATGGCCCCCGCGGTGGACGCGTGGTCGCCGGTGATCATCTTCACGCCGATGCCCGCGGACCGGCACTCGGCCACGGCGGCCACGGCCTCGGGCCGGGCGGGGTCGAGGATGCCGACGAGCGACTCCAGGGTCAGGCCCTCCACGAGCTCGCCGAGCTCGGCGTGCTCCGGACGGCCCGAACCCTGGGCGACCGGCACCGGCCGGGAGGCCACCGCGAGCACCCGCAGGCCCTGCGAGCCGAGCCCGTCGTTGGTGGCCTGCAGTTCCGCGCGGGCCACGTCGTCGAGCTCCACGGCGCCGCCGGGACCGCGGACGTGGGTGCAGCGACCGAGGACGACGTCGGGGGCGCCCTTCACGTAGAGCACCTCGCCGTCGCCGTCCGCCGGCGCGGGGTGCAGCGTGGCCATGTACTTGACCGCGGAGTCGAAGGGCACCTCGCCGAGACGGGGTGCCGCGGCTCGGATGGCCTCCGGGTCGAGGCCCGCCTTGCGGGCGGCCACCACGAGCGCCCCCTCGGTGGGGTCGCCCACCAGCTGCGGGCGGCCGTCGTCGCCGGTGCGGATGTGCGCGTCGTTGCACAGCACGCCCGCCTCGAGCGCCGGGGTGATCGGCGACAGGTCGCCGGCGTCGGGAGACGGCTCGTCGGCGACGATCGCACCCTCGTCGCCGTAACCGAGCCCGTCGATGCGGTACCCGTGGCCGGCGGCCACGATCCGCGTGGCGGTCATCTGGTTGAGCGTGAGCGTGCCGGTCTTGTCGGAGCAGATCACCGTGGTGGAACCGAGGGTCTCGACCGACGCGAGGCGCTTGACGATCGCGCGCTCCTTCGCCATCCGCGACACGCCGATCGCCAGCGTCACGGTGACCACGGCCGGAAGGCCCTCGGGGATGGCCGCCACCGCGAGGGCCACGGCGCCGAGGACCGCCTCGGACAGCTCGTCGCCCTGGATCATCCCGACGGCGAACACGGCGAGGACGGCGATCCCGGCGATGAGCGCCAACCGGTGGCCCAGCTTGTCGAGCTGCTCCTGGAGCGGCGTGGTCTGCTGCTCCGCGGCGCCGAGGAGTCCGGCGAGACGGCCCACCTCGGTGTGCATGCCGGTGGCGGTGACCACGAGCTCCGCCCGGCCGCGCACCAGCGTGGTGTTCATGTAGCCGCAGTTGGAGCGCTCCGCGAGCGGCACGTCGGGGTCACCCGTGGGGTGGATGGCCTCGGCGGTCTTGTCGACCGGCACCGACTCGCCCGTGAGCGTGGACTCGTCGACCGACACCGAGGTGGCGGCGATGAACCGGCCGTCGGCCGGGACCCGGTCGCCCGCCTCGAGCAGCACCACGTCACCGGGGACGATCTCCCGGGCCGGTACCTCGAGGACCTCACCCGCGCGCCGCACCCGGACGACGACCTCGAGCATGCCCTTCAGCGCGGCCAGCGCGTCGTCGGCCTTGTTCTCCTGCACGAAGCCGAGCACGGCGTTGATGAGCAGGACGATCGCGATGACGATCGGGTCCTTCAGGTCGCCCACCGCGGCGGAGAGCACCGCTGCGCCGATCAGGATGTAGACGAGCAGGTTGTTGAACTGGTCGAGGAAACGCAGCCAGGCCGCCCGGCGGGGCGCCTCGGCGAGCTCGTTGAGGCCGTACTCCTCGGTGCGGCGGCGCACCTCGTCGGCGGAGAGCCCCGTGGCCACGTCCACCCCCAGACGGCCCGACACGTCCTCGGGGTGCTCCAGCCACCACGCCACGGGGGCGTCGGCGGCCGGGGTCTCGGCGGGCGGTGCGGAACTCATCGGAGTGGCCTCGTGGGGAGTCGGGGACGGAAGTCGTCCGGTCGGCGGAGTCTAAGAGATGAACACTGATTCCGGTGTTCGTCGCCTCTGTGGACAGGACTTTCCTGTGACCCCTATCGGGATCTGACGTGCGCGCGGGGTTAGACTCCCGGCGTGGCCGAGAGCTGGACGTTCCTCACCAACCATGCGCACGTCCTCGTGCTGCTCAACCGCGACCCCGAGTTGCGCCTGCGCGACCTCGCCGAGGAGGTGGGCATCACCGAACGTGCCACCCAGCGCATCGTCGGGGAGCTCGTCGAGGGCGGCTACCTGACCCGGCACCGCACCGGCCGCAGGAACTCCTACACGGTGCACCCCGACGTGGCGTTGCGTCACCCGCTCGAGGCCGACCACACCGTGGGCGAGCTCCTCAAGGCGGTCGGCGACCCGATCATCGGCGTCCGCTGAGCGGCTCCGCCGCTCAGCCCCCGAAGTAGCGCTGCTCGAGGGACTCCGCGGTCCCGTCCTCCCGGAGCGACAGGAACTCCTCGTCCACGGCGTCGACCGCGGGGCTGTTCTCCGGGAACGCCATCCCGTAGCCCTGCGGCTGGTAGAGCGGTCCCACCACCTGCGTCCGCCCCCGGCCCGCGGTGCGGGCGAAGTAGCGCAGCACCGGCGAGTCGTAGACCACGGCGTCGACCTCGTCGTCGAGCAGGGCGTCGGTGGCCTCGTCGATGTCCGCGTACCCGTTGGCCGGGAGGTCGATGTTCTCGAGGTAGGTCGCCGAGGACGTGTCACGGACCGTGCCGACCGTGCGGCCGTACAGGTCGCCGATCCCCCGGACCTCGTTCGTGATGCGCTCCACGGTGAGCGTCGAGGTGACGGTCGCGGTGAACTGGGCGACCAGCACGAGGCCGGCGAGGATCCACACCATCGACAGGACCCGACCCCAGCGCGTGCGGGCCACGGTGTCGCCGTAGCCGACGGTGGCCATGGTGACCATCGCCCACCAGATGCCCTCCCACACCCCCGCCGCGTACCCGCGGGGGAACTCGTCGTTGCGACCCCGCTCGAGCAGCCAGACGAGGTGGCCCACCACGAGGAGCAGGACGACCAGGCCGATCAGCACGAGGAGCAGGGTGGGCCCGAACAGGGAGCCGATGGCCCGCCACGGGCTGCTGTCGCCCTCGGAGCGAACGAGCACCTGTAGGCCGGAGTCGAAGATCGGCTGGGAGAAGTCGACGCGCTCGGAGCGGTCCGCGGTGATGGAGATCGCGCCCAGCGCGGCCTGGGCACGACCGGAGGTCACCGCGTCGAGCTGCTCGCCGACGTTGGCCACCTCCACGAAGCGGTAGGGCACGTCGAGCGCGCGGGCGGCGCGCTCCCACATGTCGATGCTGTAGCCGGACCACCCGTCGCCGGCCCGGTAGACGAACGGCCGGATCTCGCGCACGGCGATCGTGAGCACCCCGTCGGGCCCGAGCGACCCGGGCGGCAGGGACGTGCGCCCCGGGGTGCCCACCGCGGCGCCGTCGCCGCCCTGCGTCCGCCCGGTGCTGTCCGCCCCCGCGGCCGGCGCGACCACTCCCAGGACGACGAGTACGGCGAGCAGCGCAGCGCCGAGCAGCCCGCGTCGCCACCTCCGCCGTCCTCGCATCGGGCGCACGATACGGGATCGGGGCACCGGAGCCGTGGCCGGACCGAACAGGTGTTCGCTAGGGTGGATCCGTGGGCGCACGACAGCTCCGCCTCGAGGAGTTCTCCCCCGACCCGGGCCCGGCCACCGGCCCCGGCGCGCCGAGGGTTCGTCCCGATGCGCCGGTCGAGCGCACGTGGCTCGACGCGGGCTCGTGGATCGACGTCGGCCGGCACTGGCTGCAGGGGGCCGACTCGCTCTTCGACCAGGTGACCGCTCCCACCACGGGCCTGTCCTGGCAGCGCCGGCGTCGCGCCATGTACGGCCGACTCGTCGACGAACCGCGGCTCACCGCGGAGCTCCGGCTCGCCCGTGGCACACCCGCCTGGGACGGCCCACTGGGTGACATCGTGCGGGCGGCGACCGAGCGCTACGGCGCGGCGGTGACGCACCTGTGGGCGAACTGGTACCGCAGCGGTGACGACGCGGTGGCGTGGCACGGGGACCGGATCGGCCGCCACCACCCCGACCCGGTCGTCGTGATCGTCAGCCTGGCAGGGCCGCGCCGCTTCCTGGTGCGCCCGGCGCCGGGTCGACCGGGGGACTCCCACCGTTGGACGCTGCACAGCGGGGACCTGCTCGTGATGGGCGGGGCGTGCCAGCGCCGGTGGCAGCACTCGGTGCCCCGCCAGCGCGGCGGCGCAGAGCGGATCAGCCTGACCTTCCGGGAGCCCTCGGCGGCGCCGGACGAGCGGTCCCTTCCCCCGGCGATACACACGTCGGCCAACACCTGACTACCATGTCATGATTCGGGTGCCCGCAGCGGCGGGTGGGCGGGACGACGTCCCGGAGGGGCTGGAGGCCGCGTGTTCGCACTGACCGACAGGGTGACGGAGGCGGTCGAGACCGGGGGCCCGCTCGTCCTCACCCTCGTGATGTTCCTGGAGAACGTCTTCCCACCGATCCCCTCCGAACTGGTGCTCCCCCTGGCCGGCTTCATGGTCGAGCAGGGTGCGCTCAACCCGGTGGTGGCGATCGTCGCCTCCACACTCGGCTCGCTCATGGGCGCGGCGGTCCTCTACGAGGCCGGGCGTTACGGGGGTCGGCCGCTCGTGCTGCGCTACGGGCGCATCCTGAAGGTCGACGACCAACGGCTCGACCGGGCCGACGCGTGGATGGACCGCCACGGCACCAAGGTCGTGCTGGTCGCCCGGATGATCCCGCTGGCGCGCAGCATCGTGTCGGTCCCCGCCGGGACGACGCGCATGGGTCGCGCCCAGTTCCTCGCCTACTCGGCAGTGGGGTCCCTGATCTGGAACACCGCGCTCATCGGGGCGGGCTGGGCACTCGGCGCCACGTACGAGCAGGCCTCCGACTGGGTCGGCACGCTCACGGTGATCGCGGCGGCCGCGCTGGTCGTGGGCCTCCTCGTGCTCTGGTGGCGCGCGCAGCGCATCCGCCGGGGACGCGAGATGGAGGAGGTGCTGGAGGCCGCCGGGGTGGACACCCACCACGACGACCCGGCCGGGACGGACCCGACCGATCAGCCCATGCGGGACTTCACGACGGCGATGACCGCCGCGACGTCACGGCCCACCGCACCCGAGTCCACCGAGAGGTCGGACCCCAGGTAGTCCTCGAGCGGCAGGCGCAGGGCCACCTTCGAGGTCGCCTGGCCGGACCACTCGTCGGCGACCACGACGACCTCGCCGTTGGCGGGCTCGACCACCTCGACCTCGCCGCCGAAGCGGCTGGACTGGTAGCGGACCTCGAACGGCACGTCCTCGGCGCGCACGGCCTCGGGGTCGTCACCGGTCAGCCGGCCCAGGTGGACGCCGAGCGTCTCGCCGGGCTGGCCCTCGAAGGTGAGCTCGTGGCGGTCCTCGCCGGAGGAGCGCTCGGTCTCGCGGTACCCGGCGCCGGTGGCGGCGTCGGCGACCGCGGCGAGCAGCGCGGCGTCCGCGGCCGCCACCGCGTCCACGCCGGCGGTGCGGGCACGGCTCCGGCCCACGAGGTCGTCGAAGGCCGCCTGGTGGGAGGGGTCCACGCCCTCGGACGGCGACTCCACCTGGTCGGGGGCGACCACCTCGGGCTCCACCACCCCGGCGGCGGGCTCGGCCGGGGCCGCCTCGGCCGGCGAGAACGGCGACGGCGACTCGATGGCGCCGGTGGCCACCTCGGCCGCGGCCACCTCGCCGAACAGCTGGGTGGACTCCTGGGCCTCCACGGGCGCGGCCTCTGCGGGCGCCGGCGTCTGCTCCACCGCCGTGACGGGCGCGAAGGGGTCCTGGGCAGGGGTGGGGTCGACCGCGGGGGCGGCCTCCACCTGCGGGCCGGCGGCGTACATGTCGGCGGAGTAGTCCTGGCCCGAGACCACCGCAGTGGGCTGGCCGGGGGCGGAGGTCCCCCAGCCCGCGGCCTCCTCGTACTGGCCGGGCGCCGGCTGCTGGGGCTCGGGGGCGACGGGCGCGAAGGCCTGCGGGTCGGCGTAGCCCGCACGCCGGCGGGCCAGCTCGGCGGCCACGCCGGGGTGACCGCTCATCGTGGTCCACTCCGCGAGGCCCGGCCACCAGACCGGGGTGGCGTCGTGCAGGCGACCGGCGAGCACCTCGCCGATCAGCAGCTCGAGCGTGTAGGGCCCGCGCTGGTCGTTCGGTCCGACGACGACGTAGGCCTGGGGCTGATCGAGGGGCGGCAGGTCGCTCATGGGCGGACAGCCTGCCACACGGTCGCGGCGTCGGGGAGTGGGGTGCTGCACGGGTGGGCGCGGCAGCGGTGATACTTCCCGGAATGTCCCACGTGACACCGACACGGCGCCGCCCGACCACCACCCGTCGGGGGACCCGGTGGGTGGTCGTGGCCGGGCTCGTGACGATGGCCGCGACCGCCGTGGCGGCCTGCTCGTCGTCGGACGACTCGGCGCCGGTGACCGCGTCGCGGCGCTCCACCACGACGACAACGACCCTCCCGTCCGGGGGGACGGCAACCACCACGCCGCCGGAGGACGGGTCCCCGCCGCAGCCCGTGTGGGCGTTCCAGGTCGGCGGTGCGGGCGAGGACGTGCTGCGCGCGGTCTCAGGTCGCGGTGCCGACGTGGTGGCGGTCGGCGCCAGCGCCGGACTCCCCCCGGACCCGGCGACCGGCGGCGCGCCGGCGGCCGGCGGTTCCGACACCCTGACCGCGACGGTCGCGAGCGCCGACGGCACCGCGCGTGCGGTCCGGCAGGGCGCTGGGCCCGGCCGCGAGGTCGCCACCGGCGTGACGGCCGCCCCCACCGGTGCGGCGCTGGCCTGCGGCGAGGTGGCGGGCGGCGGCGCGCCGGGCACCTCGCTCTGGTGCGCGGCCCTCGGTGCCGACGGCGCGATCGGCGCTCCCGCGGTCGACGGCGACGGCGGCGAGGCGCGCCTCGGCGGGGTGGCCATGGTCGAGGACGGCACCCATTCCTTCGCGGCGGCCTCCACCGACGGATTGTTCCCCGGCGCGCAGGACCCGACCGGCGGCTTCCTCGGCGAGCGTGACGCGCTGGTGCTCCGCGTGGACGACGGCGGGACCGTGCGCTGGGCCCGACAGTTCGGCAGCGCGGGCTCCGATGAGGCGACCGGCGCCGCGGCGGCGCCCGACGGCGACGCGCTGGCCGCCGGCTCCACCTCCGAGGCGGGGCGGGTTCCCGGCCTCGGGGGCAACGACGCGTGGGTGGCGCGCTTCGACCCCTCCGGCAACCAGCGCTGGCTCACCCCGTTCGGCACACCGGGGACCGATCGCGCCGCGGCGGTCGCCATCGGAGGGCAGGCGGCACGCGGCACGGAAGTGGTCGTGGCCGCGGGGAGCACCGACGGCACCCTGCCCGCCGCCCCGGCGCCGCCCGCCACCGACGGGGCGGCGCCGCGACCGGGGGGCGCGGCCGGTGGCACCGATGCGATGGTCGCCGCGTTCGACTCGTCCGGCGCCGCCCGCTGGGCGGTCCAGTGGGGCTCACCCGGCGAGGACCGAGCGACCGGCGTGGTGGTCGACGGCGACACGGTGCTCGTGGCCGGCACCGTCGGCGGCCCCGTGGTGGGCGCGGAACGGGTGGCGGCACCCGGCGCGCCGCCGTCCGACGGCGGCGGACGCGACGGCTTCCTCGCGGCGGTGGACACCGACACCGGGCGGCTCCGCTGGGTGGCCGTGTTCGGCACCGCCGGCGAGGAGGAGGTCACCGGACTGACGCGCACCGAGGACGGGCACCTCGTGGTCAGCGGCACCACCACCGGCCAGATGACCGCCACCCCGGCGGCCGGCGGGACCGACGGCTTCCTGCTCGCCTTCCCGCCGCCGCCCTCGGGCGGCGGCGCCGCCAGCGTCCTCTAGGTCGCGTTCCCCGGCTACGAGGCGCCCCGGCCGGACAGCACGGTCGGCACGGTGCGGGCGAGCACGCCCAGGTCGATCAGGATCGACCAGTTGTCCACGTAGAACAGGTCGAGGCGCTGGTACTCGGAGAAGCTCGTGTCGCTCCGCCCCGACACCTGCCACATGCCGGTGATCCCCGGTCGGACCCGGAGCCGGTCGAACAGCTCGTCGCCCCAGTCCGCGACCTCCCGGGGCAGCGCCGGGCGCGGTCCCACCAGGCTCATGTCGCCGCGCACCACGTTCCAGAGCTGCGGGAGCTCGTCGATCGACGTCCGCCGCAACCAGCGACCGACCCTGGTGACCCGCGGGTCCTCACGCAGCTTGAACAGCGGGCCGTCGCTCTCGTTCAGGTCGATGACCTCGGCGAGGCGGGCTTCCGCGTCGACCACCATCGTGCGGAGCTTCAGCACGGCGAAGATCCGTCCGTCGCGGCCCACGCGGTCCTGGCGGAACAGCACGGGCCCACGCGACGTGAGCTTCACGGCCAGGGCGGAGACCGCGAGCACCGGGAGCAGCAGCAGCAGGCCGGCCGAGGCGACCGCCACGTCGAAGGTGCGCTTGGCCGCCGCGTGCCAGCCGAGGCGCCGGGCGGGCTCGAGGTACACGACCGGGTGACGGCCGAGCGGGCGCACGGTCATCCGCTCGGGGGTGACGTCGCGCAGTCCCGAGGTCATCTCCACGTGCAGACCGGCGTCGAGCAGGTCGCGCAGGAGCCCGTTCGACACCCCCACGTCCAGGCCGGTCGTGGCCACGATCACGCCCTGGGCACCGAGCTCCTCGGCCACCCGGCGGGTGCCGGCCACGCCGTGGCGCACCGGGAGACCACGGATCTCGTCCGGCGCGTCGGGCTCGACGCCCACGAACCCGAGGACCTCGTAGCCCACCTGGGGCGTCTCGAGCGCCATCGCCAGGTCGGCGGCCTCGGGGTTGGTGCCCACCACCACGACCCGACGAAGGGACCGGCCGCTCACGCGCCGCCGCCGGAACCAGATGCGCACCGCGACTCGCTCGGCACCCACCAGCACCAGCGCCGCGACGAGGAACACCAGCGTCCACCAGCGCGACAGCGGCGCGTCGATCAGCCACCCGACCACCACCATCGCGACGACACCCTGCAGGACCACCCGGACCACACGCCCGAGCTCGTCGAAGAATCGGGTGAGGAAGCGCGCCGCGTACATGTGCTGGCGGGCGAACAGCACCGGCCACACCGGCAGCGTGACCACGCCGGCGAGCACCATGCGGTTCATCTCGGCCGAGGTCCACCCCTGACGGAGCCCGACCACGAGGGTGGCCACCACGACCGACAGCGCCACGGCGGCCACGTCGGCACCCACGATCAGGGCCTTCAGGAGCACCGCCCGGCCGCAACGTTCGGCCGGTCGACGCACACCTCCATCGGTGCGGTTCGGGAGCTCGATCCCGCGACGCGTGTCCAGAGTCACCGTGTGTCCGATCCGCCCCGTCCCATGCGGGGCACCACTCACGGTACGGACGGCGACGCGGACCGTCGTTGGGTGGTTCCCCCGTCACGAATGGGCCGGACGGCCCCCCCGCCCCCGGCGGACGGGTGCCGGGTGCGGGGTTCAGTCCGGGCGACCCGCCCGCTCCCACTCGTCGGCGGTCGCGTCCTCGATCGGCCAGCGGACCGCGGCGATCACCGCGCCCGCGGCCCACACCAGCGGGGCGAGCGCCGGCGCCCCCCACGCCACCGGCAACGAGATCGCCAGCACCGCCGGCACTGCGGCGGCCCGGGCGGAGGTCGCACGGATCCGGGGCGCCGTCAGCCACGGCACCTGGAGGCGATGGTGGACCACGTGACGCCACAGGAGCGCGGAGGTCAGGCCGGCGAGTGCCGCCGAGGCCGCGAACAGCCCCGTGGTGGTGCCGGTCCGGACGTCGGAGTAGAGCAAGGTGGTGAACGGGAGCACCGCGATCGTCATGAGGTGCACGAGGTTCCACGTGGCCAGCCGGCGGCCGTGCCGCTCCACCAGGGCGAGGTGCGACACGTGCAGCACCCAGAGCAGGCCCATCACCACGAACCCGAGGACGTAGCCCGTGAGGTTCGGATCGAACTGCTGGCCGAGGTACCGCAGCAGGTCGGCCTCGCTCGTGGCCACGCGGTCGGGCACCTGCAGCTGGAACACGAGTGCGGTCACACCGAACGCGAAGACGTTGTCACTGAAGCCCTCGATGCGGACGACCGACGGCAGCTGGCGGGCGGAGCGGGGCGGCTCCACCTCCAGGTCCTCGGCGCTGGTGCCGTCCACGCCGACCGCCTCGTCCAGCGGACCGACCCACCGGTGGACGGCCAGGCTCCCCAGGATCACGAGCGGCCAACCCGCCGCGATCCATCCCGCTCCCAGCAGGGTCAGGATGAACGCGCCGCTCCAGGCGATCGGCAGCACGGCGATCCGCCACAGGAGGACCTGCGCGGCCCGATCGGACAGCCCGGGGACGAGGAGGCCCGCCCGACGCAGGTGCAGACCGACGGCCAGCAGCACTCCACCCGCGGCGACCTGGCCCGTGGCGAACAGCAGGTGCGGGGTGCGCAACTCGTTGTAGGCGCTGCCGAGCTGCGCGAGCCACGGGATCAGCACCACCAGGCACAGCAGCACGAGGTTCGAGAGCACCGCCGGGCGGTCGACGCGGCGGACCACCGAGTAGAGCCGGTGGTGCTGCAGCCACAGGTAGCCGACCGCGAGGAAGGAGCCGAGGAACGGCGCGTACCGCACCGCTTCGTCACGCAGGAACGAGTCCATCGCGGTCGCTCCCGAGCCGCTCGGCGGGACCGTCGCCACCACCGCGAGCACCGTGAGCGCAACTGCGAACACGCAGTCGCTGAAGCCACGGAAGCGCCCGAGGTCGTACATCCGGACGGCCGCGACGCGGCCGCCGGAGCCGGTCAGAAGCTCACCTGCGGTGGCGTCGCCTGGCCGTCGGGGGCGTCGTAGAAGACGCCCTTCTCCACCCCCGACGGACCCACCATCAACGACCACGGGATGGTCACCATCGTGCGGTTCAGGGTGGCGCAGGCGTCGTTGTAGTACTGCCGGGCGAACGCGAGCTGGTCCTCGGTGCGCGACAGCTCGCCCTGCAGTTGGCCGAAGTTCGCGGAGGCCTTGAGGTCGGGGTACGCCTCGGCCACCGCGAACAGGTTGGCGAGCGCGGACCGCATCTGCGCGTCGGCGGCGGCGGCCTCACCCACCGAGCCGGCCCGGCCGGCCGCGGCCCGGGCCTCGGTGACCGCCTCGAGGGTCCCCCGCTCGTGCGTCATGTAGCCCTTCACGGTCTCCACCAGGTTCGGCACCAGGTCCGCGCGGCGGGTCAGCTGCACCTCGATGCCGGCCCACGCCTCGTCGACCCGCACGCGCTGCTGGCGCAGGCGGTTGAGGCCGAGCACCGCGACCAGGACCACCGCCACGACGAGCACGACCACGATCACCAGGACGATCACCACGGGCCGAGCCTCCGTTGCGCTCCGCGGTCCGGGTCGGTTCGGACCGTCACCCCCATCATCGCCCAGCACCGCATGCGCTCACCACGACCCTCCGCCGCCACCGCCACCGCCGGAGCCCCCGCTGAACCCGCCGCCGGAGAACCCGCCGCCCGACGAGGACTGCGACGCCGCGTAGGTGGCCGAGGCGGAGCTGATCGCCGCGTCGAACGACGCCCCGAGGCCCGCCATGCCGTTGAACCGCCCGGTGCCGGCCCACCAGATCCACGGCACGGCCGGCAGCTCCACGCCCTGCTCGGCGTAGCGCCGGTCCCAGGCGTCGGCCACCCCGAGGGCCATCGCCCAGCCCAGATAACGCGGGTACCAGTCGAGGTGGGCCGCCGCGTCGAAGCGCGACTCGGAGCTGGGCGTGGTCAGGAACCGGGAGAACCCCCCGACCCGGGTCCACAGGTCCCGCCCCTCGGCGGTGTGCACCGTGCGCACCGCGGGGTCGAGCGCCATCCCCATCGCCACGAGCGCGAACGCGCCGCACAGCGCGAGCAGGGGCCAGCTCCTCCAGCCCGTGCCGAGGAAGTAGACGCCCGTCATCACGAGGACACCGGCGAACGCCAGCCAGCCGAACATCCACGCCAGGATCCCGGGGAGGGAGGAGCGGAGGTAGCGGCGACCGTCCTCGTGGACCTGGGCGCGCAGCACGCCCACCGCCCGGCTCACCCGCTCGCCGGAGGTGGTGGTGGCCGACACCACGAACGTGTCGTCGGGCGCGTGGAGCAGGAAGGCTGCGAGCAGCCCGACCTCCTCCGGACGCAGCTCGACGGTGGCCGGGTCGACCAGGAGGCGCACGTGCCAGCGCTCGTCGTCGCCCTCGAGGCGGAGCACGCCCCGGTCCGCGAGGTCATAGAGCGTGGCGAGCAGCGCGTCCGCGGCGTCGTCCTCGTGGAGCACCCGGGCGCCGAGGGCCGGGCCCACCCCCGCGGGCGGTTCGAACAGCACCGGGAACCCGGGCCGCCGCTCGCGGGTGGCGACGACGAGGCCCACCGCGGCGAGGGCGCCGAGCAGGGCCGCCACCAACGTGTCGCGGGCCGAATGGTCCGTGCCGCCGGGCGGGGGTGGGAGCGCGTCCGCCGGGAAGGCCACCCGCACCGTGACCGGCGTGTAGGGCGCCAGCGGCCCGGTGCGCACCGTGAGCGTGCGCTCGGAGATCTCCGCGGTGCAGGGCGTGTCGGTGCCCTGCACGCACTCCGCACGCAAGGGCACGGCCGGCAGGCGCGCCGTGACGGTCACCGAGTCCATCGCCATCTGCCAGCCCGAGCCCACCACGTCCCACCACCAGAGCGTCTCGTCGCGGCCGTTGCGGCGACCGCCGGGCTCGAGCGCCCCGGTGGTCACCGAGTCGATGCGGTACGTGTAGCTGCCGCCCGGGAGGAACACCGACGGCGATCCGATCCTCGCCGTCTCGGTCCCCCGGGCCGACTCGGTCCAGGTCCACGGCTCGGGCACGCCGTCGCGGGTCACGGTCACGTCGCTCACGGGATGGTCCACGCCCGGGCGCCGGGGGTCGGCCACGTCGAAGACCCGGAAGATGCCGCGCTTGCCGGCGGGGAGGGCCACCACGATCGTCTCGGCGGAGCGCAGGGTGCCGTCCGCTGCGAGGTCCATCGCCACGTCGTAGGAGGTGATCGAGGCGTCGTCCGGTGTCCGGTCCAGGGACTTCAGCGGTGGGGCGAACCACACCACGGCGAGGGCGCCGAGCAGGAGCGCCCGAAGGAACCATGCGGCGGCGATCCGCCGCGGCGCACGACTCATGGGAGCGGGACCCCGGGCACCTTCCCGACGCTACCGACCGTTGCCCGCGACCGGTCGGACGGGCCCCCGCTGCAACTCTTCAGGCGTTCGGCGGGAGCTCGGTCCCCACGCCCCGGCGACGGATCCGCACGAGCCCGGCCGCCTCGTCGGTGGACGTGGCGGCGCCGGACGGGCCGGCGGCGTCGGCCCCGGAGGTGGTGGTCGGGTCGGGCGCCGCGGCCGGCGGACCGCCCGGCAGCTCGAGGGGCTCGAAGCCCCAGTCCTCGAGGAGCTGCAGGTCGGCGTGCGCGGCCTGGCCCTCGGTGGTGAGGTAGTCGCCCACGAAGATGGAGTTCGCCAGCTCGAGGGCGAGGCCCTGCACACTGCGCAGGTGGACCTCCCGGCCGCCAGCGATGCGGATCTCGGTGCCGGGGAACAGGAAACGGTAGAGCGCCAGGATGCGCAGGCACCGCTGCGGGTTCAGCTCCCAGCGGCCCGCCATGGGCGTGCCGTCGACCGGGATGAGGAAGTTGACCGGCACCGAGTCGGGACCGAGCTCGCGCAGGGCGAGGCCCACCGAGACGATGTCGTCGTCGGTCTCGCCCATCCCGAACAGTGCACCCGAGCACGGGGAGAGACCGGCCGCCTTGGCCTTGCCCACGGTGTCGACGCGGTCCTCGAACGTGTGCGTGTCACAGATCTCCGCGTAGTGGTCCTCGGAGGTGTTGAGGTTGTGGTTGTAGGCGTACACCCCGGCGTCCGCGAGGCGCTCGGCCTGGCCGTCGGCGAGCAGCCCCAGGCACGCACACACCTCGAGCTCGGGATGGGCGTCGTGGACCGCCATCACGGCCTCGGCGACGTGCTCGATCTCCCGGTCGGTCGGACCGCGGCCGCTCGCCACAAGGCAGACCCTCGCCGCACCGGCTCGGGCGGCCCGGAGGGCGGCGTCGCCCACCACGTCCGCGCCCACCGTGTTGTAGGTGAGGATGTCGGCCTCGGAGCCACGGCGCTGCGAGCAGTAGTGGCAGTCCTCCGGGCACAGGCCCGACTTCAGGTTCACGAGGAAGTTCAGCTTGACGGTGTTGCCGAAGGCCCGGCGGCGGAGGCGCCCGGCGGCGGCCACCGCGGCGAGCGTGTCGGCGTCGGACAGGCGGAGCACCGCGAGCAGGTCGTCGCGGTCGGGCACCTCGCCGGCCCGGGCCGCGGCCTCGCAGCGCTCGATGACGCCGGCGGCCTGCGCCGGGGGGACGGGGTCCTCGGACGGGATCGGCGGGTCCAACAGGGCGTCGCTCACGCCCGGAATGCTGGCACAGGGACCGGCCCGGCCGGTAAGCCGGGGGCATGCCTCGACTCCGACAGGTCCCGCGCGCCGACGTCCACCCCGTGGGCGAGCTGCTCTACGGGATGATCTTCGGCGACCGCGACCCGGTGGCGGAGCCCGGCACCGCCAGCGGCACGCCCGGCAACTGGTGGACGGTGTTCGCCCTCGTGCCCGACGCGTTCGACCACACCACCGCCGGGTTCCAGTTCTACCGGTCGCCCGAGCGGCGGCTCGATCCGGTGCTGCGGGAGCTGGGGCAGACCCGGGCCGGCTGGGCCCGCGGCAGTCGTTTCGTGTTCTCCCAGCACTGCAAGGCGTGCCGGGACGTGGGCCTCACCGACGAGCAGGTCGACGCGATCCCCCACTGGTCGGTGACCGACTGCTTCGACGCCGCGCAGCGCGCGGTGCTCGCCTACACCGACTGCCTCGTCCTGCAGGGCGGTCGTGTCCCGGACGGCGTCTTCGAGGCGTTGCGCGCCGAGCTGTCCGACGAGGAGATCCTCGAGCTGACCTACATCACCGCGACCTACGACATGCACGCCACGATGAGCCGGGCGCTGCGCCTCGAGTACGACGACGTGGACGACCCGGTGGCGGAGGTGCCCGACCCGGCGGGCAACTTCGGCGGGCTCGACGTGATGGCCGTGGTGGACACGCCGGACAGCGACGGGGACAGCGACGGGGACACGGCCGGGGGGACCGACCGATGAGCATCCCGCGGATCGCGCTCGCCACGGCGGCCGACGTGTGGCGGGAGGACACCGACGCCGCGCTCACCCAGGCCGCGCTCGACGCCGCGGGCGCCGCGGCGCGCCCCGCCGTGTGGGACGACCCGGACGAGGACTGGGAGGGGTTCGACCTCGTGGTCGTGCGCTCCACCTGGGACTACGTCCCCCGCCGCCACGAGTTCCTGGCGTGGGCCCACGCGGTCGAGCAGGTGACCGAGCTCGCCAACCCGGCCGCCGTGCTGCGGTGGAACACCGACAAGCGCTACCTCGCCGACCTCGCGGCGGCCAGCGTGCCCACCGCGCCCACCACGTTCCTCCTCGCCACGGAGCTCGACCCCGAGGATCCGAGCACCGACGAGGTGGTGCGGGCCGCCCTCCCCGGCGACGGCGACGTGGTCGTGAAGCCGACCGTGTCGGCCGGCTCCCGCGACACCGTGCGCCACCCACCCGAGCACGGCGACGCCGCGGTCGCCCACGCGACGGCGCTGCTGGCAGCGGGCCGCGACGTGATGGTGCAGCCCTACCTCGGTGACGTCGACACGTTCGGCGAGACCGGGATGGTGTACCTCGGCGGCGAGTTCAGCCACGGCTTCCGGAAGGGCCCGCTGCTCGAACCCGGCGGCGCGCCGGTGAGCGGGCTGTACGCCGAGGAGGAGATCTCCCCGCGCGTGCCGTCCGACGCGGAGCGGGCGGTGGCCGACGCCGTGCTGGCCGCGGTCGACGCGCGCTTCGGGGATGGCGCCCTCCTGTACGCCCGGGTGGACGTGCTCCCCGGACCGGACGGCGCGCCGGTGCTCCTGGAGCTGGAGCTCACCGAGCCGTCCTTCTTCCTGGCGTGCGACGGCGGGTCACCGGTGCGCATGGCCCATGCGTTCCTCGACCGCGCCCGCCGGGCGGCGGCCCGCCGCTGAACGGTCCCCCGTCGTCAGGAACGGGTGGCGATGAGCAGGAACTCGACGGTGCCGTTGTCGCGCACCGAGAGGCCCGGGGGCTGGGGCGTGTCGATCCCGAAGTCGGAGAACTTCACGGGGATCGAGCCGAGGACCTGCAGTTCCTCGCCCACGCGCTTCACCTGCAGCGTGGTGGTCACCGGCCGGGCCTCGCCCTTGAGCGTGAGGGTTCCCTGGACGGGCACCTCCACGGTCGCGCCATCGGCCGGCAGCTGCGTCACCGTGACCGGCTGGGCGGTGAACGTGGCCGTGGGGAACTGCTGGGCGTCCATGATGCGGTCGCGGAAGGCGTTGTCGCGGAACGAGGAGTCCGAGGTGATCGAAGCCACATCCACCGTGGCGGTGATGTCGGAGACCTGATCACCGGTCACGACGAACCCACCGGTCACCTTGCTCGTGCGCCCGACCGCCTCGATGTTCGCGAGACCGCCGATCCGGTCCTCGAGCACCCGGTAGCCGGCCGCCGAGCGGTCCGACAAGGTCCACGTGCCGTCGAGGTCGCCGCCACCGGCGGCCGGGGTGGAGGACGGTGCGGGGGTGCCGGCCCCCTTCGCGGTGGTCGTGGTGGCGTCGTCGAAGGTGAGCTTCTCCGGGCCGTCCCCGCCGCCCAGGAGCAACAGGGCGGCGATGCCGCCGCCGACCACCACGAGGACGGCGACGACGGCGACGATGATCTTGGAGTTACGGCTCATGGCGGATGGAACACCATGCGGCGGTGCCAGCATCCCGGTCCGTGCGGGCTCGCGGAGGGCGGTCGCCCGGGCGCGGTGCGCGGCCCTGCGATCGGGGGACGCTCACTCGATGCCGGTACGACGCCCCCGGGCGACGAACACGACGCCGATCGCGACCGCTGCCACGGCGGCGATCCCCCCGAGCACCCACATCCAGGGCGAGCCGTCGCTGTCACCCGAACCGTCGGCGGAGGCCGGCGCCGCGCTGATGACCTTCCCGTCATCGGGCTCTTCACCCGAACCGCCGGCGGCGTCCCCGGCGCTCGAGGGATCGGTGGTCGTCGACGACGCGTCCCCCGCCGGGGCGGCCGCGGTCACCGGGGCCGCTGCGGTGACCGGCACGGTCGCGGTCGCCGGCGGCTCGACCGAGGTGATGCGCAGCGACCAGTCACCGGGCGACGGGAGTTGCACCGCCCCGGCGTAGATCCCGGTCTCCCCGCCCTCCGGCGCGAGGGTCACGGGGGTGAGCTCGGAGCCGCCGGAGGACCCGGCGACGGTCACGGTCGCCTCGTCCGAGGCGTGGCCGTCGCCCTGGAACGTCACCTTGACGCGCACGTTCACGGTGGTGCCGGTGACCTCCGCGGCCTGCACCTCGATGGTGCCCGGCCCGCCGTGGGCCGAGGCGATCCCGGCCGCCGGGCCGAGCAGGAGCGCCAACCCCAGTGTGAGGGCGGCCGCGACGGCCACGGGCACGGTGTTGGAACGGTTCACGGGATCGGCACCTCGAAGGTCGTGCGGGCGGGGACACCACGCGCCACGACGGTGAGCCGGAACGCCCAGCGTCCCGGGGTGAGCTGCACGTCGGTGGCGATGGCGTGGCTGGGGGTCAGCGGCGTGACCGGCACCCGACGAGGCTCCACCCCACGGGTGGCCACCTGCAACTCCGCGGCGTCCACCGGGGCGAGCGATCCGTCACGGGCCAGGTAGTACAGGTGGACGGTGTTGGGGCCGGAGCGGGCCGGCTCGACCTGCATGCGGACCGTGATGTCCCCTGCCTGACGGACCACCGACACGGGCCGCAACGACGCCTCCACGGCCGGCGGGGTGGCCACCAGCACCGCGGTGACCGCCAGGACCCCGATCCCCACCATCGCCTCGGCCCGGAGCCCGCCGAGCAGACCCCCCACCGGGGCGTCCGGGCGGACCAGACGGCGACGGGCCCAGAGGCCGATCGCCAGCATCAGCAGTGCCCCGGCCAGCTTGGCCAGCAGGAGCCGGCCGTAGTCGGTGGAGGTCACCGCCCCGAGCGACCGGGTGTGCAGCCAGCCCCCCACCACACCGCTCAGCACCACGAGCGGTGCGGCCACCAGGGCCATGCCACTGAATCGGCGGACCCGCCCGCCGTCCCCGTCCCAGGTGAGCACCAGCACACCGAGGCCACCCACCCACGCCGCGGCGGCGAGCAGGTGCACCACGTCGGCACCCACGGCCACCGCGACCGGACCGGCCGTGGCCGCGTGGCCGCCGATCGAGGGCAGCACCAGCGTGGCGAGGACGCAGATCCCGGCGAGCCACGGCACGCTCCGCAGGAGCGGGCGACCGGCCACCGCGAGCAGGAGCACCAGGGCCACCGCCACGCGCACACCGAGCACGGCGCCGGGGCGGCCTGAGCCGAGCAGCTCGCCCACCCGACCCGGCCCGTCGGCGAGGCCACTGCCCCCGAGCTCGGCCGCCGAGCCGAGCACCAGCAGCCCGGTGCCGAACAGCGTCATCGCCGCCGCGGGCAGCAGCAGCCGTCGGGAGGCCTCGATCCCACCGCTCCACCGACCGCCGGCCCGGTCGACCCACACGGCCATCGCGAGGACGCCGCCCGCCAGCAGCGCGGCCGAGTAGGCGATCCACCGCCCGAGTCCCTGGAGCAGGCGCGGCCCGGTTCCCCCCGACGTGGCGTCGGCCGCGGGGGCCGATCCGGTGCGGCGCTCCACGTGGTACAGGAACGACCCGCTGATCACGTGGCCGTCGTCGCTCAGGACCCGGTAGCTCACCGTGTACGAGCCGGCCGGGACGTCGGTGGCCACGCGGGTGGTCAGCTGCCGACCGCCCTCACCGCCGCGGGTGGGTCCCCGTGACACCACCGCGCCGGTGGGGTCGAGGACCCGCACGCCGTCGTCGCGGGCCACCACCGGTTCGTCGAAGGTGAGGCGCACCGACGCGGGCCGGGTCGCCACCACCTCGTCGTTCGCGGGATCGGAGGACACCAGGGTGGCATGCGCCCCGGCCACGCCCGCACCGGGACCGGCCAGGGCGAGGAGCCCGAGCAGCACGACCAGCCAGCGGGCCGCCACGACGGTGCGCGGGGTGGGGCGGGCGGTCACGGCGAACGATCGTACCGACGCATGCCCGCACCGCCCGTTCGGCCGCGGCGGGCGGCGCGCCTAGATTCCGGGCCCGGACCACAGGGGGACCCATGGCAGACGTTCCGATCGACGAGCAGGTGCGCTACGAGGTGGCCGACGGCATCGCGCGGATCACCATCAACGCGCCCGAGCAGGGGAACTCCCTGAGCGCCGCCATGCGGGACCGGATCACCGAGCGCCTCGAGTGGTCGTCGTCGGACCACAACGTCCGGGTGATCGTGCTGGGCGCCGCAGGCGAACGGCACTTCTGCACCGGCGCCAACCTCGGCGGCCCGCAGCCCGAGGCCCCGCAGCGGCCCGACGGCGCGCCGGACCGGCTGCTCGGCGACGCGGCGCGGATGATCCGGCGCGGCTGGCAGCGGCTGGTGGCCGCGGTCCTCGACAACGAGAAGCCGGTGGTGGCGGCGGTCAACGGCACGGCGGCGGGCGGCGGCGCGAACCTGGTCCTGGCCTGCGACCTCGTCGTGATGGCCGACACCGCGAAGCTGGTCGAGGTGTTCGTGCGGCGCGGCATCCTCCCCGACGCGGGCGGCGCCTACCTCCTCCCCCGGATCGTCGGCCCGCAGGTCGCGAAGGAACTGATGTTCCTGGCCGACGACGTGCCGGCCGAGCGCTGCCGGGAGCTCGGCATCGCGAACCGCGTGGTGCCCGCGGCCGACCTCGGCACCGCGGTCGATGAGCTGGCGGGGCGCCTCGCAGCGGCGCCCACCAAGGCCCTGGGCCTCACCAAGTGGCTCGTGAACCGCTCCTTCGAGTCGAGCCGGCACACGGCGTTCGAGGAGGAGGCCACCGCGCAGGAACTGCTGACGGCATCGGTGGACTTCAACGAGGGCCTCGCCGCGTTCCGCGAGCGCCGCAACCCGGAGTTCCGCGGGTTCTGACACTGCGCCGGGGCGACCGCCCCGGGTGACGGCCACCCGCACGGCGCTGTCCGTTGCGGGCGGACCCGGTGGCCTCGGTCCGGGGCCGTGGCCCCGTGGCGACGAGCTCATCCGTGGTTCGCGTCCACAGCGTCGTGCGGGCGGTCATCCGATCCGCCGGTGAGGGCGGACCTGGGGTGCTCCCCACCCATGACAGTGCGCCCCTCGGCCGGCTCCGTCAAGAGGGTCGCGGCCACGTTCCGGCACGCCCGAGAGCGAACGGCACCGACCGATCCGTGTGGCCGCACAGAAGTGCTCTTCATTGCATTTCATTGCTTTATGTGCCACGTTGACCCTGGTGGCCGGATCAGTGGTGAGATCAGTGGTGAGATCAGTGGTGAGCTCGTTGACGAGGTCCGCGGGCACCACTACGCAGGGCCGACCGTGGTGGCTGATCGCGGCGGCGGTCGCGGTGCTCGCCGGCTGCTCGGCCGGCTCGGCCACGTCCCGTGGGGAGGACCCGCGACCGCTCGCATCCCCGGGCGCCACGGCCCCCGCGGTCACCGCCCCGGCCGGCCCGGCGGCTCCCCCGCCCACTCCACCGCCCACTGCCCCGGCCGGCTCGCCCCCGGACGGCACGAAGCCTGTGCCGGACCCCGGCCGCGCCATCGTGCAGGCGGCGCTCGACCGCTACGCCCGCGCGCTGACCGATCTCGCGGCCGACCCCGCCGCCCTCGACCGCCCGGACAGCCCCGCCGCCACGGCCTGGGCGGCGGCCGTGGTGCCGGGCGCCGCGCTCGCCGAGGACGTGGCCGGCCGGATTCGGGCCCGAGCGGCCGAAGGAGTCGTGGTCGTGCCGCTCGCACCCGGCGGAGCCTCCTGGCGGTTCCACGCCCTGCAGGTTGTGGCGCGGGAGCGACCGGGGCCACGTGAGTGGGCGTTCACCTGGTGCAGCTGGTCACCGGGGATCGGCAGATCGGCCACGACCGGCGAGGTGGTCGACGACGTCGTCGCCCACGGGCGGGGCGTGGGATCGGTGGTCGAGGTCGACGGCACCGCCCGGCTCGCCACGCTGGACCAGACCGACCTCACCGAGCTGCCGGCCGGGAGCCCGGACCCGTGCGGCGGCTGACCGGGGCGGTGACCGCCGCCGCGGTCCGGACCGCCGCCCTGGTGCTGACCGGCGCGATCGCCCTGGGGGTCGGCGCCGCCGGGTTCGCCCCACCGGCCGACGCCGCCGGGGACGGCGGCGCCAGCTCGCGCCTCACCCGCGACGGTCGGATCATCACGAGCATCCTGTCGCCGTCGCGAGCAACGGCCGGGGCGGGTCGCGGCGTGCCCGCCCGCTCCGTCTGGGTCACGCTGACCGATGCCGAGCTGGGGTTCCTGCTGCAGGTCCTGGCGGCGCGACCCGATCTGGGCGACTCGGCGTTCCGGCGGGCCCTCGACGCCCGGGTCGGGCCGGAGGCCGCGGACCTCGACGTGCAGGTGCGCCTCGTCGACGGGGTCCCCACCGGCGAGGTCCGGGTGGTGCCGGGTCCGCTCGGCACGGCCGCGGTGGCCCGGCGCATGGTCACGGTGCTGCCGGCCCTGCCGGTGCGCACGAGTCCGCCGGCCGGAACCGCCGTCCCGGTCGGCGAGCCGGTGTTCGTGTGGTTCGACACCGCCGCGTGGGCCCCGCTCGAGCGGTTCCTCACGGCAGGCGGCATCACCGCCCGTGTGCGGGCCCGCCCGGTGTCGGTCCAGGTGCGCACCGGTGACCCGGCGGACGTCGGCCGCCTCACGTCGTGCGACGGACCGGGCCGGCCGTTCGACCCGGGCGCGGGCACGTCGCCACGCCGCCAGGCCGGGCTCCCCGGGCGCTGCACCGTGACCTACCGGACGCCCACCGCCGCCGGCCCGACCGGCGATCGCCTGGGCGACGTGACCGTGCTCTGGGAGGCGGAGTGGTCACCCGACGACGGCGCGACGTGGCGACCGTTGGGCACCGTGCCGAAGCTCGCCGTGGTGCGCCGGGCGGTGCGCGAGGTGACGGCGTCGCTGCGGGTGCCGGGGAGCTGACCGGGACGGGTGCATCCGTGGGGACCCCCGCCGGCGAAGTACCGACCATGCGTACGTCACGCCGCCTCCTCGTCCTGCCCGTCGTCGCCCTCGCGGCGCTGGCCCTCGCCTCGTGCACCATGGCCCCGCCCCGCACCTCGACGGTGGCCTCGGTCGACGTGAACCGGTACCTGGGCACCTGGTTCGAGCTCGGCAGCGTGAAGCAGTTCTTCTCGGTCGGCCTCGTCAACACCCGCGCCGACTACTCGCTCAACCCCGACGGGTCGATCCGGGTGGAGAACTCCGGGCAGTACTTCTTCAACGGCGGACCCGAGTCGCGCATCGTCGGCTCCGCGGTGCCCGTGGATGCCAGCAACGCCCGCCTCAACGTGAGCTTCACCGGCTCCAACTCCGCGAACCCTCCCGGCAACTATTGGATCGTCGACCTGGCCGATGACTACAGCTGGGCCATCGTCAGCGACCCGACCGGATCGAGCGGGTTCATCCTGAGCCGCACCAAGTTCGTGCCCGACGCGCTCTACCAGGAGCTGCTCGACCGGGCCGAGGCCAAGGGCGTGAACGTGGGCGGCATCACGCCCACCCCGCAGTACTGAGCCGGGGCGGGCCCCTCAGCCGGGCAGTCGCCACGCGGCGTCGCCCTGCGCGGCGCCGCCGACGAGCAGCTCGACCTCGCGGGCCACGGCGGGCACGAACTTGAAGCCGTGCCCCGAACAGGGGGAGCAGACCACCACGGGTCCGCGGCGGTCCAGCACGAAGTGGTCGTCCGGCGTGCTGGTGAACAGGCAGGGCGTGGAACTGACCGGCCGGGGATCGAGCCCCGGGAACCACTCGGCGACGTAGGCCGACTCCGCGGCGGCCCGCCCCGGGTCGATCCCGCTCCGGTGGTCCGGGTCGACGGTGGCGCCGGTCCCGTGCCCGCCCACCTTCACCCCCTCTCCCGGGGTCAGGAGCCCGTAGGCGTCGAAGCCGAGCGGCCGGTCCACCCCGTCCGCGGGCGGGCGGTGGTGCAGGAAGCTCGGCCAGTCGGCGGCCGGGTCCAGGGCCCGGAAGTGCGACGGCTGCTCCTCGGTGACGAGCAGCGGCGGAAGCTCCACGACCCCGTCGAGGAGGCCGGCCGCCCATGCCCCGGCGGCAACCACCACCACGTCGGCCTCGAGTTCCCCGTCGGGCAGGTGCACGACCGCCCCCTCACCGCGGACCTCCACCCGGCGCACCGCCGTGGCGGGCCGCAGGTCGGCCCCCGCCGTTCCCGCCGCGCGCCAGGCTGCGGCGACGGTCCGGTCGGCCCAGCACCGCCCTCCCTCGGGGCTCACGACCACCGCGTCGTCGAAGCACATGCCGGGCCAACGTTCCGCGGCCGCCGCGGGCGACAGCACCTCGTGGGGCCGGCCCGCCGCGGCGAGCGAGTCCGCGACCTCGGCCACGGCGGACGCCCGCCCGTGGTCGAGCTGGCCGACCTGTTCCAGGAGCACGTCGCCGGTCGCGTCCTCGAGCTCACGCCACAGCGGCAACGCCCGCAGCGCGAGCGCCGTGTAGCGAGGGTCGCGGTAGGCCACGCGGAAGATTCGGGTGGCGCCGTGGGACGACCCGCGGTCGTGCACCGGCGCGAACTGCTCACAGAGCACGACCGAGCGGCCCGACCGGGCCAGCCGCCACGCCGAGGTGGCGCCCATCGCGCCCCCACCGACGACCACCACGTCCACACGCGCCACGGCGGTCGACCCTACCGGTCGACCGCCGTGCTGCGTTCGCCGCCCCGCCGGGGTTCAGCGCTGGCGCTTGCGCTGGACCACCTGCTCGAAGCGGCCCTCGAGACGCCCCTTCATGCGGTCGGCCCGCTCCTGGGAGATCCGGCCCGACTCCACGGCGGCGTCGAGCTTCTCCGAGGCCTCGGCCACCAGCGCGTCGACCACCTTGCCGACCTGCACACCCTTGGCGGTGGCCACCTCGGCGATCGACTTGCCGGACCGGAGCTCCGTGCTCAGCTCCTCGGCCGGGATCCCGATCGCCGTGGCCGACGTGGTCACGATGGCCTTCCGGAGCTTGGCCAGACGGCCCTTTCGACCCTCGCGACCCTCGCGACCGGGCCGCTCCGCCACCGTGGTGGTGCTGGCGTTCCCCGTGTCGTCGGTCCGGGCGACCGCCGTCGCGGCGCCGGCCGAACCGACCGCGGCGGGGAGGGCGACGAGGCCCACCCCGGCGAGGCTGGCGACCGCCACCACGCCGGCGACCAGCCGCCGCATGCGCCGCGTCGGCGCCGACGCCGTCCCGGTCGTTCCCGCTCCGTGACCGATGTTGCTGCTGTGTCCGATGTTGCTGCTGTGTCCGATGTTGCCGTTGTGTCCGATGTTGCCGTTGTCGTGTCCCACCGTCTCGACTCCTCGTGCCGGGCCGGGGGTCCATCCCCCCGGGTACACGATCAGGATGGAGTCCGGATGTGATGGTTCCGTGAAGGCGGCGTCAGGGTCGCGAGAGGGCGCCGGCCCCCGTCACTGGAAGCTGCGCCCCCAGTCGCGCAGGAACTCCATCAGGTCGTTCGGGCTGTCGGGGGCCGGGCTGCCCGGCGTGTAGGCGACGGACCGCAGCGTCCCGCTGAACGGGAACGGCCCGTGCTGCTCGTAGACCGCCCAGCTCACCGGTGAGCGACGGTCGAGGCCGACGTCGATCCCCTCGAACGGGGCCATGGCCATCAGCAGCCGGAACCCGTTCTCCGACGCCACGGTCTCGCCGTCGACCGAGAGGGACAGATCCCAGCGGTCCCCGCCGGGACAGCGGATGTGCAGTCCGAGGTCGTGCTCGCCCGGCGGTACCACCGGGCCGCGCACCTCGCGCTCGAGGCCGTAGCCGTTGTGGGCCGCGACCAGCTCGCCCGTGGTGTCGATGTAGAGCGAGTAGCCGCCGCCCTGGTCGCCGTGGGCCACCAGGATCCCGGCGTCGCCCTCGGCCAGCGCCACCCGCGCGGTCACGTCCACGTCGCGCCACAGGATCAGGCGTTGCGAGCGCCACCGGTCGAGCGTGGGCGTGCCGGGCCGCAGCACCACGGGGCGGTCGTACACCTCGGTCCAGGACGGCCGCAGCAGGTACCGGTACCCGGTGCCCTCGTCGAGCGGGAACACCTGGTTGGCCCAGGCCGACTCCTCCCACGCCGCGATCATCTCGGAGAGCAGCTGCGGGTTCCGGTCGGCCAGGTCCCGCAGCTGGGTGGGGTCCGCGGCCATGTCGTAGAGCTCCCAGTGCTCCTCGGAGTAGGGCGTGCGGGGGACGTGGCGGGTGACCGCCTCCCAGCTGCCGCGCCGGAAGCCCCGGTGGCCCTCGTTCTCCACCATGAGGTCGGCCGTGCGGCCGGGGGCGGTGGGATCCGTGAGCGTGGCCGCCACCGACGTGCCGTAGAGGGGCAGCACCGGCCGGCCGCGCCACGTGTCGGGCCGCTCCACGCCGGCCAGCTCGAGGAAGGTGGGCAGCAGGTCCGTCACGTGCACGAACTGGTCGCGCACCGTTCCGCCGGCGCCCAGCCGGCCGTCGGGCCACGACACCACGAACGGCACCGAGTGGCCGCCGCGGTGCGTGTTGATCTTGTAGAGGCGGAACGGGGTGTTCGACACCATCGCCCAGCCCCGGGGGTAGTGCGGCAGCGTGGTGGGCCCGCCCATCGCGTCGAGCCGGCCCAGGTCCTCCTCGAAGGGCTGCTCCCGGCCGGTGCGCTCGTAGTGGAGGGTGCGGAAGTACGCGCTGGTGCCGTCCTCCTCGCCCTCGCGGGAGCCGCCGTTGTCGGAGGTGAAGATGAAGAGCGTGTTGTCCCAGACGCCGAGTTCCTCGAGCGCGGCGCGGAGGCGCCCGATGTTGCGGTCGAGGTTCGAGATGAGCCCGGCGTAGACCGCCATGTAGCGGGCGAAGAGCGCCTTGCGGTCGTCGTCGAGGTCGTCCCACGCGGCCACCTCGTCGCCCGGCTCGTGGTTCCGCGGCGCGAGCTCCGCGCCGTCGGGGATGACGCCGAGCTCGATCTGCCGCTCGTAGCGGCGGCGACGGGCGTCGTCCCACCCGTCGTGGTAGCTGTCGGCGAAGGCGGCCACGTCCTCGGCCGGGGCCTGCAGCGGCGCGTGCACCGCGGCCTGCGCGAAGTAGAGGAAGAACGGCTTGGTCGGGTCCGACGCCGTCGACTCCCGGATCATCGAGATCGCGCGGTCGGTGAAGTCGTCGGTGACGAAGTAGTCGTCGGGGTACCGGTCCACGGTGACCGCGTGGTTGTCCTCGATGAGCCGGTGGGGGTGGTGGAAGTTCGTGAAGGCGTCGAGGAACCCGTAGTAGCGGTCGAACCCCTTCTGCAGCGGCCACGACGAACGGTCACCCGCGTCGTTCACCTGGCTGTCCTTCGTGAGGTGCCACTTCCCCACCATCAGCGTCTGGTAGCCCGCATCGCGCAGCAGCTCCGGCAATGTCGGGGCGAACGGTGTGAGTTCCATCGCGTAGCCCGGGAAGCCCGGGTCCGAGTGCGCCACGTGGCCCACGCCGGCGCGGTGCGGTTCGAGCCCGGTCATCAGCGCGGCGCGGGTCGGCGAGCACATCGGGGTGGCGTGGTAGTCGCGGTAGCGGAGGCCGTCCGCAGCGAGGCGGTCGATGTTCGGGGTGGGGATCTCCGAGCCGTAGCAGCCGATGTCGGAGTAGCCGATGTCGTCGCACATGACCACGACGATGTTCGGGGCGCCCTCGCGGGGCCGGCGCCGCTCGGGCCACCACGGCTCGGAGGTGGCGAAGATCCGTCCCACCTCGCCGCCGTGGCCGGCGTACGGGGCCAGCGGGTCGTTCCGGGTGCCGTCAGGGTCGGAGGGCGCGGCCATGGGCGGGGACCGTAGCGGTCGGCCGGACGCTCAGGACCCACCCAGGTGCTTCAGTGCCTCGCGACGCGACAGGCCGGACAGCCCGGGGTGGGCGTCGACGAACCGACGCACGGCGCCGGGGTCGGTGCGGGCGTGATCCCGCAGGGCCCACCCGATGGCCTTGCGGATGAAGAACTCGGTGTCGGCGGCCCGCTGCTCGCAATACCGGAAGAGCCGCTCCTGGTCCACCGCGTCCTTCCACCCGAGCTGGTGGAGCAGGGCCACCCGGGCCACCCAGAGGTCGTCGTCGTCGATCCAGCGGTCCATCTCGCGGGCCAGCCCGGGGTGGGCGCGGACCAGGTTGCCGGTGGACACCGCCAGCGAGTCGACCGTGTCCCACCAGCTGTCGGTCGTGACCCACCGGCGGAGGTCGACCAGGCGGTCCGGACCCCAGCGCGGCGACGCGGCCCGGGCCATGTCGCTGCCCACGTAGCGGAACTCCCGCTCGGGCCGGGCCCACACGCGGTCGATGACCGCCACCACCTCCGGCTCCGGCGCCCGACGGGCGGCCCGGACGAGCTCCTTGGAGGCCGCTCGTCGGGCCGGCGTGGGCACACCGAGGAAGTCGAACTGGTCCCGCATGTAGGCCCGCATGTCCGCGGCCCGGACCGGGTCGGCCCGAGCCAGGAGCCCGTCGAGGACCTCGCCGACCAGGTCGGCCGGACCGGGTGAATTGCTCGGACCCGAGCGGCTCAAGCGTGCCCCACGAGGCCCCGGCCGTCGACGAGGGGCAGGTCCATGGCGGTCACCAGCCCCGGCGGCGCCGCGATCACCTCGGGGATGGCGTGGACGATCCGCCCGGCCGACAGGGCGATGCCGCCCACGTTGCGGTCGCCGAGGTTCGCCGGGTCCACCGAGTCGCCGGCCTCCAGCGTGAGGGTCACGTCGGGGTCGCCCTCGACGATCACCTGGTGGCAGCCCATGGACCCGCCGGGTGGCACCGGCCAGTCGAGCGCGCAGGTGTCGTCGATGCGGGTGATGTGGTCGATCACGAGCACCGGCTCGCCGCCCACGAGTCCCCGGACCAGCAGACGGAACGCGCCCTGCGTGCCCTCCTCGAACGTGCCGATCGGCAGCTCGATCGTCCGCTCGAGCGCCCGCCGTTCGATCTGTTCGTCGATCTCGTCGAACTCGATGCCGAGCGTGTCGGCGAGCACCCGCAGCACGCCGCCCCACACCATCGTGGGCACCGTCGGCCAGAGCATCGGCGGAGGGCTGTCCATCGGCATGCCGAACCCGCACAGCTCCTTCACGGCGTGGGGAGCGTGGTAGGTCGCGTAGTTGAAGGTCTCCCGGATGTCGACGCGCCGCACCGAGACGCACGTGCCCACCAGGACCGGGGCGAGCAGGTCGGCGAGGAATCCCGGGTCGATGCCCGACACCCAGATCGAGCGACCGCCGCCCTCTGCAGCGGCCGCCTCGAACCGCTCGCGCAGTGCGGCGGGCGTGGAGCCCGGGTGGATCAGCGGGTACAGCGAGGTGGAGACCACGTCGAGGCCGGCCCGCAGGCAGGCGAGGAGGTCGGCCTCGCAGTCGTCGGGCCGGGTGTCGCCGGTCGCCGCATAGACGACGGCGTCGACCGGGCCGCCCTCGAGGTCGCCG
Source organism: Microthrixaceae bacterium (assembly GCA_049316905.1). Lineage (GTDB taxonomy): Bacteria > Actinomycetota > Acidimicrobiia > Acidimicrobiales > Microtrichaceae > CAIPVR01. Next base: position 8,923 of record JBMOJH010000020.1, on the reverse strand, counting down.
GCGAGCACCGCCGCGGCGTCGCGCGTCGCGGTCACCCCGGTCGGCCGGGCGAGGTCGCACAGCTCGGCGGCATCGCGGCCCTCCTTCTCGGGCGAGCTCACGATCACGGCGGCCAGCTCGAGGTCGGGATCGGCCACCACGGCCCGTACCGACGGCCGACCCACGTTGCCGGTGCCCCAGACGGCCACCCGGAACGGTGAGCCGTCGGGTCGACGGCGGGTGGCGGCCCGGGGGCCGGGGACGGGGCGGTGCTCGGTGTCGACGGTCTCGGTCACGCCGGCACGCTACGCAATCGGGATCCGGTAGGTGGGGGCGGGGGCCGGCGGGGGCGGTCGATGAAACCGCGCGGCGTGCGGGCATCATGGTCGGGTGCCCGCCGGCGATCCTCTCGACGAGCTCGTCCACGAGCTCGGACCGCTCGCCGTGCTCGGCCCGGCCGACGACCTCACGGCCTACGAGACACCGGCCCGGGGCGCGCCCGGTCCCGCGGCCGCGGTGGTCCGCCCCGCGTCCACCGACGAGGTCCGCGTGGTCGTGCGCTGGGCCCGGCGTCACCGGCGTCGCCTCCTGCCCCAGGGCGCCAACAGCGGGCTGGTCGGCGCCTCCACCCCACCACCGGTCCCGGCCGCTGACCGCGCCGTCGTCGCGCCGGTGGTGCTCAGCACCGAGCGGCTCGTGGACGGCCTGGTCCTCGACCCCGTGGACCGCACCGCCGTCGTCCCCGCCGGACTGCGCCTGTCGCAGCTGAACGCGGCCGCCGCGCCGCACGGCCTGGAGCTGCCGATCGACCTGGGTTCGGACCCCTGCCTCGGGGGCATGGCCGCCACCAACACGGGCGGCGCCCGCATGCTCCGCCACGGCGACATGCGCCGGCAGGTCCTGGGCCTGGAGGCCGTGCTGGCCGACGACGACGTGTCGGTCCTCGACACCCTGCGGACGCTGCGGAAGGACAACACGGGCGCGGACCCGGCCGCGCTGCTGATCGGCTCGTCCGGGGCGTTCGGGATCATCACGCAGGTGGCGGTCGACCTCCAGCCCCGGCCGGCGGAGCGTGCGTGTCTCCTCGCGGCCACCACGCCGGACGACGCGATCCGGCTGCTCCTCGACGCCGAGCACCGGCTCGGGACGATGCTGAGCGCCTTCGAGGTGCTCTCGGGGGAGGCGGTGGATGCCGCGGCCACCGTTCACGGCGTGCGCGTCCCGCTGCACCCGGGTCCCGACCGGGTGCTCGTGCTCGCGGAGGCTGCCGGCACCGGCGGCTGCGAGGACGCAGTGGTGGGCCTCGCTGCCGCGGCGGCCACCCCGTTCGAGGGGATCGTGGTGCCGCCCGCCGATGCCTGGGCCCTCCGCCACGCGGTGACCGAGGGGTTGCGCCGACGGGGAGTGGTGGTGGGCTTCGACGTGTCGGTCCCCCGGCCCTCGCTCCCGAGGTTGCGGACGCTGGTCCGCTCCCGGGTCGCCGAGTTCGACCCCGAGGTGGTGGTCGCGGACTTCGGTCACTGGGGCGATGGCGGCGTCCACATGAACCTCGTGTTCCCCGGGGAACGACCACCCGGAGCGGAACTGCGTCGCGCCGCGGCCGACCTCGTGTTCGGTACGGCCGTCGACGACCTCGGCGGCAGCTTCAGCGCCGAGCACGGCATCGGACCGCACAACGTGGACTGGTGGCGCCGGACGACCTCACCCGCCGCCCGCACCCTGCTCTCGGCCGCGAAACGCGCCGCGGACCCACGGGGCGTGCTCGGCCACCCCGCCCTCCCGTACTGAGCCGTGATCCGTCCCGTACGGGGCCGCCCCGCTAGGGCCGGGGGTCGCCGGAGGGCGGGGCCGGCAGCACGCGGGTGCGCCGGATCAGCTCGCCGAACTCCTCCGCCGGCATCGGCCGGGCGAGGTGGAAGCCCTGGCCGAAGGTGCAGCCGAGGCCCCGGAGCTCGGTCAGCTGCGGCCCGCTCTCGATGCCCTCGGCGATCGCCCGGAGGCCGAGCACCTCGGCGAGCTGGAGCACCGCGGTCACGATCGCGGTGTCCGCAGGGCGGGTGCCCACACCGGCCACGAACGCCCGGTCGAGCTTGACCAGGTCGAGCGGGAGCCGGTGGAGATAGGTGAGCGACGAGTAGCCGGTGCCGAAGTCGTCCACCGCGATGCGGATCCCCGCCTCGCGGAGCTCCTGGAGGCGCAGCGACGCGTCACCCACGTCGTCGAGGACCACGGACTCGGTGATCTCCACGGCCAGCGCGCCGGACCCGAGGCCGAACTCACGGATGAGGTCGAGCACCGTCGGGACGAACCCGGCGTGCTGCAGCTGGCGGGTGGAGGCGTTGACCGCGATCCCCAGGTCCTGCCACCCCTCCCACCCGCGCCACTCGGCGAGCTGGGCGCACGCGGTCCGGAGCACCCACTCCCCGATGGGGACGATGAGGCCCGTCTCCTCGGCGACCGGCACGAACTCGGCAGGCGGCACCAGCTGACCGTCGCGGTGCCAGCGCAGCAGGGCCTCGGCGCCGACGATCCGGCCGGTGGCCAATTCGACCACCGGTTGGAAGTGCAGCTCGAGGTCCTCGCCGCTGCGGGCGTGGCGCAACGAGGTCTCCACGCGCTGGCGCTCCACGGCCTGGCGGCGCAGTTCGTCGTCGAACATCACCCATCGACCCCGCCCGACGGACTTGGCCCGGTACATGGCGGTGTCCGCATCGCGGAGCACCGCGGCGGGGTCGGCCTCGTCGGGGTCCGCGAACGCGATCCCGATCGACGTGCCGGCGTGGATCTCGTGACCGCCCACCTCGAAGGGTCGCTGCAGCGTCTGTTCGATGCGGTGGGCGATGACCACCGCGTCGTCCTCGGTGTCGAGGCGCTCGCACAACACCACGAACTCGTCGCCGCCGAAGCGCCCGACCGTGTCGCCCGGGCGGACCGCGGACCGGATCCGCCGGCCGATCGCCCGGAGGAGCTGGTCCCCGAGGGCGTGACCGAGGCTGTCGTTGATGACCTTGAAGTGGTCGAGGTCGATGAACAACAGGCCCACCACGTGGCCACGGCCGCCGGCGCGCAGACCCTCCACCGCGGCGGCGATCCGCTCGAACAGGAGTGCCCGGTTCGGCAGGCCGGTGAGGGGGTCGTGCGTGGCCTGGTGCTCGAGCGTGGCCTGGAGCCGCTTGCGGTCGCTGATGTCGCGGGCCAACGCGGAGATGTGGGTCAGTCGGCCGGCGGCGTCGCGGTGCGCGAGGACCTGGAGGGCCAGCGGGACCGGGCCCTCGGCGCCCTGTCCCGTCACCTCACCGCCCCAGGAGGTGAAGTCGTCCTCCAGGACCAGCTCCATCACCCCCGGGGGCAGGACCGGCTCGTCGGCCCACACCTCGCCGATCCGGGCGGCGACGGTCGCGTCGTCCAACCCGAGGAACTCCCGCGCCGCGGCGTTGAGGTAGCGGAGGGTCCCGTCGGCGGAGAAGTGCAGCACGACGTCGCCGGTGAGCTCGAAGATCTCGAGCAGGCGGCGGTTCTCGTCCTCGGCCTGGACCTCGGCTGTGACGTCCCAGAAGTTGCACACCCACTCGCCCACCTCGGCCACGCGCAGCAGGTTCGTGACGCGACCCTCGTAGACCCGGAGCGGGCCGCCGGCGACGCGGGCCCGGACCCGGGCGCTGGCGGTGCCCCCGGGGCGCCGGCGGAGGTCCTCGAGGACGCCCTCGATCATCTCGCGGTCCGGCGGGAGGACGTTGGCGAACGCTCGGACCCCCAGCATGTCCTCGGGCTCCACGCCGTACAGCTCCCGGGCCGAGGCGGACACCGAGGTCACGTGCATGTCGTCGCCGAAGGTGAAGGTGACGTCGGAGCCGTGCAGTACGAGGGCGCGGAACCGCCGCTCCGAGGCCTCGACGGCATGCCGGGCGAGGACGTCGTCGTCCGCGTCACGCAGCGCGAGCACCACCCCGCGGACCTTGGGGTCGTCACGGAGGTCCCGCCCGGTCACGGACGTCCAGCGGTACTCACCGGCTCGAGTGCGGAGGCGCACGACCAGCGGTTCGTCCCGGGAGTGAGTGCCCGGTTCGGCGGCGAACAGAGCCCCGAGGGCCGCGAGGGTCACGTCACGGTCTTCGGGGTGCACCAGCTCCCCCCGCCCGAATGCGGTGACCTCCTCGGGCGACCATCCCGATGCCTCCACCACCGACGGGCTGGCCCAACGGATCCGCCCCTCCTCGTCCAGCAACAGGACAGCGTCCGTGGTGCGGTCGACCATGGCCAGCAGCACGTCCCGACCGAGCGACGGAAGTTCCCCTGCCCCCTCCACGGGTCGGCCGCCGGGCCCGCCCCCGGGCCCGCGATCCGGCTCCTCCGTCATCATCCCCTGCCGTCCCGGTCGGTCCTGCGTCTCAGCGGGCGAGCCGCCAGGCCTGCACGAGCATCGGGATCTGCAGCGGCAGCCGCAGCCAGGCGGCCCACGCGGGGACGTTGTCCACCTGCGACTCACCCCGCGACGCGTCGATCGCCATCTGCACGTTCGCCGGGTACACGGCGAGGATCGTCAGGAAGGCCAGCGCGCCACCGGCCCGGCGGGTGCGGGGCACCGCGACCAGCACGCCGGAGGCCACCTCGGCCACCCCCGACCACAGCACCGCCTCGCGCCGCCACGGGAACCAACGGGGCACGATGCGCTCGAAGGGCCGCGGCGCCACGAAGTGCAGCACGCCGATGCCGAACATCATCGCCGCGAACCGCAGCCGGGAACGGGTCAGGACGGGATCCTCGTCCGGGTCGTCGACCGCCGCGGCGAACCGGTCCTTCAGGGAGGGAGTGCTCACGGACTCACGCTAGCGGTCGGTCCCGCCGCTGCCGCCGCCGCTCGCTCCCCCACTCGCAGCGCCCCGGTCCTCCACCACCGCCACGGCCCGGGTATGGCGGGCGCGGAGCTCGGCCTCGTCGGCCGCCACGGGATGCCCGGCCAGTCCGGTTGCCAGCGCCAGGTCGAGGTGGTCGGAGATCACGGGCAGGTGCCGCGGCTCCACCGCGCCGGCCAGGGTGCCGAGGCCGTCGAGGAGCCGGATGATCACCGCGGGGTTCGTCTGACCGGCCTGTCGGAGCAGGTCGAAGGACGCCTCCACCTGGCGGTCGAAGGTCACCACCGGCATCACGACGCGCACCGTGCCGTCCCGGCCCGCCACGCCGCCGGCCTCGTCGGGCTCCCGGCCCAGGCGCACGAGCGCGGCCACCAGCCAGTCGATGCACGTGAGGCCGGTGAACGTGTCGTTCACCGCGGGCGACAGCGCCCGCAGGCCGATCTCCACCACCTGGTACAACGCGAACTCGATGTCCTGTCGACGCGTGCGGGAGTCACCCACCTCCACGGTCTCGGTGAGGACCTTCGCCACGGCGGGCGCCGCGGACGCCGGGACCACCCGGACGAGCGGGAGGTCGCCCACCACGAACTGCCCGGGCCGGTGGAGCAGCACGACGCGCCAGTCGTGACGCTCGGCCAGGTCGACGAGACGGACGACGTCCACACCCTGGATGAAGCCGGAGGTGGGCGCGCCCAGCTCCGCGCCCTGCTCGGCCTCGGCGACCAACGCGGCGCACGCCTCGGGCGCCGGCCCCGCCCCGAGGCGCTCCCGCGCCGCCGCCCGCTCGGCGAGCGACCGCTCGAGGTCCACCACGACCGACGCGATCACCCGGGGGGCCTGGATCGTGGAGGCCACGCGGTGCACGTAGACCACGAGCAGGACGAAGCAGCCGAGGGCCACCACCACGCTCAACGCGTAGGACGCCTGCGGCACGGCGAGGGGGCCGGTCCCCACGCGCACCGAGCCGAGCGTGAGCGCGCACAGCAGCACGCCCGACAGCAGGCCGCCCAGGGTGATCTGGGTCACCGGGTCCTGCATGAACCGCCGGATCAACCGCGGCCCGAGCTGGCTCGAGGCCAGCGAGAACGTGAGCACGCTCGTGGAGAACACCAGCGCCAGCGCGGTGGCGAGCGCGGCGAGCAGCGCGGAGAGCACCACGTCGGCGTCCGCCCCCGTGCGCGCCACCATCCACTCGGGCAGGTGGCCCGCGAGTCCCGCCCCGGTCAGCGAGCCGTCGATCGCGCGGGTCACCGCGAACAGGCACATGGCGATCGCCGCGATCCCGAGCGGGATCACCCACAGGTTCGGCCCCACCTTGTAGGTGAGCTCCCACCACCAACCCGAGAGGCGGCCCCGTCGGACACGGGTGGGGACCCGGGACGCGCTCACCGCCGGTCCCCCACCGAGGCCACCTCGCTCGACGCGGGACCCGAGAGGAGGCGACCCAGCAGCGGCACGTCCACGAACCCCTCCAACCATGCGTACCGCAGCGCCACCTTGGGCAGGTCCGCGGGCTCTGCGTACACGAGCACCCTCGGGAGCCACTCGGGGTGGAACTTCTCGTTGAACTCCCGAAGCGAACGGATCTGGTAGTAGGGGTTCAGCGCCTCGACCAGCCGGCGCAGCACCCGTTCGCCCCGACCGAGCGGCACGTCGTCGTCGAGCAGGCGGCTCATGACCGCGAAGTTCAGCGACAGCCGGGGCACGCCGCGCCCGTCGAGCTCCGCGGCGGTGCGGGCGATGAGGAACTCCACGATCCCGTTCGCCGAGTCGGGGAGGCGGCGCATCAGGTCGAGCGTGTAGCCCGGCCCGTAGGGCCCTTCCCGGTCGCCGGTGGGGATGAGGCGCAGGAACGCCACCGGGGGCCCCGGCCCCTCCGGGCCCTGCCGCCGGGCCACGGCGAGGAGGCGGGTCGGGTCGGTGCCACCCACCCCCTGGCTCATGGCCATGGTGTAGCCGCGCTCGTCCTCTCCGCGTCGCCAGCGTCGGCTGATCTCATCGAGCTCCGCGGCGAGCGCGGGCCCGGCGTCGGCCTCGCTGAGCAGCTCGTAGGTGTGGTCGCCCTCCACCCGTCGCACCGACTGGCGCACCGGACCCATGCCGGGCGCGTCGAGGTCGAAGGTGCGGCAGTCGAGCACCGCCTCGTCGCCGAGGTAGAAGCTGCGGAACCCGCGCTCGGCCCAGAACGGCGCGTCGATCTCCCGGGCCGCGAGCACCGCCGGCTGCCAGCCGTGGCGCCGGCAGTACTCCATGAACTCGTCCACCACGAGCGGCACGGAGGCCGTGGCCCCCACGGGGTCGCCGGTCATCAGGGCGTACCCGCCGAGGTAGCCGTAGGCCACCATCGCCTCGCCGTCCGAGGAGAAGAAGTGGTTGCGGTCGGGCCGCAGGGTGAACGGGGCGAGTGTGTCCCAGCCGTGACGCTCCATCAGCTCCTCGGCCCGGGCCCGGCCCTGCCGGTCCGGCGGGCGCACGGCCGGTCGCAGGAGCAGCCAGAGCAGGAGCAGTAGGCCGATGGCGCCGAGCACCACCATCGCGATGGGGAACCAGGTGCCGAACCGACCCCGGTAGACGTACGGGCCGTCGATGCCGAACAGCCCGAGGGTGACGGCCTCCACGGACCGCCCCCAGGAGAAGGGTGGCTCCAGCCGGTTGCGCTGGGTCCAGATCGCGACGAGGCCGAACCCGTAGACGAACAGCAGGTACCGCGGGACCAGACGGGCGACCTGCAGCACCGACGGTGGGTCCTGCAGGCCGGTGAACTCGTTCCGGGTCGCCAGCAGGATCGCCACCATCGACAGCGACGTGACCAGGGCGACGGCCTCGCCGCCACGGATGAGGCTCACCACCGCGGAGGCCACGAACAGCACCAGGGCGAAGGTCCACGCCCGCCGCTTGCCGCGGAGGAGCTGGCCGGCCAGGAGCACCATCACGAGGCCGAGCACCGCGGCGGGCAGCGCCTCGTCGCCCACCAGCTTCGGTACCGGGGTGACCAGCTCCTCCAGGAGGAGGAACCGGCCTCCCAGGCGCGGCAGGGCGGTGAGCATGATCAGCACGCCCACCACGGTGGTGAGCGTGGCCACCACCCGGACCAGGCCGGAGAGGCGCACGAAGGCCACCGGAGCGCCGGGCCGAACGGAGGTGGGGAGTGGCGTGGTGGGCACCACCGGGCTGAGCGCCCGGGCGTCGCGGTCACGGCCGCGCCGGGGCCGCAGGGCGGGAAAGAGCACGACGTCGCGGATCGAGGACGCACCGGTCAGCAGCATCACCAGCCGGTCGACGCCCACGCCCAGGCCGCCGGTGGGCGACAGGCCCGCCTCCAACGCCTCCACGAACTCCTCGTCGCCGGGTGCGAGCGACCCGTCGGGCGTGCCCGCGGCCATGCGGCGCCGCTGCTCGTCGGGGTCGTTGAGCTCGCTGTAGGCGTTGGCCAGCTCGCGGCCGCCGACGATGACCTCGAAGCGCTCCGTGGTGGTGGGGTCGTCGGGACGCGCCCGCGCCAGCGGCGAGGTCTCCCGGGGGTGGTCGAACACGATCGTGGGCCGCGCCAGCGTGTGCTCGACGAAGCGCTCGAACGCCTCGGCGAGGCACCGGCCCGCACCCCAGCCCGGCTCGGTGGCCACGCCCAGGCCCGCCAGCAGCCCCCGGGCCTCGTCCGGGTCCAGGTCGGAGCGCAGCTCCACCCCGGTCACCTCCCGAACCAGCTCGGCCATCGCCACCCGGCGCCACGGCTCGGCCAGGTCGACCGTCGTCCCCGCCACGTCCACCTCGGTGGTGCCGTTGGCGGCGCGGGCCGCGGCGACCACCAGGCCCTCGACCAGGTCCATCATGTCGGTCACGTCGCCGGGGCTCTGGTACGCCTCGAGGATCGTGAACTCGGGGTTGTGCGTGGTGTCGATCCCCTCGTTGCGGAACACCCGGCCCAGCTCGAACACCCGGTCCATGCCGCCGACCACGAGGCGCTTCAGGGCCAGCTCCGGGGCGACGCGCAGGTGCAGGTCCACCCCGAGCGCGTTGTGGTGGGTGACGAACGGCCGGGCGACGGCGCCACCCGCGGAGGCCGAGAGCACCGGGGTCTCCACCTCGGTGAA
>JBMOJH010000019.1:0-39465 GCA_049316905.1 Microthrixaceae bacterium | reverse complement strand
GGCCGCGGCCGACGAGGTCACCCTCGACGTGCCGGTCCGCCACGACGACGTGCTCGTCGAGCTGCTCGGCCGGGCGCTCGCCGAGCTGGGCCCCGAGCGGGCCACCGCGCTCGCCGAGGAGGTGGGCGAGGAGTACGGCCGCTCGATGGCGGGCGCCCTCGGCGGGCAGCCCACGCGCTCGTTCCGCGCCGCGCTCCACACCGTCGCCGACGCCCTCTCCGCGCACGGCTTCGCCGCCCATGCGGAGAAGGAGGGCAACAAGCTGCGGATCGTCACCGAGCACTGCCCCTTCGGCGAGGCGGCGGTGGAGCACCCGGTCATCTGCGCCGTCGACCGCGGGATGGTCAAGGGGATGCTCGGCACCCTGTACGGCGAGACCAGCGTGGACCTCACGTCGTCGGTCCCCGGCGGCGACGAGCACTGCGTCACCGCCGTCGACGACTGAGCGCCCGGCCGCCGTGTCGCCCCGGGTCGACCTGGACCACGCGAGCACCTCGCCGCTGCGGCCGTCGGCCCGGCGGGCGTTGCGGGCCTGGCTCGACGAGGAGGAGGCGGGCACCCTCCACGGCGACCCGGGCCGCATCCACCACGACGGCATGGTGTCGCGGGTGGCGGTCGAGGAGGCCCGGGAGCAGGTGGCCGCCCTCCTGGGTGCACGGCCGCGGGAGGTCGTGTTCACCTCCGGCGCCACCGAGGCGATCGCTGCGGCGTCCTGGGGCGCGCTGCGCCGCGACCCCGACCGGGGCCACGTGGTGCTCGCCGCGGTCGAGCACTCCGCGGTGCGCCAGTGGGCGGAGCGCTTCCCCTCCTGCACGGTGGTGGGGGTGGACCGCACCGGCCGCGTGGACGCCGGGGAGCTCCTCGACGCGGTCCGTGACGACACCGCGCTGGTACATGTGCAGTGGGGCAACCACGAGGTGGCCACGCGGCAACCGGTGCACGAGGTCGTGGCCGGCTGCCGGGAACGCCGGGTGCCGGTACACGTGGACGCGGCGCAGGCGGTGGGCCACGAGGTGGTGCACTTCGGCGACCTCGGCGCGGACCTGTTCTCGGTCTCGGGCCACAAGTTCGGCGCGCCCACCGGCACCGGCGCCCTCCTCGTGCGCCGAGGGTCGCGGTTCGAGCCGCTCCTCGTCGGCGGCGACCAGGAGCGCGCCCGCCGGGCCGGCCTCGAGAACCTGCTCGGCGTGGTGGGCCTGGGCGCGGCGGCCGGGGAGCTGGCCGGCTCCCTCCCCGACGAGATCGACCAGGCCCGCCGGCTGACCGACCGCGTCCGGGCCTGGGCGGCGACCGCCGACGGGGTGGAGGTCCTCGGTGCGCCGGCCGACGGCTCGCTCCCCCACCTCGTGTGCCTCGGCACGGAGGGTGTCGAGCCGCAGCCGGTCCTCCTCGGCCTCGACGCCGCGGGCATCGCCGCCCACTCCGGCTCGTCGTGTTCGTCGGAGGCCCTCGAGCCGTCGCCCGTGCTCGAGGCCATGGGGGTCGACGCCCAGCGCTCGCTGCGGGTCTCGGTCGGCTGGAGCAGCACCGACGAGGACGTCGACCGGCTCCTCGAGGTGCTCCCCCGGGTGCTCGCCGAGCTGCGCGCGTTGCGGCCCGACGCCGGGCGCGACTGAGCGACAATGGCGGCATGGGTGAGCGAACCACCGTCCTTGCCGGCACCGACACCGAGTCCGCGGAGCACTTCGCCACGCACGGCTGGGTCCTGACCGACACGCTCGGTCCCGACGGCGCCGAGCAGGTGCGGGCCTGGGTGGAGGAGGTGGCGGCCTGGCCCCTCGACGGCGGGGACTGGCTGCACCACCGGGAACTCACCGACCACGGCCCCGAGTTGTGTCGCACCGAGAACTTCACCCCGTTCCACGAGGGCCTGCGCCGCCTCCTCCGGGAGGGTCCCATGGTCGACATCGCCGGGAACCTGCTCGGCGAACCGGCCGTGCTCTACAAGGAGAAGATCAACTACAAGCTCCCCGGCGGCGCGGGCTACGCACCGCACCAGGACGCGCCGGCGTACCCCTTCATCGAGTCGCACGTGAGCTGCATGGTGGCGGTCGACGACGCCACCCCCGAGAACGGGTGCCTCGAGGTGGTGTCGGGCGCGCACGCCGAGGTGCTGCCCATGGACGACGGCGTGATCCCCCCGGACCTCGTGGCGACGATGGACTGGGTGACCGTGCCGGTACGCGCAGGGCAGACGCTGTGGTTCCACTCCCGCACCCCGCACCGCAGCGGACCGAACCTCAGCGACCGGCCCCGCCGGGCCCTCTACCCCACGTACAACGCCCTCGCCGAGGGCGACCTGCGGGAGGCGTACTACGTCGAGAAGCTCGCCGCCTTCCGGTCAGGCGGCCGGGCCGACGGCAAGGTCAGGGTCTCGCTCATCAACGACTTCGAGGGCGTCGCGGTCCCGGAGGACCTCCGGTGAGCACGGCCGCTGAACGGGTCCCGGCGGCGTCGGTCGACGAGGTCCTCGAACTGTTCGACCGGTTCGGCCAGGACCGCTACGACGAACAGGTCGCACAACTCGATCACGCGCTGCAGTGCGCGGCACTCGCCCGGCGCGACGGCGCGCCCGACGCCCTGGTGGCCGCGGCGCTCCTCCATGACGTGGGCCACCTGCTGCACCTGCGCGACGGCGGTCGGGGGCCGGCGGACGAGGACCTGGCCCACGAGGACGTCGGCGCCCGCTGGCTGTCGGAGCTCTTCGGCCCCGAGGTGACCGACCCGATCGCACTGCACGTGGAGGCGAAGCGCTACCTGTGCGCCGTGGAGCCCGGACTGACCGACACGCTGTCGGCGGGGTCGCGGGCGAGCCTCGTGCGCCAGGGCGGCCCGCTCGACGCCGCCGGAGTGGCGGCGTTCGAGGCCCTCGACGGGGCGGCGGACGCAACCGCGCTGCGCCGCTGGGACGACGCCGGGAAGGTGGTGGGTCTCGAGGTGGTCCCGCTCGGCGCCTACCGACCCCTCCTCGAGTCCGTGGCCGGCTGAACGACCTCTGGTTCCCGCGGCAGCGGGAACCGGTCGCCCAGAGCGGCGAAGAGGCAGTCCCAGTCGATGCGGTCCCTGGCCGGGCGACCGCCGCAGGTGGTCGCGGGGCGTCGACCGTCGCGGCGGTTGGCATGGGTCAGCGCTTCCGCGGAAGCACCTGCCCGCTGCGCCGTCACGGGAACCGGCCGGCCCCGCGGGTCGGTGAACCGAACGGCCCGCGCCGATCCCTCGCACCGCCAGCCGCGGTCGTGGACGGCGTGGTGGTGCTTGCGGCACAGAAGGATCAGGTTCCCGCGGTCGGTGGGACCGCCGTGGACCCACCACACGATGTGGTGCGCATGGAGGTTCGCGGTGGACGTGCAGCCCGGGAAGCGGCAGTGCCGGTCGCGGGCGAGCAGCGCCCGGAAGAGCGCCGGGCTGACGGTCCGGGCGTGGCGGCCGAGGTCGAGGCGGCTGCCGTCGGCCAGCTCCGCGACGACGCGGACTCCGGCGTCACCGAACAGGCGGGCCAGCGCCGAGGGTGGGACCGGCACCCCACGGCCGGTGCACGCAGGCGGTCGGTTCCCGGCCGGGGCCCGCCAACCGGGCAACGGGTTGCCGGACGGCGTCCGCGGCGCAGGGGGTGAGGGTTCGGCGGCTGCCATCACGGCGTCGGCGTCGACGTGGACCACGATCTCCGCGCGACCCGGCCCGTCGCCCGCCAGGAACCCCGCCGCCACCGCGGCCAGCGCCCGGGCCCGCCGGCGATCGGCCGGTTCACGGGACAGGTACCTGACCTCGCCATCGGCCCCGACGACCTGCTCGGACTCCTCGGGAGCGCCCTCGAGGGCGGCGTCGAGTGCGTTCAGGAACACCTCGCCGTCCTCGGCCGGGAGCCGGAACGACCCGACCAGCTCCCCGGTGCGGTGGTCCCGGTGCCAGTGCACGGCCGCTCGATCGGCCGCCTCGACCTCCCGCGACCGGTCGTCGACCTGTCGCATGGCCCGACAGATCCGCTCCATCTGACCGGCGGTGGCGGCCCGGGCCAGCTCCAACAGCTCCGTCTGGAGTTCCGGGGTGCACACCCGGGTGATGGCCCGAACCTTCGAGTACGACACCCGCCCCGCTGCCAGCTCCTCGGCCACGAGCGGCAGGTCGACCAGCCGGCGGGCGACCCGCACCTGCTCACGGGCCGCGGTGGGTCCCACCCCGCACTGCCACGACAACCAGTCCGCGGCGGACCGGCATTCCCACCGCTCCCATACGCGGCGACGGTCGAGCTCGGCGACCAACCGGAGGAACCGGGCCGTGCCCGCCGACAGCTCGGCCGCGCAACGACGCAGCTCCTCCTCCAACGCCGCGTCGTCCAGCGCCGGGAGCTGGTCCGCGGACACATCACCGCACGCCTGATCGCGCGCCTCGCGGTGCGCCTGCCCGTTCTCCATCAGCGTTCCCTTCCTCGTTCCCCTCCCCCGTCCCTGGCACCCGTTCTACCCACGGCCTGTGACAGCGGAACCGGGCCGACGCTTCCGCGGAAGCATCCGGTTCGGCCGGGACCGACGCGACCGGTCAGACTCTCCCCGTGGGTGAGGCCGGACACGACGAACGTGGGGTGGCGGCGGTCGTGTTCGACCTCGACGGCGTGATCCGCCACTGGAACGACGAGGAGCTCGACGAGATGGAGGCGGCGTTCGGCCTCCCGCCGCGGGCGATCCTCACGGTCGCCTTCTCCGAGGAACTCGGTCCCCCCGCGGTGACGGGGCGCCTCACCTACCGGGAGTGGATGGACGCGATCCGCGCCCGGGTGCTCGCCGATCACGGTGACGGCGTGGTCGGTGCGCTCGACGCGTGGGAGGCCAACGTGGGCCGTGTCGACACCGACATGCTCCGCGTGCTCGGGGCGGTGCGCGCCGAGGTGACCGTGGCGCTGCTCTCCAACGGCACGACCCGGCTGCGACGCGACCTCCACGTGCTCGACCTGCTCGACGAGTTCGACGTGGTCTTCAACACAGCGGAGCTCGGCATCGCCAAGCCGGACCCGGCAGTGTTCACCCTGGTGTGCGACCGGCTCGGCGTGGACCCGGCGGCCGCGCTGTTCGTGGACGACCTCCCCGAGAACGTCGAGGGTGCGGCCGCCGCCGGCCTCCGTGCCCACCGCCACGCCGACCCGGCGTCGACCGCGGCGTTCCTCCGCTCGCACGGACTCGCCCTCGACGGGGCCTGACCACCCGGCGCGGAACCCTCGACACGACCCGCCCCCCGCGCTCTAGCATGAACGCCGTTCGCCAGCGGCGGGGGCCGGTGGCGGGACCGGCGGCGACGCCGGGGGGATCGAGGGGGAACATGTCGAACTGGGTCGGACGGGTCCCACGCGCCCGACGGCGAACGGGTGCGGCGCTGGGGGCGGTCGTGGTCACGGGGGCGGTCGCGCTCGCGATGAGCGCCTGCACCCCCGGCGCGGCGAGCGCGCCCCCCACGACCGCGCCCCCCACGACCGCGCCGGCCGCGGCCGGTGCGCCGGTCGGGGATCCGCTGCTGCCCGCACCGCTCGACTGCGAGCGGTGGCGCTACGACGGCCTGGCCCCGGGCTTCCTGCCGCCCGAGTGGAACGCGGACGACTACCGCTTCACCTCCGCCCGCGACCCCGGGTCGGCCCGCTCGCCGCACCGCCTCTGCGGCCAGCTCGGCGCCGCGGTCGATCTCGCCTGGAACGTGTCGCGCGGCCGGCCCGACGTGGTCATCGCGGTGCTCGACAGCGGCATCAAGTGGAAGGACCGCGCGGCGATGACCGACCTCGCGGACCAGGCGTACCTGAACCGGGCCGAGCTCCCCGTACCGCTGGGCGGCACCGCATCGGCCGCAGACCCGTACGACCGCAACGCGGACGGCCGATTCAGCGTGGCCGACTACGCGGGCGACGTCCGGGTGACCGACCGCAACGGCAACCGGCTCCTCGACCCCGAGGACCTGATCCTGAACCCGGCGTTCAACGACGGCGCCGACGCGGACGGCAACGGCTACGTCGACGACATCTCCGGCTGGGACTTCCTCCACGACGACAACGACGCGCTCGACGACGTGGACTACGGCCACGGCACCGGCGAGGCCCGCGACTCGACCGCAGCGCACAACGGCACGGGCGACGCCGGCACCTGCCCGGCGTGCCGACACCTCCCGGTGCGCGTCGGCGACTCGTTCATCGCGGAGGGCGGCCGGTTCGCGACCGGGGTCCTGTTCGCACTCGACTCCGGCGCCGACGTGGTGCAGGAGGCCCTCGGCGCGATCTCCAACCCGTCCCAGGCCCAGGCCGCCATCGACGCCGCCCACCGGCGGGGCGTGCCCGTGGTCGCGTCGATGGCCGACGAGCAGTCCCAGCACCCCAACCTCCCCGCCGCGCTCGAGCACACCATCCCGGTGAACTCGGTGACCGAGGGCGCCGGCTTCCTCGGCGACCTGGGCAGCCGGGCCATCGGCCGTCGCGACGCGCTGGCGCTCAACGGCTGCACGAACACCGGCGGCTACGCCTGGTTGTCGGTGCCGTCGGGCGGGTGCTCGTCGGAGGCCACGGGCAACGCGTCCGGCATGGTCGGCCTGGTCGAGGCCGCCGCCCGCGACGCCGGTCTGGCCCGCCACCCCGACCTCGCCGACGCCGGGATCGACGGACCGGCCGACAACGTCCTGTCGGCCGACGAGGTCGCCCAGGTGCTGCGCGCCACGGCGGATGACATCGACGTCGCCACCCCGACGGCGACCGACGTGGCCAACGAGGTGCTCGACGACCTGGGCCAGCAGCGCTTCCCGTCGGTGCGGGGCTGGGACGCCACCCACGGCTACGGCCGTGTGAACGCCTACGAGGCGGTGCGAGCGGTCGCCGCCGGGAACATCCCGCCGGAGGCGGACCTCACCTCGCCGGACCTCTTCGCCACCCTCCCCACCGCCGGCACGCTGCCCGTGGTGGGGCGCGCGGCAGCGGTCCGCTCGTCGTCGTACTCCTACCGGGTGGAGTGGGCCACCGGCCTGCAGGCCCCGGCGCACCCCGGCGCGGACGTCTGGCACGTGGCCACACAGCGGAACGGGCTCACGGAACCGACGACGGGCACCCTCGCCACGGTGGACCTGGCCCAGGTGGCAGCAGCACTCCCGGGCGGAGGCAGCGGCCCGCCCGCCACGGCAGACGGCCGGCCCGACCCCGACCGCTTCACCGTCCGGATCCGCGTGGTGGTGACCGACGCCGAGGGCCGGGTGGGCACGATGCACCGCCACGTGCAGGTGCACGACGACCCCGACCGTCTCGCCGCGCCGGCCACGCCGGGCGCCGGCGCGTCGAGCCCGGTGTTCGCGGACCTCGACGGCGACCGGGCGCAGGAGCTGCTGCTCGCGACCGACGAGGGCGCGGTCCACGCGTTCCGCCCCGACGGCTCCGAGCTCCCGGGCTGGCCCGCCTCGACCGGCCCCGCCCCCTGGTGGCACGCCGGGTCGCGCGCGGCCCGCGCCGACGGCATCTCCGGACCGGGCCGGGCGATCGGCATCGGGGCGCCCGCCGTGGCGGACCTCGACGGTGACGGCACGCTCGAGGTGGTGATCACCGACCTCGACGGGCAGGTCCACGTGTTCGGCCGGGACGGCCGGACGAGGGCGACCATGTCGAGCAACCCGGCCTACAGCCGCCAGCAGGACACGAACGTGCACAACCGGCTCAAGCCCGGGTTCCTCGGTGGCGCGGCGATCGGCGACCTCGACGGCGACGGCCGGCCGGAGATCGTGGCGGCCTCGATGGACCGCCACGTGTACGCCTGGCACGGCGACGGCACGCCCGTCACCGGCTTCCCGGTGCTGGTGGTGGACCCGGCGAAGGTGACGGCGGTGGACCCGACGAGCGACACGGTCACGTTCGCCGACGCGAAGGACGTCAAGCAGTCCGACGGCCTGGTCGCCACACCCGCCCTCGGCGACCTCGACGGCGACGGCCGACCCGAGATCGTCGTGGGCTCCCAGGAGCAGTACGACGAACCGGTCGGCATCTTCCCGGGCATCGGGCTGCCCGGGACCTCCGGCAACACGCGCCTGTTCGCGATCTCCCCCGACGGCACTGCGGCGAAGGGCGGGCGCGCCTACCTACCGGGCTGGCCGGTGAAGCTGCCCATGCTGCTCACCGGGGTGCTCCCCGCCATCGGCGACGGCGTGGCCGTGCAGGCCTCCATCGGCGACATCACCGGCGACGGCCGGCCCGAGGTGGTGGCCAACTCGGTCAGCGGCCAGGTGATGGTGTTCGGTGCCGACGGCCGAAGCCCGTTCCTCCGCGAGCTCGGCCTGCCGATCGGGCTCAACTGGCTGGGGGCCGTGGGCCAGGGCACCAACTCCACCGACACGGGACTGCTCACCACCGCGTTCGGTGGCACCGCGCTCGGGCGACTCGGCTCGCGCACCGGCCTCGACGTGGCGGCCCCGACCACCGGCCTCGGCCGGGCGCTCGACACGCTGCTGTCGAACGACCAGGCCGGCGATCCGCAGCTCACGGCATGGTCCGGCGAGGACGGCGGCGTCCGGCCCGGATTCCCCCGGGTGACCGCGGACCTCGCGTTCTTCGTCACACCAGCGATCGCGGACGTGGACGGCGACGGCCGCAACGAGGCGGTCGCCGGCAACGGCGTGCAGATGCTCGATGCCGTGTCCGGTGACGGGTCGGTGCCCTCGGGCTGGCCGAAGCTGACCGGCGGCTGGGTGGTCGGCACGCCCGGGTTCGGTGACTGGGACGGTGACGGACGGGCCGAACTCGCCGTGGTGCGTCGCGACGGTCACCTGCTGGTGTGGCGCACCCCCACGCCGGCCGGGGCGATCGGGAACTGGACCCGGTTCGGCGGCAACGACCGCAACACGGGCACCCCGGTCCTGCCCTGAGGTCAGGTGAGAGCGGGATCCGGACCACGTCCGCCACGCCGCGTCAGGGCGGCGTCGACCGCCACGGCCGCGAACACGGCCGCGAACGGCAGGGCGGGAAGGTGGAACCGGCTCCCCCCGAAGAACACCAGGGGCACCGCGAGCAACGTGACCGCCCAGGCCAGGAGGGTGACGAGGGCCCGGTCGCGGCGCCGGACGGCGATCACCGCCCCGGCGGCGGCGCAGATCACCACCACCGCGTACCAGGAGTCGGCCCATACCTTCAACGCCGTTCGGAGGGGTGGGGCGAGGAAGGGGTCGGCCCCGTACGACTCCACCGCGTACACGCCCTCGTGGTCATGACGGACCAGGAACCAGGCCTTGCGAACGAGGAGCTGTGCCTCGCGACCCGGATGCGACAGGGCGAACTCGATCGCCGCACGTCGGTTGGCCGCGTCGCGCGTGACCTCCAGTCGATCTCGGGGGACGGTCTCGAACCCGTCCCAGCACCACGCGTCGAGATCCTTGTACTGCCCGTCGGACTGGGGCGAGTGACCGATGCAGAGGTTGTCCCCGGTGTTGGTGGAGATGGCGACGACACCTCCGAGCGCCAGCGAACTCCGCAACGTCCACGGGAGGATCACGACGACGACCACGCCGGTGGTCGCGACCGTCCACAGGAGCGCACGTCGACCACCGGCCCCGACGGCCCACCACACGACCAGGAGCATCGGGAGCGCCGCGAGGGCGATGGGTCGGACGAGCCCCGCCGCACCGAGGGTGACTCCGAGCAGCACGAGTCGTCGGCCCGTGGGGCGGGGAACCGCTGGCCACGGTCCCACGAGCAGCCACGCCACGAGGACCACCAGGAAGGTGAACACGGTCTCGAGGTAGGCGGTCGCGCTGTACAGCACGAGGCTGGGGAAGAGGGCCACCGCCGCGGCAGCGAGCCGAGCGGCCCGCCGCGAGACGACGCGGACCGTCAGGTCGTGGACGAGACCGATCGTCGCGGTCCCTGCTGCCAGGTTCGCACCGATGGCCACCTGCATGGCGGTGGCCGATGGAAGGACCAGCCTCGTGAGCCACAGCAGGATGCCGAGCAGCCCCGGGTATCCGACGGGGTAGTAGGCCGTCGGCACATCGCTGAACCACACGTGATACCCCTGGCCGCGGGCGATCTCGTCGGCGTGCTGCACATAGGAGAAGGGGTCACCGAAGTTGGTGGGCGTGCGGGCCGCAACGATGCACCAGACCACACGGATCACGAACCCGGCGGCGAGAATCAGCAACAGGGTGCGATCGACTGCGGGCCGGCGGTCCGCAGTGCCGACGACCGCTCTCACGGCCCGAGGGCCGGCCCCGGACGGGGCGGAGGCTGTTCGCACGGGGCGGACACTACTCCCGGGCTCCCGGGCGGCTCAGGTGATGGGCGTGCGGTCCACCGGTGCGCGTCGACCCCGGCGCGGTGAGGCCGCCGCGACCTCGTCGGGGACGTCGACCCGCAGGCGCAACAGCGCGCCGCCCAGGGTCTTGCCCAGGTTGTCGCTGCGCAGCGACCGGGGGCCACCGCCGCCGAGGGCACCGTGCAGGACGAACTTCACCGCCAGGATGTTGGGCACCTCGAACCGTTCGACGGGCCCCGTCACGAGATCACCGAAGTGCGCCGCGACCGCCTCCGTGGTGACCACGTCGAGCACCGCCCGGTAGGTCGCCTCGTCGTCCGCGAAGAGCGTGAGGTCGGACCGGTCGCCCTTGTCGCCGGAACGCACGCCGCACAGATCACGGAGCTCGACGGTGGCCACGGCGGTGATGCTACCGACGGGTAGGGCATCCGCAGGGTGCTCCGGTACGATTCTCGACACATGACGCTGTACCTGGTGCGGCACGCCTCGGCGGGTGTCCGTGACGACGACGATCCGGCGGACCACGACCGTGGCCTGGACCCCACGGGCCACCTCCAGGCGGAGAAGCTCGCCGACTGGCTCCGGCTCGAGCAGGTCGACCTCGTGGTCTCCAGCCCCTACCGGCGGTGCACCCAGACCGTCGAGCCGTTGGCGAAGCAGCTCGAACTCGACGTGGTCACCGAGCAGCGGCTGGGCGAGGGCACCCCGGTGGACGTGGCGTGGAAGGTGCTCGCCCGCCATGCCGAGCGCCACGCCGTGCTCTGCAGCCACGGTGACGTGATCCCGGACCTGGTCCGCCGCCTGCAGCTGCGGGGCATGCAGGTGCCCGGCAAGAGCGGCTGCTCGAAGGGATCGGCGTGGGTCCTGCGGCACTGGGACGGCGAGCGGTTCCAGACCGGGCTCTACACGCCGGTCAAGGTCTGATCAGACCTCCTCGACCGACACGCGCACCCCGGCGTCGACCATCTCCCGGTCGACGGCGATCGCCTCGAGCGACAGCAGCTGGGTGGGCCCGGTGTCGCGGGCGCGGCCGAACGGGGTGACCATCGGCGGGCCGGCCAGGCCGAGCAGCCCGGCCTCGCGACCGAGGCGGGCCGCCTCGGCCCGCTCGTCGCAGCGCCACACCAGACGGGCCAGCACCTCGTTCGGCTCCCACCCGGCCGCCTCGGCCGCGGCGAGGTCCACCGTGGGGCCCCCGAGGGCGTTCACGCCGAAGTACTCCTCGTGCCACTCCTGCACCGCCAGGCCGAGCTGGTCCGCTCGGTGACGGAGGAACCGCATGCCGGCGCGGGCCTTCGCCTCGGCATCGGGCCAGCCGTAGGCGAGCCGCACCTCGCCGGAGAACCCGGCCGGGGTGCAGACCAGCCCCTTGTAGGTCGCCGGGGCCTCCCGACCGGTCACCCCCGACACCAGCACGCGGTCGGGTCCCACCTCGGTGAGGTGCACCGAGGTGAAGTCCGCCGTCACGTCGGGGTTCAGGTAGGCGGCCGGGTCGTGCACCTCGTACATGAGCTGCTCGCGCACGGTGTCGAAGCTGACGACCCCCCCGGTGCCCTCGGGCTTGGTGATCACCGCGGTGCCGTCGGCCCGGCACTCGGCGATCGGGAAGCCCGGCTCGGTGAAGTCGCCGTGGGTCCACCACTCGCCGGAGTAGTTCCCCCCGCACACCTGGCCGGAGCACTCGAGGAGGTGTCCCACGGTCACGCCGGCGGAGCGCCGATCCCAGTCGTCGGGGCCCCAGCCGAACTCGTGGATCAGCGGGGCCAGGAACAACGAGGCATCGGCCACCCGGCCGGTGATCACGATGTCGGCCCCGGCGGCCAACGCCTCCACGATCGGCGCAGCACCCAGGTACACCGAGGCGAAGAGGGTGTCGTCGGGCAGGTCGAGGTGATCGGCGTGGGTCCGCAGGTCGTCGCCCACCACGGTGGCCACCTTGAGACCGCGCACCCCCTGGGCCCGCAGACCGTCCACGACCGCCCTGCCGGCTGCGATCGGGTTGATGCCACCCGCGTTCGTGATGAAGCGGGTGCGGCCGTCGGCCAGGTACGGCAACGCGGCCCCGACGTACAGCGGGAGGTCCCGGGTGTAGCCGAGCGACTCGTCGCGCTGGCGGTCCTTCTGGAGGATGGCCAGCGTGAGCTCGGCGAGCGCCTCGCACACCAGGTAGTCCACGCCGGCCTCGAGCAGCGGCGCGACCCCGGCGTACCCGTCGCCGTAGTAGCCCTGCCCGCCGCCGATGCGCACGGTGTCGTTCGAGGCGGAGTCGGCCATGGCGAGAGTCTGGCGGCCCGTGACGTTCGGCACCACCACCGGGCCTGCGGTACGGTGGCGGAGCCGGTCCGGGCGGTCCGGCGTTCCTGTGAGGGGGATCTGCGATGCGGAACGCAACCGTGAGCACGGCGCGCTCGTCACGACTCCGGAAGGTCACGGTGGTCGGTGTCCTGGTGGGCGCGGTCGCGCTGCTCGCCGGCGCCTGCACCCCGGGCGGCCCGGCGGCGGCGAACTGGAAGGTCAAGCCGAGCTCCATCCAGGTGGTCCGCCAGAACAGCTTCACCACCGCGGGCGACCGGCCCTACGTGATCCAGGTGGGCTTCCGCTCCAAGCTGGGCGTCGCCGGGTCCTCCTCGGCCCAGATCGCCTCGCAGTGCAGCTCGGGCAACCTGCCCGCCCCCGACGCCGCCCCCGCGGGCACCACCTACGTGGTGCCGCCCGGCAGCGCCGATGTGAACTTCCCGGCCGTGCAGAACCTCGACATCGGCGACGTCCTCCTGGGCACCGCGCCGCTCGAGATCTTCGGCACGCTGAGCTTCGCGATGAACCGCAACGTGCTGCCGTTCATCACGTCGTGCGCCGTGACCGACGCGCTGAACAGCGCGCTCGTGCCGGTGCTCAAGGACGCCCTCGACCTGCTGATCGCCGGCAGCGCCGTGCCCCCCACGCAGGAGCAGCTCGTCAACCTGGTGGTGGGCAACCTCAACAACTTCCTGGCCGCCGCAGGCAGCCTGATCGCCTCGATCATCGAGGGCCTCGGCAACCCCGACGCCATCGTGGGCGTGGGCGTGCAGCTGCTGCTGCCCACCTCCGGGGCCTTCGCCGGGATCCTCGACGCCGGCTTCGGCCTCGCGAGCCTCTTCAACCCGGGCCTCGCCAACGGGTTCATCCCGCTGCCGGGCCTCGCCTCCTCGGTGAAGGTGAAGGTCGGGTCGCTGCTGCCCTCGAGCGCCACGTTCGACTTCGACGGCGACGCCGGCCACTACATCTACACGTCGACCATCGGCTGAGCCTCAGGCGCCCGGCGTGCGCTCCTCCAGCCCCCACGGCGAGTCGTACTCGCCACCGAGGAGGTCGAGGAACGGGATCGGCGGCAGGGCCTCGGGACCGAGCACCCCTGCACCGCTCCACACGCCGGCATCGATCAGCTCGCAGGCCACCACCGGGCCCACCGCGGTCTGCCACACGACGGCCTGGGCGCCGTCACGACCCATCGTCTCGGCGTTGTCCACCACGTGGTGGAGGTACACCTCGCGGGGCCCCGTGGGCGCTCCGGCCGCGTCCTTGCCGGTCCCGGTGACCCAGGTGCCGGCACACGTGCGGCCCTCGATGCGATCACCCAGACCCGCCGGGTCGGGCAGACACGCCGCCACCACGTCGCGGGGCGACACCTTCGCGCCCCGCACCGACACCGGATCGGTCGAGTCCAGGCCGAGCTGGTGGAGGACCTCCAGCACGTTGATGAACTCGTCGCCGAGGCCGTACTTGAACGTGACGCGCTCGCAGTCGATCCAGCGCGGCACGAGGAGCACCTCCTCGTGCTCGACGTTGACGCACTCGACGTCGCCGATGCCGCCGGGGAACCGGAACACCTCCGGCTCGGAGAACGGTGGCGTGGTGAACCAGCCGCGGTCCTTCTCCCAGATCACCGGGGGGTTCAGGCACTCCTCGATCACCGTCCAGATCGAGAAGGTCGGGGCGAAGTCGTAGCCCCGGACCGTCATGTCGGCGCCGTCGCGGATGCCCACCTCGGTGATCGAGGAGAAGAGCTCGTCGGCCGCGTAGCGGGCGAACACGTCCGCGATGCCGGGCTCCACGCCCATCCCGCCGAGGGCCAGCAGCCCCTTCGCCTCCCACTCGCCGGACTTCTCGAACTGCAGGTCGCCGAGCTTCACCCCGCACTCCTCGTGCGGCCGTTCCGGGTGGGGCGTGGAGATCGACATCGCCATGTCCATGTAGTGCGCGCCCGCGGCGAAGGCGCCGTCGAAGATGCCCATCACGAAGCGGGGGTCCGCGGCGTTCATCACCAGGTCGGCCCCCGCTGCGGTGGCGGCCGCGGCCACCGCGGCGGGATCGGACGCGTCCACCGTGGTGGCGTTGAAGCGGTCGTCACGGGCCGCCACGCGGGCGGCGCGGGCCGGGTCGATGTCGGCCACCGTGATGGACTCGACGAACTCTCGTCGGGAGGCGATCGCGCAGAACGCGTCGCCCACCCCGCCGGCACCGACCAGGAGGATCTTCATGGCCGGGAGGCTAACGCCGCCCCCGGCAGGCACCGGGGCAGGGTGTCAGCCACCGCCCGCGTTGGGGATGGCGGGCGCTCCGGGGACGGTCGACACCGACACGTTCCCGGTCGGCGGCGTGGTGGTGGGTGCGCTGCTGCCGGGTACGGCGGTGCTCGGTGCGGTGGCCGCGGTCCGGGCCCGCTGCACGACCTCGCGCAGCTGGGTCACGGACCCGAGGAGGAACGACGCGGTGGCCCGCGGCCGGCCCTCGAGCGCGGCCAGGTCGCGCTCGGCCTCGTCGAGCCGGCCGGTGGCCGCCTCCACCGAGGCCCGCAGCAGCAGGGCATCCGCGTCCTGCGGATCCACCGCCAGGGCCCGCTCGGCCAGCGCGAGCGCGGCGTCCGGGTCGGGCCGGTCGGGACCGAGGTGCGCCACCCCGCGGGCGACCAGGGCGCTCGTGTCGTCGGGCGCGGCCGCGACCACGCCGTCGAGGCAGGTCCCGAGCTGGTCGTAGAGCGCCTGGTCGAGGGCGAGGTCCTCGCCCCGCGACCCGAGCGTGCTGGCCCAGCACCGACCGACCGGCGCCGAGGTGAGCCCCAGGTAGATCTTGAACTCGAGCAGCTCCTGGGCGAGCACCTGCTGGGCGACCTCGGGCGGGTCGTTCCGGAAGAACCGGTCGATCTCCGCCGCGGCCTCCTCGAACGCGGCGCGGGCCCCGGCGGCGTCACCCCGCGCAGCGGCCGCCTCGGCCGCTCGTTCGGCCACCACGGCGCGGAACACGCGGGCGTCGGGGTAGTCGGGCTGCAGCTGCACCACCCGCTCCAGGTTCCGGCCGCCCTTCGCCACCTCACCCGCGCGGATCCACGCCCAGCCCTGGTAGGTGAGCGCCTCCACGTTGTCGGGCGAGCGGTCGAGGATCTTCTGGTAGCAGGCCGCACCCTTGGCCGGCTCCTGGAAGGCGAGCGGCTGGCAGTTGGCCAGCTCCTCCCGCAACGTGCCGCCGTTGCCGGTGAGGGTCCCGCCGCCGCGCTGGCCCGCCGAGCGCGCCACCAGCACGCCGGCGCCGACCGCGAGGAGCAGGACCACGGCGGTGATGGCCATCGTGCGGCCCCGGCGGCGCGGCGGCCGGGCCCGCTCGGCCAGGTCGCGCTGCTCCCCGATGGCACGGAGCACCTCCGCGGCCCGCGCGGTGTAGTCGTCCTTGAGCGTGTCGTAGTCGGCGTCGTCGAGGTCACCCGCGGCGTACTCACGCTCGAGGTCCTCGAGCGACGCGAGCAGGTGGTCGCGCTCCTCCTCGAGCGCCGCGAGCCGGTCGGGGTCCAGCCGGACGACGCGGGTGGTCCCGCTCATCGCGCGGGACGGTCGGCGGGGCCCTCGCGGCGCCGTGACAGCGCCTCGGCCACCAGCTCGGTGTCGGCATCCGTCGCCCGGTCACCGCCCTGCTCGTCGCGCCAGCGGCGGAACACGAAGTAGAGCAGCAGCACCGCGCCGGCCACGGCCACGACGGGGATCACCCACACCAGGCCGGCCACGCCGGTGGCGGGCGGTGTGAGCAGCACCTCCTGCCCGTAGCGGTCCACGAAGAAGTTCAGGATCTCGTCATCGGTGCGCCCGGAGCGCATCTGCTGGCGGATCTCCTCGCGGAACTGCACCGCCAACGGGGCCTGCGACGCGCCGACCGACTCGCCCACGCACTGCAGGCACTTCAGGCGGGCCGAGATCGCGAAGAGCCGCTCGTCGGAGGCGCCGGTGCGCGGCGTGGTGTCGATCGAGAGCGCGGCGGCGCCGAGCACCACCACGAGCATGAGGGCCCACCACCACCACTGCTGGCGGCGCGGGTGGCGGGCGGTCACGTGCCCCCGCCCGTCGCCGCACCGATGCGGCGTTCGAGGTCGGCCGCGGTGACGCCGCCCGCGATCTTGGCGACGACCTTGCCCTGCGGGTCCACCAGGAACGACTCGGGGAGCTTCACCACGCCGAAGTCGATGGCGGCGTCACCGGTGTCGCCGCCCAGCACCGACCACGACCCGCCGTTCTCGGCGAAGAACTCCTTGATCTTGTCGGGGGTGTCGTCGAAGGGGACGCTCACCACCTCGGCCCGACCCGCGGCCTCCTGCGAGAACTTCACGAGCTCGGGGTGCTCGGCCACGCAGGGCGGGCACCACGTGGCGAAGAAGTTCACCAGCACCCACTTGCCACGCAGCTTGTCGAGGTCGAAGTCCTTGCCGTCGAGCGTGGTGGCCGAGAGCTTCGGGGCGAGCTTGCCGACCACGGCACTCGCCGAACCGGCGCCGGCCCCGTCGCCGCCACCGGGCGACGAGGTGGCGAACAGCGCGATGAGCGCGGCGAGCGCCACCGCGACGATGCCGGCGATGATCGCGGACCGGTGCTTCACGAGCCGGCCACCGGGGACGGGATCTCGTCGTCGTCACCCGGCGGCGGACCGGCCGCCCGCTCGGGCAACGGCTCCGACACCGGCGCGAGCGGGTCGCGCCGGCGGCCGGGGAACAGCGACAGCGCGGTGCCCACCAGCATCACGATCCCGCCGACCCACAGCCAGCTCACGAGCGGCTGCACGATCACCCGGATGCCGACCGCGCCGTTGCCGCCGCTCGGCGACTTGGTCATCGCGAGGTACACGTCCTCGCTGGGACCGACGCGGACCGACGGGGTCCCGATGGTCATGCCGTTGAGGCGGTACTTGTTGAGGCGGGGCTCGAACACCCGGTCGCCGTCGACCCGGATGCGGGCGATCAGCTCCACCCGGTTCTCGCGCTCGACCGTGCGGGCGCCGAGGTACTGCACGGTGTGGCCGTCGATGCGGGCGGTCTGGTTGCGCTCCAGGGTGAACTCGGCCTGGCGGATGTAGCTGGACGAGGCCGCGAACGCCACGGCGAGGATGATCGTGCCGAGGTGGACCACCATCCCGCCGTTGGCCCGGCCGACGAGGCCGCGCACCCCCTGGCGGCGCGTGGCGAGGAACAGCTGGCGCAGCGCGGACCCCGCCGCGAACCCGCCCATCCCGAACGCCAGGACCGTGAACGGACCGGTGGCGCCCACCGCCACCGCGAACACCACGGTGGCGACGCCGGTCCACGCCGGCCACCACAGCCGCTCCCGGAGCAGCTCACCGGTGGCCTTGCGCCACGGGAGCACCGGGGCCACGGCCATCAGGGTGAGGATGGCGAAGCCGATCGGCATCGTCATGCGGCTGAAGTACGGCACGCCCACCGAGAGGCGCTCGCCGTTGACCGCCTCCACGATGAGCGGGAACACGGTGCCGAGGAGCACCACGAACGCGAACGCGGCGAACACCACGTTGTTGGCGAGGAACGCGCCCTCACGTGAGATCGGCGAGTCGATCCGGCCCGGCGAGCGCAGCCGGTCGCCCCGCCACCCGATGAGGAATACCGAGACGGCCACCACGAACGCGAAGAAGCCGAGCAGGATGGGCCCGACCGAGCCGCTCGAGAACGCGTGCACCGACTCGACCACGCCGGACCGGGTGAGGAACGTGCCGAGGATCGTGAGGGCGAACGTGGCGCACAGCAGCGACAGGTTCCACACCCGGAGCATGCCGCGGCGCTCCTGGACCATCACCGAGTGCAGGTAGGCGGTGCCGGTGAGCCACGGCAGGAACGAGGCGTTCTCCACCGGGTCCCACTTCCAGTAGCCGCCCCAGCCGAGCACCTCGTAGCTCCACCACGCGCCGAGGACGATGCCCGCGGTGAGGAACCCCCAGGCGAAGAGCGTCCAGCGACGGGTCTCCACCAGCCATCCCTCGCCCACGCGGCCGGTCATCAGCGCGGCCACCGCGAACGCGAAGGGCACGCTGAAGCCCACGTAGCCCAGGTAGAGCATCGGCGGGTGGAACGCCATCAGGATGTGGTTCTGCAGCAACGGGTTCGGCCCGGGCCCGTCGTAGCCGGGCGGCGGCACGATGCCGCGGAACGGGTTCGAGGCAGTGAGCAGCAATCCGAAGAAGAACACGCAGATCACGAACATGGTGAGCATCGCCCAACCCACCAGCGGGTCCTCGAGGCGCCGGCGGAACTTCACCGCCACGGCCAGGGTGAACCCGGCGAGGATGAGCGCCCACAGGAGGATCGACCCCTCCAGCGCCGACCAGAGCGTGGCCACGTTGAACAGCGGCGGGGTGGCCGACGACCCGTGGTCGTGGACGTAGCGCACCGTGTAGTCGCGGGTGATGAGCGCCCGCTCCATGGCGAGCACCGCGAGGGTCGCGCCGATGAACACCACCACCGCGTACGGGCGCGACAGCCGCAACAGCGCGCCGCGCTGCTTGCGCAGGCCCACCGCGAGCACGACGATGCCGATCAGCGCACCGCCGAAGCCCAGGATGACGCCCGCCAGACCGAGGGCTCGGTTCATTGCTCGACCGTCGTCACTGCTGGACCGTCACCCGGCCGCCCCGGCCTGCTGGGCGTCCTTCTCGGCATCCTTGATCCGGTCCGGGTTCTGCTCGTCGTAGGTGTTGTCGTGCCGGATGAGGATCTGGTCGCTGCGGAACGTGTCGCCCTCGAAGGTGCCCTCGAGCACCACCGGGATCTCGGGGCCGAACAACTCCGGCGGGTCGCCCGTGTGCCGCACCGGGACCTTCACGCCCTTGTAGGAGATGGTGAAGTCCACGCCCTCCGCGGTGCGGGTGACCGAGCCGGGCAGCACGTTGCCCTGCATCCGGAAGCGATCGCCCTGGAGCTCGGGCTTCTTCGCCACGGCCTCGTCGACGTTGTAGAAGAACGTGGAGGCGTCGGACAGGCCGTTGAACAGCACCGCGGCCAGGGCCACCACGATGAGGCCCAGGCCGAGCACGCCGACCCACACCTTCTTCCGCCCGCCACCCGCGCGCTCGACGGCGTGGCGGCCGGTGGCCGGCGTGACGTCGAGTGCCGGCTCGGCATCGGGCGACTCGGGGTCGTCGAGGTGCTCGGGGCTCACATCCACCGTCGTTCCCCCTCGGGCACCTGGCGGCTGAGGCGTCGGCCCCGGCGCAGGAGTGACCATGCGTAGAGCGCGACCGCCCCGAACGTCCCGGCCCACGCCGCGGCGATGTAGAAGGTGTCGCTCATGACGAGGTCCCCCCTCCGACCTGCGCACCCTCGGCCCGACGCTCCGCGATGGCCACGTCGAGGTCCGCGTCGCCGACCCGCTCGGCGAGCCAGGCCACCCGGAAGCGGTGGATGAGGAGCCAGGCGAACAGGAGCATGAACACCGTCAGCCCCAGGTAGGCGGTGAACAGCTGGAGGCCGCGCATGTCGGGGTCGACCGTGCCGAAGATCGTCTTCTCCTGGTGCAGGCCCCGCCACCAGTCCACAGCCTTGTGGGTGATCGGGATGTTGATCACCGCCATGATCCCGATCACGGCGCTGACGGTGCCCCGCGTGCGACGGTCGGTCGGGATCTGGCGGACCGCCAGGTAGCCCAGGTAGGTCAGCAGCAGCACCGCGGTGGTGGTGAGCCGGGGCTCCCACCGCCAGAAGACGCCCCAGGTGATCTTCCCCCAGAGCATCCCGTTGAAGATCGTGAGCCCGAAGAACAGCACGCCGATCTCCGCGGAGGATGCCGCGAGCAGGTCCCAGAACTCGGTGCGCTTCCAGAGGTAGGCCACCGAGGCCACCGCCGTGATGACGAAGGCGAGGTAGGCGGCCGAGACCGTCGGCACGTGCATGTAGAGGATGCGGATGGTCTCGCCGAGCTGGGCGTCCGGCGGGCTGAGCCAGAGGCCGAACACCGCGAGCGCCACGAGGCCCACGAGGGAGGCGATGCCGAGCAGGCGCGTGGTCCGGGAACCCGTGTGCTCCGGCACCGGACCGGCGGTCCTGCGGCGGCCGGGGGCCGGCCGGGCCGCGCTCGGTGGGTTGTCGACGGTCATGTGTCCTCCAGGAGGGGCCGGAAGAGCGCGGCACCGAGCGTCAGGTACGACACCGCGAAGATGCCCAGCAGCGCGATCCACGGCCAGCCGGGACCAGCTTCGCGCCCGAAACCGACCTCGAAGCCGCGGGTGGCCGAGATCAGCACCGGTGCGAGCAGCGGCAGCAGGAGCAGCGGGAGCAGCGTGGTGCCGCTCCGCAGGCGGGCGGCGAGGGCTCCGTAGACCGCGCCGGCCCCCGCGATGCCGAGGGTTGCGGCGAACGTCACACCGATCACGAGGGGCCAGCCCCGGAAGGTGGTGTCGTAGAAGATCGCCACCGCGACCGCGAGCACGGCCTCGAGCACCAGGAGCTGCACGACCAGCGCGGCCACCTTGCCCAGGTACACCGAGGCGGGCGACAGGCCGGTGAGGCGGAGGGCGTCGAGCACGCCGTCCTCGGCCTCCACCGCGAAGGACCGCTGCACCGCGAGCACCGCCGAGAACAGCACGACCACCCAGAACAGGCCCGAGGTGGTGCGCTCCAGCGTGCCCCGCTCCACGTCGAGGGCGAACGCGAACAGCAGCACCACCAGCACCGCGAACGGCAGCACCTGACTGATGCCCACCTTCGAGCGCCACTCGAGGCGCAGGTCCTTCCCGGCCATCAGGGCCGCGCCACGGATCACCGGGCCGCCCCCTCCGCGAGCACCGCACCGCCGGAGACGGTCACCGTGCGGTGTGCGACCGCCTCGGCGCGGTCGAGCTCGTGCGAGGCGAACAGCACCGTGGCGCCGGCCGCGGCGGCCTCCCCCATGAGCCCGTCGATCACGTCACGGCCCGCGGCGTCGAGCCCGGCGTGGGGCTCGTCGAGGAGCCACAGCTCCGGCCGGCGGGCGACCATCGCCGCGAAGCTCACCCGGCGGCGCTGACCGGCGGACAGCGCCCGCACCGGGAGGTCGCGCAGGCGAGGGGCCACCTCGAGCCGGTCGAGGGCCGCCCGGCCGTCGGCCGGGGTGGCGCCCACGGCCCGGGTCCAGAAGTCGAGGTTCTCGGCCACGCTCAGGTCGTCGTAGAGGAAGGTGGCGTGGCCCAACAGGCCGACACGACGCCGCACGTCGCCCCGGTGGCGGACCAGGTCGACGCCCAGGACGCGGGCCTCACCGGAGGTCACGGGGATCAGCCCGGCGCAGACGCGCAGCAGCGTGGTCTTCCCCGCGCCGTTCGGACCACGCACCAGCACCACCTCCCCGGGGTCCACGTCGAGGTCCACCCCGGCCAGGGCGGGAAAGCGGTCGAGCAGCGCGACCGCGGCACGGAGGTGGACGACGGGCTCCACGAGGGACGGGCTCCACGGGGTGGCGGCGGACGATCCGACCGGGTGGTCGGACCGGCCACAAGGTACCGGGTGGGCCCGGGTCGCGGCCAAGCACCGGTACCGTGCCCCTGTGGTGTCGAGAGCGGTCGGGGTCCTCGGGCGCATCCTGGTGATCGCCGGGCTGTTCATCCTGGGCTTCGTCGCGTTCCAGCTCTGGGGCACCGGCGTGCAGGAGTCCCGGGCCCAGGACGGCCTCGCCGAGGACCTCGCGCCGGCCGGGGCGTCGGGCGACGGGCTGGACGCCGTGACGAACGCCCTGGCCCGCACCGACCCGGCCACGGCCCCGCCCACCCCCCAGCCGGCCGAGGGCGATCCCGTGGGGGTGATCGAGATCCCGAAGATCGGGCTGCAGCGGGTGGTGGTGCAGGGGGTGTCCAAGGCCGACCTCAAGAAGGGCCCCGGTCACTACCCGGAGACCCCGCTCCCGGGCCAGCCCGGCAACTCGGGCATCGCCGGGCACCGCACCACCTACGGGGCGCCGTTCAACCGGATCGACGAGCTCAACGTGGGCGACGAGATCGTGCTGACCACCCCGCAGGGTCGCTTCACCTACCGCGTGGTCGAGGGCCCGGTGGCCGGCCAGGCCTGGTACTCGGTCGACCCGGAGGACGTGAGCGTGCTGCGCGACTTCGGCGACGACCGGATCACGCTCACGGCCTGCCACCCCAAGTACTCGGCGCAGGAGCGGATCATCGTCCACGCCGTGCTGCAGGGGAATCCGGCGGCCGCCGCGCCGGTCGCCGCGACGACCCCGGCGGGCGGCGGTCGGGACACCACGGCCACGGTCGACCAGGGCCTCGGCGGGGACCCGAACGCGCTGGTGCCCACCCTGCTCTGGGGCGGCGCCGCGCTGCTCGTCGGCCTCGGCGCCTGGTGGCTGGGCAGGAAGTGGCGGCGCTGGCCCTCCTACCTCATCGCCACCCCGGTGGTGCTGGTCCTCGTGTGGTGCTGCTACGTGCAGCTCGACAAGTACCTCCCCGCCCTGTGAGACCCGCCCGCCCTGTGAGGCCCGTGGTCGCGGCCCTCGCGGTCGCCGCCCTGGCCGGGTGCTCGGGGGGCGGCGGCGGGCCGACCACGACCGCCGCGACGAGCACCACGCGGCCCGCGCCCTCCTCCGTCCCCGCCGCACCGCCGGCGGGCGCGGTACCGACCGGGCTGCGCGACCTCGCCCCCGGCCAGTGCTTCCTGCTCCCCCGGGGCGACACCCAGGCCGAGGACCGCGCCGTCTGGGTGGTGGACTGCCGGGAGGTGCACACCCACGAGGTGGTCGACGTGGTGACCTACGCCGGCCCCGTGGCCCGCGGTGGCGGCTACGCCGGGACCTCCCCCGTGCAGGACTGGTCGGAGGCGGCCTGCTACGACCGCTTCGAGCCGTTCGTGGGCGCGCCATGGACCCGCTCGGACCTCGACATCGAGGTCTGGTGGCCCTCGCAGGAATCGTGGGGCCGCGGCGACCGGAAGGTCGTGTGCACCGTGTTCCCCGAGGACGGCTCCGCCGTGAGCGGGTCCCGGAGGGGATCGAAGTCCTGAGTCAGCGGCCGCGGAACTCGGGCGCCCGGCGCTCGCCGAAGGCGGTGCGACCCTCGACCAGGTCCTCCGAGGCCCACGCCCGCTCGAACGCCGCCCGGTAGGCGCCCTCGGGATCCGCCACGTGGCCGGGGCGCTCCAGCAGGTCCAGTCCGAGCTTCGAGCCGGCGAGTGCGAGGGGCGCGAGGCGCACGAGGCGGGCCGCGAGGTCGCCGGCCGCGGCGAGCACCCCCGCGCCCGCTCCGGTCCCCTCCTCCACCTCGACGAGCTGGTGGACGAGGCCCACGTCGTGCGCCCGCGCCGCGGTGACCGGCTCGGCCGTGAGCAGCATCCACCGGGCGGTCGACACGCCGGCGAGCAGGCCCAGGCGCTGCACGGTCCAGTGGTCGACCATGAGGCCGAGCTTGGCCACCGGCACGGCGAAGCGGGCGTCCGGGGTGGCCAGGCGCAGGTCGCAGGCCAGCGCGAGCTGCATGCCGAGGCCCATGCAGGCGCCCGGGATCGCCGCGATGGTCGGGAAGGACAGCGCGGCCAGGTCGTCGAGCGCACGACGGAGCGACTCGGTGAACGCGAGGTCCTCGAGCTCGGTCAGGTCCGCGCCGGCACAGAACTGGTCGTCCGCCCCGGTGAGGACGAGACAGCGCAGGCCGTCGGCGGCCGCTCGACGGACACCGTCGTGCAGCTGGTCGAGGGCGCGGTGGTTCAGCGCGTTGCGACGCTCGGGGCGCCGGATGGTGAGGTGGCCGACCGGACCGTCGGCCCGGTACTCGACGAGGTCCACGGGCGTCGCCCTCCTGCGCTCAGTCGGGGTCGATCACGCAGATGAGGTCGCCCTCGACCACCTGGTCGTCGGGGGCGACCGCCACCGACGCGACCGTGCCGGGAACGGGGGCGGTGACGGGGATCTCCATCTTCATGGACTCGAGGATCGCGAGCTCGTCGCCCTCGGCCACCTTCTGGCCCGGCTCCGCCGGGACCTGCCACACGTTCGCGGTGATCTCCGCGCGGACCTCCGTGCTCACGCGAGGCCCGGCTTCCACACCATGACGATGACGCCGACCAGCAGGCTCAGGTGGAGGACGCCGACGAGCGGGGCCACCTTGTCGCCCGAGCCGTTGCGGTAGGCCCGCCCCACCAGGAACGTGACCACCGCCGCGACCAGGAACGCGACGAGCGCGATGAGGATCCAGGTCTGGCTCAGCTGGTACAGCTCGTCGCTCATGCCCACGAGGCCCATGCCGGCCACCCACAGCACGATCACCGCGGGGAGCTGGATGAACATCACCGCCTTGCCGAACGCCTCGTCGGACGCGTTGCCCGCCCGACGCAGCATCGGCTGGATGAAGTTGCCGCCGAACGCCACGACCACCGCGAGGAGGTGGACGAGCAGCAGGATCTTGTAACCGGTCGACTCGATGCCCATGGCCGCAACCTAGACGGCCCGGAGGGGTCAGACCGGGAGCACGCCGTGCTTCCGCCAGGGGCGCTGGACCTGCTTGGTGGCCGACACCTCGAGGCCCCTCCAGATCGCGTGGCGGGTCTCCGCCGGGTCGATCACGTCGTCGACCATCCCGTGGCCCGCGGCGACGTACGGATCGATGTTCGACCGGAACTCCTCGGCCAGGCGGATGCGCTCGGTGTTGCGGGCCTCGCCCTCCTCGAAGTTCTCGAGGTGCTTGCGCATCGTGATGTTGACCATGCCGTCGGGACCCATCACCGCGATCTCCGCGGCCGGCCAGACGGCGAGGTAGTCGGCCTCGTAGGCCAGGCCGTTCATCACGAAGTACCCGGCGCCGTAGCTCTTGCGGACCACGATCGACACCTTCGGCACGGTCGCCTCGGAGATCGCGAACAGCATCTTGGCGCCGTGGCGGATGATCCCCTGCTTCTCCACCGCCGTGCCGACCACGAAGCCGGGCACGTCGTGGAGGAACACCAGCGGGATCCCGAACGCGTCGCACAGCCAGACGAAGCGGGCGGCCTTGTCGGCGGAGTTCACGTCGAGCGCGCCGCCGAGGACCATCGGGTTGGACGCCACGATCCCCACCGACCGGCCGCCCACCCGGGCGAGGCCGGTCACCAGGTTGCGGGCCCAGGCCGCCTTCATCTCGAAGAAGTCCGGGGTGCCGTCGGGCCGGCGGTCGACCACGACGTCGATCACCTTGTGCATGTCGTAGGCCCGGCGGGGTGCCGTGGGGACGATCCGGTAGAGCTCCTCGCAGCGCCGGTCGACCGGGTCGTCGGTGGCGACCGACGGGACCGCCTCGGTGTTGTTCGCCGGGAAGTACGACAGGTACTCGCGCACGATCCGGAGGCACTCGTCGTCGTCGGCCACCTCCCGGTCGGCCACGCCGGAGACCTTCGTGTGGACCTCGGAGCCGCCCATCTCCTCCTCGGTGACGTCCTCGCCGGTGGCCGCCTTCACGAGGTGTCGGCCGGCGAGGGCCATGGAGGAGGTGCCCTTCACCATCGGGACGAAGTCCGCGAGGGCCGGGATGTACGCGGTGCCCGCCGCGCAGTGGCCCACCATCGCGGCCACCTGGGGCACCACCCCGGACAGGGTGACCTGCTCGCGGAAGAGGGCGCCGTTGGCCGCGAACGTCGAACCGGCGTCGGAGGTGATGCGGGCGCCGGCGGAGTCGAGCAGCCAGATGATCGGGATGCGCTGGCGGAGCACGAGCTCGCGCATGCGGGTCACCTTGAACTCGTTGACCTTGCCCATCGAGCCGGCCTGCACGGTGAAGTCGTAGGCGCACACGGCGACCCGGCGGCCGTCGATGCGGCCGATGCCGGTGACGCACCCGTCGGCCGCGAAGTGGCCCTTGGCGGCCAGCGTCGGGTCCATGTGGTCGGCGAGGAGGCCGTACTCCACGAAGGAGCCCGGATCGAGCAGCGCGTCGAGGCGCTCGCGGACCGGCCACTTGCCGAGGGACCGTTGACGCTCCACCCGCTCGGGACCGCCCATCGCGAGCGCCGTGGCCCGGCGCTCGCGGAGGTCCTCGACGAGGGGGCCCCAGTTGTAGCGGTCGTCCACGGCGTCGGTTCCCTCGGTCACGTCCGGGAGTGTGGCACAGGGGCCGGGTCGCGCCGCCGGAGAACCGGGACCGGGTCAGCGGCCGGTCCAGTTGGGTGGGCGCTTCTCGACGAACGCCGCGATCCCCTCGGCCGCGTCCTCGAGCTCGGTCGTGACCGTGAGCATCGGGTGCAGCAGGCGCAACGCGTCGGCCGCGGCCATGTCCCACACCGAGTAGAAGCTGTCGCGCCCCAACCGCATGACCGACGGCGACTTGGCGGCCAGCGTCCCGGCCAGCTCGTCCACCGCCGCGTCGAGACCCTCCACCGGGACCAGCCGCGAGAGGATCCCGAGCCGGTCCGCCTCGGCCGCGTCGATCCGCCGGCCGGTCATCATCAGCTCGAGCGCCTTCTTCGGCGGCATCGATCGGCACAGCGGCACGGTGATCATGTACGGCCACAGGCCCACGTCGATCTCCGGGGTGCCGAACACCGCGTCGTCCGCCGCCACCACCAGGTCGCACGACAGCGCCAGCCCGAACCCGCCGGCCAGGCAGAACCCGCGCACGCGGGCGACGGTCGGCTTGCCCAGGTTCCAGAAGTCGTCGAACAGGCGGGCGAGCTCGCCGCGGGCATCGTGCACCGCCGCGTAGCCGTCCTCCGCGCGCATGCCGGTCAGGTCCGCCCCCGCGCAGAAGGCCCGGTCGCCCGCACCGGTCAGGATCACCACGCGGACCGCCGGGTCGTCACGCAACCGGGCGACCACGTCGCGCAGGCCACCGATCACCGCCCAGCTCAGCGCGTTGCGTCGTTCCGGCCGGTTGATCGTGAGCGTCGCCACGCCGTCGGCGACCTCGAGCAGCAGCTCGTCACCGGACACGGAGGGACTGGCGGGTGCTGGCGGCATGCACCTGACGCTAGTTTCCGGTCGTGGCGCTGGTACCGACGCTCCTCGCCCTGGGCATCGGGATGGCCCTCGGGATCCGCTGGGGCGGCCGCGTCGACAACCTCCTCGACTGGCGCCCCCCGCTCTGGCAGCTGCTCGTCGCCGGCGTGGTGCTGACCGTCATCCTCGACATCGTCCCGTGGGGCGGCGGCCTCATCACGCTCGTGCGCCTCGTCGCCCTCTGCCTCCTGCTCGCGTTCGCGGTGGTGAACCTGCGGGTGGGCGGCATGGTCCTCGTGGCCGTCGGGCTCGGGCTCAACCTGTTCGTGACGCTCATCAACTGGGGGCGGCCGGTGAGCCGCTGGGCGCTCGAGGCCTCCGGCGCGGTGGAGGACGGGAACGCAGCGAACCTCGTCGTGCACGGCGGGCGGACCCTCGACGGCGGGTTGCTGGGCCTTCTCGGCGACACGATCCCGCTGCCGTGGGGCCAGGTGATCTCGATCGGCGACATCCTCATGCTCGTCGGGCTCTGTCTGGTGACCGCCAGCGTCGTGCGCCGCTACGAGGTGGCCGGGCCGGCCACGTCCATCAGCCTGATGGGCTCGGGGTCCGGTTCCGCGTACCGCAGCGGCGGCGCCCGGGGCGGCGGGTTCGGCGGACCGTCCGACTACCGCAGCGCCCTCGACGCGCTCGGCCGCGGCCCCGCACCCCGGCGCGGCCCGGGGCTCCACCCGTCGCGGCTCGGGCGCAGCGGCGGCCGGCGCCGGCGCGGGGGCACGACCGGCGTGGGACCGGGCAGCCCTCCCCGCTGACAGCGCCGCCCGGTTGCGGTTGAGTCCTCCTCGTGGCCGGACACGCCGGCCCCGCACCCACGGGAGGACCACATGGCCAAGCTCGGACTCGATCCCGACGCCCTCACCAACCTGCAGCGCCAACTCCGCGCGGATGCCGACGCGATCACCTCGCTGGCGGCCAAGCTCGACGGGCTCCTCCGCTCGGCCTGGTGGGAGGGCCCGGACGCCGCGAAGTTCCGCGGCGACTGGGACGGCACCCACAAGGCCCAGCTGACCCGCATCGCCGCCGAACTGAACGGTGCGGCGCAGCAGGTCGCCGCCAACGTCACCCAGCAGACGCAGGCCTCCTCGGGCTGATGCTCCTGCGGTACCGGGTCGGCCAGCGCGACGTCGCGGTGGAGGTGGCCGCGGGCACGACGGTCGGTGACCTGGCCGTCGCCCTCGCCGGGGTGGCGCCGGCGCCGCCGGGGTCCCCGGCCGGTCCCCTCACGCTGCGCACCCTCCGTCGGGGCGGCCCGGGCGGTGAACGGCCCGGTGCGCACCACCCGGTCCCGGCGCCCGGTGACCCGGCGTCGCGGTCGGCGCCGCCATCGGGGAGCACGGTCGAGGTGGTGCCCGGTCACCTGGCCACGGACCGTCCACCACTGACCGCCCCCGTCCGACTGCAGGGACCGGGGCGCCGGTCCCGCACCCTGCACTACGGGAGCAACCAGCTCGCCGGGGGTGTCCACCTCGAGGTCACCGAGCGCCTGCTGCTGGTCACCGCCGGGGACGCCCGGGTCCATCTCGACGGCGAGCGGGTCGGCCGCAGCGCCCGGCCCGTCGACGGCTCACTCCTCCGCATCGGCGACGAGGTCGCCACGCTCGTTCTCGACGGCACGCTCCGTCCCCCTTCGCCGGGCCCGTTCCACCCCCTCTCGCGGGCCCGGAGACGGTGGCCGCCGCCGGCACGCCCCGCCGGCGGCGGCCCACCGGAACCCCGCGACCCGGTCGAGTTCCCCACGCCCCCCACCGCCAACCGGCGGCCGGGCCTCCCTGTCCTCACCGCCGTGGTGCCGCTCCTGCTCGGCGCCGGGTTGTGGTGGGCAACCCGCAGCCCCGCGGTGGTCGGCTTCGTGCTCGCGAGCTTCCTCTTCGTCCTCGCCGCCGCGTCGGAGCAGCGCCGCGAATGGCGTGCCGAGGAACGCTTCCGGGTCCGGGAGTTCCGCGCCGACCTCGCCGAGGCCGTGGCGGCCCTGGCGGCGTCGCACGAGGAGGACCGCCGTCGCGACGAGGCCGGCTCCCCGCCGGTCACCGCCGTTGCCGCGGCGATCGCGGCGGGCACCGCCGAGCCGTGGTCGGCGGCGGCCGACGGTGAGCTGGTGGTCCGCCTCGGTACGCGATCGTGCACGGGCGACCGTCGCCCCCGGGTCCCCGTCGGCGGACGTCGCACGCTCCGGACGGAGCTGACCGACGCGGTCGCCGCGGCCGACCGGACGGTGCGACCCCTCACGGTCGACCTGCGCGACGGGCTCGGCATCGCCGGTGCCGGGGACCTCGCGCTCGGCCTCGCCCGGGCCGTGGTGGTGCAGGCCGCCGCGGCCCACGGCCCCGACGAGCTGGCGCTCGAGATCGTGGCCGGCCCGGCTGCCGCGCCGCGCTGGGAGTGGGCCGCCTGGCTCCCCCACCACGGCGCCGCCGGCGACCGCGCCCTCCGGGTGGTCGACGACCCGACACCGGCCCAGCGGCGCGGTCTCTCACGCTCGCCGGAGCCGGCCACGGTGTGGCTCGCCGCCCGACCGCAGGAGCTGCCCGACGACCTGCGGGCCGTCGTGCGGTGCGCCGCGACCACGACCCTCCAGCTCCCGGCGTCACCGCCGAGGCCGTTCGACGCGGAACCGCTCGACGTCGACTCGGCGCGCACCGCGGCGCGGGCCCTGTCGCCGTTGGTGCCCGAGGGGACGGGCGCCGCGGGTGGCGGCGCGGGCCCCACGTTGGCGGACCTGCTCGACGACGTGCGCCGACTCACCGACCCGGCCCACCTCCGGGCCCGCTGGGACGCGGCCATCACCGTGCCGCACCGCGACGAGGTGGGCGCGCCGCTCGGCCTGGGTTCCGACGGCGTGATCGGGGTGGACCTCGCCGCGGACGGCCCGCACGCCCTGGTGGCCGGCACCACCGGGTCGGGCAAGAGCGAGCTGCTCCGCACGCTCGTACTGTCGCTCGCCCTGCACCACCCACCCGAGCGCCTGTCGTTCCTACTCGTGGACTACAAGGGCGGCGAGACCTTCGCGCCCCTCGCGGACCTGCCCCACGCCGTCGGCGTGGTCACCGACCTCACCCCCGCCCTCTGCGCGCGGGCGCTCGTGGCGCTGGGCGCGGAGCTGCGTCGCCGGGAAACGGCCACGGTCGGCCCGCCCCCACCGCGGCTCGTGGTGGTGGTCGACGAGTTCGCCACGCTCGCCCGCGAGGTTCCCGACTTCGTCGACGGCGTGCTCGACATCGCCCGGCGCGGCCGGAGCCTCGGCATCCACCTGGTCCTCGCCACGCAACGTCCGGCCGACGCCGTGACCGACGCGATCCGGGCGAACACCGAGCTCCGGATCGCCCTGCGGGTGGCCGACGCCGCCGACAGCGACGACGTCCTCGGCGCGCCCGACGCGGCGACGCTCCCCCGCTCCCGCCCCGGTACCGCCCTGCTGCGCACCGGCCCGGACCGGCTGCAGCCCGTCCGGGTGGCGTCGTGCGCGGGGCCCGTCCGCCACCGGACGGTGGTGGTGCGTCCGCTCGCCGCCGCGGTGCCGGGTGACGAGGGCGGCGGCACCCACGACGGGGGCGGGCCGTCCGAGCTCGCCACCGCGGTGACCACGTGTCGCGCCGCGTCGGAGGGTCGGCCCACGCCGGCGGCCCCGTGGCTCCCGCCCCTGGCCGAGACGATGGCCCCGCCCCCGCCCGACCCACGCCCCGGCCGCCTGGCCGTCGGCTGGGTGGACCGGCCCGACCTGCAGGACCGCCCGCCGCTCGTGGTCGACCTCACCGCGGGCGGGGTCCTGGTCCTCGGCGGGCCCGGCTCGGGTCGCAGCACCGCGCTGCGCGCCCTCGCCGTCGCCGCGGCCGGTCATCCGGAAGGAGTGTGGTCGGTGCACCTGCTCGGCGCGGACGGCGCGCCCGACGCGTCCGACGCCGCGCTGGTGGACCGGATCGTGCTCGGCGACACCGAACGCGACCTCCGGCTGCTGCGCCACCTGTGCGAGCGGCCGCCCGGCACCGCACCCGCGCTGGTGCTCGTCGACGGCATCGGCCCGTTCCTCGACCTGCACGACCACGTGAACCGGGGCGAGGCCGCGCGTCTGCTCGGTCGCCTGGCCACCCACGGCCGGGCCACCGGGGTGCACATGGCGGTGGCGGCCCGGCGGCCGTCGGAGGTACCGCCGGACCTGCGCTCGGCACTGACGCACCGCCTCGTCCTGCGCGGCTCGCCCGACGACCTCGAGGCGGCCGGCGCGGCACCGGGGCTGTTCGACGCGTCGACACCGGCCGGACGCGGGGTCCTCGGCGGCCACCCGGTGCAGGTCGTCGTGGGCGACCCTCCACGCCGTCCCGCCGGTCCCGTGGGGATCGCGCGGCTGCCGACCGAGGTCCCGGCCGCGGACCTGCCACCGGCGGACGGCTGGTGGATCCCGCTGGGCCCCGCGGCCGACGATCCGGTGCCCGGTGCGGCCCGCCCGATCGGCCTCGACCTGTCGCGTTCGCACGCGCTGGTGATCGGCCCGCCCCGGGCGGGCCGCAGCGCCGCCCTCGAGCTGCTTGCCGGGCGCGTCGCCGCCGGCGGCGCGGGAACGACCGTCGTGCGGATCGACGGCCGGCGCGGCGACCCGTCCGAGGCGGCCGGCCTGGTCCTCGACCTCCTCGGAACCGGCGCGACCACGCCGGTGCTGCTCCTCGTGGACGACCTGCCCGACCTGCTCGACGCCCCCGGCGGCGACCGGCTCGACGACGCCCTCCTCTCGCTCGTGCGGGCCAGCGCCGGCACCGATGACGGAGCATCCGCCGTGCGGGTGGTCGCGACCGCGGAGGCGGACGCGCTGGCCCGCTGCTACGGCGGTGTGGCCCGACGGCTCCGGGTGCTGCGCACCGGCGTCCTGCTGCGACCCGACCCCGACCTGCACCCGCCGCTGCTGCACACGGAGCTGCCGCTCCGCCAGGAGCTCCCCGCCGCCGCGGGCCGGGGCTGGGTGGTCACGCCCGACGCGGCGCCGGCCCTGGTGCAGCTCGCGCGGGCCTGACGCTCAGACGGCCGGGGGATCCAGGTCGCCGAGCTCCGTCACGTTGACCAGACCCACCTCCACGGCGTGGTCGATCAGCACGCGACGACGGTCCGCGGCGAGCAGCGCCACGTCGCCGTGCACGCCGGCCACGCCGGCCCGGGCGAGCTTCTCGCACAGGTGGTCGAGCTTCCGGTTGTACTTCGACGGCGACCAGCCGAGGCGACGCGCGGCGGACCGGTTGGTGGGCGGAGGGGCCGTGCGGTCCGACGGGTTGCGGAGCCGGTGCTCGCACAGCGCGAGCAGCAGCAGGCGCTGGTCGTCGTTGAGCCCGACCCGGCCCCACTCGAGCGTGCGGGTCCCGCCGAGCACGGCGGGACCGAACAGGTCGAGGTCGCGCTCGTGGTCCTCGAGGGTGGCCGACAGCTCGTACCGCGCCGGTCCCGCGGCGAACCGGACCAGGGAGGTGGGGGCCACGAGCGCGGCGCTCGCCCCCGGCCCGAGCGTGGCGGAACTGCCGGCGCCGTCGTCGACGGTCACCACCACCCGGGACCCGGTGGTGTGCACCCACCACGTGCCGCCGTCGCGCACGAAGCGCAGGACCTCGCGGTGCAGGTACGGGTTGTCGTCGATGACCAGGTCCGCCGCCCGGCCGACGCCGAGACGGTGCTCCACCGCCCGTTCCTCACCGCAGAACTCGACCAGCAGCCTCGACACGGGCAACCTCCAGCACGTTTCACTGTATTTCATGCTATTTCCGCTGACGGCGGCCGTCGAGGCGAAGTGCGTCGCGACCGTCGGCCGCGGGAGGCTGGCCGCGTGACCGACGCGCCGCACCCGACCGACCCGGACGACCCGGTGCTGCGCCGGCGGGCCCAGGTGGTCCGCCTCACCGAGCTCGGGCAGCGGTTCGGCTACCTGTGCTTCGGTTTGTCGCTGGTGCTCTTCTTCGTGGGCTTCGCGCTGCAGTTCCCGGCGTGGGTGGTGACGACGATCATCGTGCTGCTGGTGGCCGGCTCCGCCGTGCTGCTGCCCGCGATCATCTTCGGGTACGCGGCGAAGGCCGCG
The DNA here is from genome assembly GCA_049316905.1 of Microthrixaceae bacterium. Taxonomy (GTDB): domain Bacteria; phylum Actinomycetota; class Acidimicrobiia; order Acidimicrobiales; family Microtrichaceae; genus CAIPVR01. Next base: position 5,941 of record JBMOJH010000019.1, on the reverse strand, counting down.
GAGAAGGAGGAGCGGGGCGAGAAGTTCGGCTACTGAGCCGGAACGTCGGTCGCCACGTCCCGCACCCGCCACTCGGGCTCGGTCGGGACCTCGTCGCCCTCATGGGCACCGCAGGCCGGCGTGGGCACGAGCCGACCCACGTCCGCAACCGCCCGCAGGACCACCGGGCCCTCACCGGGCAACTGCGCCCGCACCTCGATCCCGATCGCGTCGCCGGCGTCAGCCGGTTCCGGCAGGGGCGCGAGCTCCCGTTCGGCCGACGCCCACCGCCACCCCCACCGGACGAGGCCTTCGCGGTCGACCGCCTGCCACGCCCCGGCCGGCACCGACGACGCCCCGCGGCACGACCCCGCCGGCACCGCGTCATCCGGGCCGCGCCGGGCGACCGCCGCCGCCGTCGCCGGATCCAGGTGCGCCCACGCGAACCCGTCGGGGAAGGTGAGCGCGGTGGGTGCGAACCGGTGGCCGCCGGTGTGCGAGCAGCGGCGCACCCGAACGTCGGGCCGGCCCGCACAGAGCTGCTCCACCTCCGCGTACAGCAGTGAGCCGGCACCGCCGCAGCACACGTCGCGTCGGCCGTGGGTGCACACGAGCAGGTCGACCACCTCCGCGGCCACCTCCTCCGGCCGGGCCGACGCGGGCGGCGCGGTGCCGTCGAGCACCGCCCGGCACAGCCCGACCAGCTCCGACGGCGGCACCGTCCACTCCCGCCGGCGGTACGGGCCCCCGCCGCCACGAACGGAGCGGTCGTAGGCGGTGACGCGCCGGCGGTCCGACCCGGGGGCGGGCACCACCCCCATCGGTCGCCAGCGCCGGCCGTCGGCGGCCACCACCGCGGCGAGCACCTCGCCGCCGGCGAGCGTGGCGAACGGCTCGCACATGGAGATGTCGCGGGCCCACGGCAGCGGCACCTCGACCACCAGGAACGCGTCGTAGTGCCCGGCCGACCCCACGGGGTCGGCCGCCTCGGCCTCGTGGAACGGCGCGCAACGGATCGGTGGGGCCTCGGGTGCACCGGCGTCCATGCCCCCGCACCGTAGGCGCCACCGGCGGGGACCCCGATCCCGGGAGGGCGGTTACCGCCGGGTAACCTCCAGCCCCGTGCGCCTGCCCGCCGCGGAACGTCGAACCCAGCTGCTCGCCACCGCCGAGACCGTCTTCGCGGACAAGGGCTACCACGCCACGTCCATGAACGACGTGGCCGAGGCGGCGGGCGTGACCAAGCCGGTGCTCTACCAGCACTTCAGCTCCAAGCGGGAGCTGTTCGTGGAGCTGCTCGGCGAGATCGGCCAGGAGCTGCAGGAGACGATCGCCAAGGCCACCGCGGACGCGGCCGGTCCGCGCCAGCAGATCGAGAACGGCTTCCGCGCCTACTTCGGCTTCGTCGGCGCCCGCACCGCGGCGTTCCGGGTGCTGTTCGGCTCCGGCGCGCGTCGCGACCCCGAGTTCGCCTCCTTCGCCCGCACGGTGGAGGACTCGATCGCCCGCACGATCGCCGAGCTGATCGTGGTGGACGGCCGGCCGGTGCCGAACCGGCTGGTGCTGGCCCACGGCATCGTCGGCATGACCGAGGCGACCTCCCGCTACTGGCTCGCGCACGACCGCGAGCCCGACATCGACACACTGGCCCAGCAGCTCTCGCGCCTCGCGTGGTCGGGCATGCGGGGCCTCGACCGAGGGAACGAACGATGAGCGAGTGGTTCGAGGTGGTGGTGGAGATCCCGCAGGGGTCCCGCAACAAGTACGAGATCGACCACGACACCGGCGACGCGTGGCTGGACCGCCACCTGTTCCAGGCCACCGTCTATCCCACGGAGTACGGGTTCTTCCCCGACACCCTGGCCGAGGACGGCGACCCGCTCGACGCGCTGGTGCTCCTGGAGGACCCGACCTTCCCGGGCTGCCACGTGCGGGCCCGCCCGGTCGGCCAGCTGGAGATGACCGACGAGAAGGGTCGCGACGTCAAGGTGCTCTGCGTGCCCGCGGGCGACCCCCGCTGGGACCACATCGTGGACGTCGCGGACGTGCCCTCCTACCTGCTCGCGGAGATCCGGCACTTCTTCGAGGTGTACAAGGACCTCGAGCCGGGCAAGGAGTCGGTGATCGGCGACTGGACCGGCCGCGAGGACGCGGTCGCCTCCATCACGGCCGCACGCGAGGCCTACCCCGGCCACTGACCCGGCGGGTCAGGGGGACTGAGCCGGACGGACCAATCTCGATCGACGATCCGCCGATTCGGCGTGACGGATGGCTACCGTCGTCGCCGGGGTGCGCACTCCGCAGCACCCCGAGTGGGAGGTCCTCATGCTCGGTGTTCTTCACACGGTGCTCCAGAACGACTTCACGGTGACGAGCGAGTCGTCGTCGGGAGGCGGCGCCGGCTTCGTCATCCTGATGCTGGTGTATCTGGCGTTCTTCATCCTCTTCCTGGTGGGTTACTGGAAGGTCTTCACCAAGATGGGCCTGCCCGGCTGGATGGGCATCGTCCCCTTCGTGAACATCTACATGGTCTATAAGGCCCGCGGGAAGCGCGAGCCGATCGTCTGGCTGATCCTGGCGCTGATCCCCTGCATCCAGATCATCGCCCTGTGGTTCCTCGCGAGCGACACGGCCGAGATCTACGACAAGGAACTCGGCTGGAAGATCTTCCTGTTCATCATCCCGGGCATCTCGCACCTGGTCCTGGGCTTCGGCTCCGCGCAGGCCAACCCCGCCAACATGGCTCCCGGTGTGGGGCTCAACAAGGGCGGCTACGGCGCTCCGCCGGCGGCCCCGGGCGTGGCCTGACCCACCCACACATCCGCATCGCGGTCACGGCCGGCGCCTCCGGGCGCCGGCCGTGCCGCGTCCGGGCCGATCCGCTCAGGAGGGCGGCGGCGCCGGGTCCCGGGGGACGTCGACGGTGAGCTCGGTCCCCCGGACCCGCACCTCCCGCTCCGCCACCACGCGGTAGGCGGCCCGGTCGGCATCGGTCAGGTCGCGGCCCGACAGGCTGCGGGGCCAGCGGCGCTCGTGCAGCACCGAGGCCAGCTCGTTGCCGTAGAGATAGAGCGTGCCGAGCAGGTAGCTCCAGCTGAGCACGCCGAAGACGATGACGAACACGCCGTAGGTGTCGGAGCTGCGCACCACGAAGCGATTCACGTACCACTCGCCGAGCAGCTGCAGCCCGAACCAGCCGAGGCCCACGAACGCGGCGCCGGGCAGCTGGGCCGGGAACGGCACCTTGCGCTGGCAGAGCGCCCAGTGCAGGCCGAGGTAGCAGAGCGCGCCGCCGAGGAACGGCAGCAGCGCCCCGACGAACTGGCCCACCACGCCATCGGCGCCGCCGAAGAGCCACGACCGCGAGCCCGACAGCACCAGGCAGCCGATCACCACCACGGCGGCGGGCAACGAGCGCAGGCGGCGCACGACCCACGGCGGCCGCTCGAACATGGGCACGCCCCACACGGTGTTGAGCGACTCCTGGAGCATCTCGAGCAGGCCCAGGCCGGCCCACAGCGACACCAGCACCGAGGCCACGACCACCGCCACGCTGCCGCCGGCCGCATCGGTGCGGATCTGCCCCCCGATGACGGGGATGTTGCTGAGCGCCGAGTCGATCAGGTCGTTGCGCAGCTCGTCGTTGCCCGCGAGCACCAGGCCCAGCACGTTCACGAAGGCGAGGAGCAGCGGGAAGATCGCGAAGAACCCGCGGTAGGCGAGCAGCATGGCGAGCTGGCCGCCGCGGTCCTCGCCGTACTTCTTGGTCACGGCGAAGCCGAGGGCGAGGGGCGGGACGCGGCGTTGCCACGCGTCGACGCGGTCCGCGGTGCGGTCGATGAGGTTCCGGCGGGGCGGGTCGGCCGGGGCGGTCGCTGGCTCGGCCGGTCGGTCGCTCACCCGCCCGACGCTACCGGTGGGGGGGGCCACGCCCCGGAGCCGGGATATTGCAGCCATGGTGCAACTACACTGCGGCGGCCGACGACCCCGGAGCGCGCCGTGTCCGACACCCACGTGAACCCCAGCCCGGAGGCCATCACGGGCCTCATGCAGCGGGCCGCCGACGGCGACGACCGCCCGGTGGTCATGCTGAACCTCAACCGCTACCGCCCGGTCGCGGCGTACCCCGAGGACCACCCCGACGCGGGGTCCGGGCTGAGCGGCCGCGAGGCGTACCTGCGCTACGGGGTCGTGGCGAAGGCCGCCATCGACGCGACCGGCGGCCGGATCCTCTGGGTCACCGACGCCGGCGAGACGGTGATCGGTTGCGACCACGACGCCATCGACGAGGTGGTGGCCGTCTGGTACCCGAGCCGGGCCGCGTTCCTGCGCCTCGGCGAGTACCCCGGCTACTTCGAGGCCACCGTCCACCGCGACGCGGCCGTCGAGCAGGCGGTGCTGATCGCGTGCGACGGCGAGCAGGAACCGGCGCTCCGGTCGCCGTTCGGATGAACGGCCACCACCCCTCGCCCTGGCCCGCGGAGGACGGCGGCCCGACCCGCCGGCAGCTCGTCGAGCGCCTCCCCCTCACCACGCCGACCGCGACCTTCCGGGAGCTGTTCGGCGCGTGCATGGTGGTGCTGCGCGACCCGGGCGAGGTGTTCGTGCAGGGCGCGGTCCCCGGACCGGACTCCACCGGCTTCGTGGAACGGGTGGACCCGGTGACCCTGGCCACCGTCGCCCGCTCGCCGGACCTGCCGGGCGGGCCGTGGTGGCCGGGCGGCATGGTCGCCCACGCGGACGGCGGCCTCTACGTGACCCACGGGCGTCACGTGCACCGGCTCGACGCGGCCACGCTGGAACCGACGGCGTCGGTGCGCCTGCCCCGGGACCATCCGTACAACTCGTCGCTCGTGCTGCCCGACGGCCGGCTCGTCACCAAGGACTTCCTCGGCACGTCCGGGGTGTCCACCCCGGCCGCGGGCGAGACGGGCTCGGAGCTGGTGGTACTGGCGCCCGGCACGCTCGAGGTGCTCGCCCGCCACGAGCTGCCGGAACCGTCGATCGCCCGGATCTCGGCAACCGCGTACCCCACCGAGGTCGGCCCCGGGATCGCGACCGTCGTCGTGGTGGGTGACACCGCGCTGCACCGGATCACCTGGGACGGCACGGCGCTCGCTGCGGATGCGCCGCCCATCACCTACCGGCACGAGGAGGGCCGGGGCCACGGGTGGGACGCGGTGCTCATCGACGGGGCCGCGTGGTTCCTCGACGACGGCACCGGCTCCGAGAACTTCGGCCCGTCGTTCCGGGGCCGGGGCGTGTGCACCGCGCCGCTCCGCCTGCACCGCGTCCCGCTCGACGGGTCGGCGCCGAGCTCCGCGGAGGTCTGCGGGCGCCCGGGCGGGCTGATCGCCAACCCGCCGGTGGTCGACCCCGTCCGCCACGTGGCGATCGGCTACGACAGCGGCAACGGCGTGCTCACGGCGTTCGACGTGGCGGACGACGGCGGACTCACCACGCGATGGTCGGTCGGGGCCGACCACGCGGGCCACCTACTGCTCGACCCGGGCGCCGGCACCGTGCTGACCGGGGACTTCGACCACGAGCGGGGCACGGACGTGGCGGTCCTGCGCCGGGTGGACGACGGTGCGGAGCTCTGGCGCGTCGACACGCACAGCCCGGTGCAGTCGGTCCTGTTCCCCGCGCCGGGCTGGTCCGGCGACTGCTACGTCACCACCTTCGCCGGGATCACCCGCCTCAACCCGACCGGGTGATCGCCAGCGCCAGGAGCAGGGCGAGCAGCGCCAGCACCGAGATCCCCACCGCCACCCAGCCGATGACGATCGCCGCGGCGGCGCTGCGTTCGCCACCGACGGCACCGTCCGCGGCGCGGATGCGGGCCCGGGCCGAGTAGCCCATCGCCACGCCCGCCGCGCCCACCGGCAGGCAGCCGAGCAGGCCGATGACCGACAGGAGCAGCGCGACGGTCGCGCCATCATCGTTCCGGGGAGGGCGCTCG
>JBMOJH010000018.1:0-41436 GCA_049316905.1 Microthrixaceae bacterium | reverse complement strand
GGTCCCCCTCGAGGCCGGCCATCTCCTTCGTGTAGCCGAGTTCCTCGGCCGACAGGGAGGTGGGACCCTTGCGGGTGGCCCCCCACGTGGTCATCGGGTAGGCGCGCCACTCGGTGGTGAAGCTGGCGAGGCTGTGGGGGCCGAGCACGTGCTCGGCCAGCCGGTCGCCCGCCGACACCGACCCCCACGGCCGCGGGTCGTGCCCGAGCGCCTGGATCTGGTCGATGAAGGCGAGCTTGCGCTCCTCGAGTTCCGCCAGCTGCCCGTCGGTCCACGACGGCTCCTGCGGCTCGGAGAACAGCTGCTTCTCCTTGGCGCGCCGGGGCCGGTAGCGGATGGCGGTGGAGCGCTGGAGCGCCACCCGTTCGCCACGTTGGTTCACGTAGAGGGTGTCGCCCCGCTGGAAGCACGTCGGTCCGGCGAACTTGGTCTCGGTGACCCGGTAGTCGTAGGGCATCCGGTGGCAGATCAGGTGGTCGCCGGGCCACACCCGGGGCCCGAAGAACCACCAGTCGTCGCCGCCGAAGATGAGGTGCGACTCGGGGATCCGGCCCACCTGGGCCGGCGAGCAGCCGTGGCTGGTGTCGCACGCCACGGTGAACGACTGGGGGGCCACGATCTCACCGAAGCGGCTCGCGCCGGCCCAGCGGTCGTCGTAGTGGAGCGGGTTCGGGTAGTGCATCGCCTGGACCCACCGACGGATGTCGTTGGTGGCCACCGGCTCCTTCAGCAGTCCCGGCTCCATCGGCACGCCCATGTGCCGGTCGAGGTCGGACACGTCGAGTTCTCCGGCGGCGTCGTCTGCGGTCACGTGGTCTCCCGTTCTGGCTGCATCGATCCGGTCGTGGTCGGGGTGGGGGCGGTGCCGGCGCGCCCGTCGGCCAGGCCGAGGCGCTCGAGGACGATCGGGCGCAACTCCTCGTCGCGCACCTTGGTGTCACCGGCGGTCATGGGCACCTCGTCCTCGGCGAGGAAGAGGACCCGTTTGGGCACCTTGTAGGCGGCGACCCGTTCCCGGAGGAACGCGGTCACCTCCTCCTCGGTCGCGGCCATGCCCTCGCGGCACACGATGCAGGCCACGACGAGTTGGTCGAGACGTTCGTCGGGCACGCCGAGGACCCGGCTGAGCTTCACCGGGGGGAAGGCCCGGAGGGCCACCTCGATCTCGGCCGGTGAGACGTTGGCACCGCCGGTCTTGATCATCTCGGTGCGACGGCCCGTGTAGTGGACGATGCCGTCGTCGTCGACGTGGCCGGCGTCGCCGGTGTGGAAGAAGCCGTCGCCGTCGACGCAGGACAGCGGGTCGCGCCCGAGGTAACCCAGCATGAGGGTGGACCCGGCGACCACCAGTTCCCCCTCCTCGCCGGGTCCGAGCACGCGGCCCGAGTCCGGGTCGACCACCCGCAGACGGGTGCCGGGCAGGAGCCGACCGTGGCCGACCTTCACCTGCTCGCGGGAGTCGTCGCTGCCGTAGCCGGCAACGAAGGCACAGGTCTCGGACAGCCCGTAGCCCACCGGCATGATCCAGTGCGGGTCGGGGCGCACCGACGGGTGACGGGCGTAGGCGCCCTTCCCGAAGGCGCAACGCACCGACGAGAGGTCGGTGGAGGCCCAGTCGGGGTGCTCGGCCATGGCCGCCGTCTGGTGGGGAAGGGTGTAGGGCTCGGTCACCCGTTCCCGCTCGATCAGCGCCAGCGCCGAGCCGGCCTCGAAGGTCTCCTGGGCCACCCAGCAGCCTCCGGCCGCGAGGGTGGACCCCACCGCGGTGTTGAGACCCGCGGTCCAGAAGATGGGCAGGGCCGAGAACATCCGGGTCCCCGGGTGCCGCCCGAAGAGCCGGGCCTGCACCCAGAACTGCAGCGACGGCGACCGGTGGGCGTGGAGCACCGCCTTGGGCGCGGCCGTCGTGCCGGAGCTCAGGATCACCAGGGCCGGGTCGTCGGGGGTGAGCTCGGCGGCCCGTCGGTCGAGGACGGCGTCGAGGTCGTGGTGGGCACCGCCGTCGGCCTCGCCGGCGGCGAGGAACGTGTCCCACCCGTCGGTGCCGAGCGACACCACCCGACCGGCACGGACCAGGTCCTCCGCCACCGTGGCCACGTCCTCGTCGGGATGCCGGGCGAGGAGCCGGTGCTGGGTGAGCACCACGTCGGCGGAACAGGCCTCGAGCAGTGCACCGAGCTCCGGCCGCGGGGCGAAGGTCGACACCGGCGCGGCGACCGCCCCCGCCAGGGTCGCCCCGAAGATCGCGGCCAGGGCCTCCGGCCGGTTACCCATGAGGATCGCCACCGTACGGCCAGGCCCGATGCCCGCGGCCACGAGCGCCCGACCGATCCGCCGGGCCTCACGACCCAGGTCGTCGTAGCTCCAGCGGACCGTTGCCCCGTCGCGGAGGGGGTCGTCGAGGACCACCGCCTCCGACGTGCCCGAGCGCCCCACCACCTCGGCCAGGAACCCCGGCAGGGTGAGCGCGCCGATGCCGTCGGTCTCCTCCAGCGGCGGTCCCGTGAAGGTGGTGGCCACCGCGGCCGTCACCGGCCCGGCTCCAGAGTGGCCCGGAGGTCGGCCCCGTGCGGGAAGAGCCCGGTGAACCCGTCGGACGCGATGGCACGCGCCAACTCGGTCGCGGTGTGCTCGGCGCCCATCGGCAACCGGAGGGCCGGCTGCACCATGCGGGTGATCACCGACACGTCGTATTCGTCGCACACACCGGCGGCGCCGTGGAGCTGTTGGGCGGAACGCAGCACCGTCCGGGCCACCTCGAGGGCGTGCAGCCGCAGCGCGAGCACGTCGGCCCGCGCCCGGGACGGTTCGGCACGGAGGCGCCACAGGGTGAAGCCGGCGAGTTCCCGCAGGCCGGCCACCGCCACGGCCGAGTCGGCGAGCTGGAACTGGACGGCCTGGAACTCGGCGAGCGGTCGGCCGAACTGCACCCGGCCGGTCACGTGCGCGGTGGCCAGCGCGACGGCCCGGTCGAGCGCGCCCAACACGGTCCAGGCGACGAGGCACTGCTGAACCAGCAGGTCGTACGGCTCCGCCGACCCGCCACCGGCCGCCGGGATGAGGTCACCGACGAAGGGACCGAGGCGGGTGTGGAACGCGCCGCCCGTCGACGACGCCACCCCGGTGGTGGAGCGGTCGAGCGAGCCCACCCTCCACTCCGGGAACAGCTCGGCGTGGTCGACGCGTGCCACCGCGGCGGGCACCGCGGCGGTGGGCCGGCCGTCGGGGTCGCGGACCAGCGCGGCCGCCAGGGGGTAGGGCAGGGCGACACGTCCCGCCGCCTCACACAGTGCGGCTGCGGCGGCGAGGGTCACGTCGTCGTCGCGCGGGTCGAGATCGGCCACCCCGAGCCGGTCCAGCACCGGGGCCACCTCGGCGGCGCGCAGCGTCGGGTCGGCCTCCGCTCGGCGGGCCAGGTCGACGTCGCCCAGCGCGGCGAAGGCACGGGTGGCCGCGTCCGCGAGTTCCACCGCCTCGGCGGGCAGCTCCGGGTTCACGCGGAGACCCCCTTCACGAGCGACTTCGCCACGATGATCCGCTGCACCTCGATCGTGCCGCTCGACACGGTCGCGGCCTGCGCGTAGCGCCAGTGATCCTCCAACGCCCCGTGCACCGGGGCGTCCGGTCCGGCCTCGAGGCTCCGGTGCTCCGCGGCGGAGAACAGCACCTCGGCCACGGCCTGGTCGCACTGGGTCACTGCGATGCGCGCCGAGGACGCGGCCACGTCGGGGACCTCGCCGTTCTCCTGGGCCCGCACGGTGCGGTACGCGAGCAGCCGCGCCACGCGCACCTGGACCAGGGCCCGGGCCCAGGCCACCTCGAGCGACGGCGGCAGCTCGGCCCAGTGGGGACCGAGCAGGCGGCCCATCTCCGACAGGAGGCGCTCGCAGCGAGCGTAGCGGGCGATGCCCACCCGCTCGTGGGCGAGCGCCGTGCGGATCACCGACCAGCCCCCGCCGACGGCGCCGAGCACTGCGGCCGGCCCGGCCGGCACGTCGTCGAAGAACACCTCGTTCAGGTGATGCGGCCCCAGCATCGAACGGATCGGGCGCACCTCGATGCCCGGAGCGTCCATCGGCACCAGGAACATCGTGATGCCCTCGTGGCGCTCACCGGGACCGACGCGGGCGGCGATGATGCACCACTGCGCCATACCGGCGTAGGAGGTCCAGATCTTCTGCCCGGTGATGCGCCACCCGTCGGGGTGCTCCGGGTCGCCGTCGGCCTCGGCCCGGGTGCGCAGCGAGGCCAGGTCGGAGCCGGCCTCCGGCTCGCTGAAACCCTGGCACCAGATCACCTCGCCCGCAGCGATCGGGGGCAGGTGCTGCGCCTTCTGCTCCGGGGTTCCGTGGGCCATGATCGCCGGGCCCACCCAGTTGAGGCCCATGTACTGGGCGCCGCGGGGCTCGTGGTGCGCCCACATCTCCTCGCGGACCACCGTCTGGTCCCAGAGCGACCCGCCACCCCCGCCGTACTCGGTGGGCCACGCCAACGTGAGCAGGCCCTCCCCGGCGAGCAACCGGCAGAAGGCCTGGGTGGCCTCGAGGTCGGCGGGATCGTCGGTGAACGCCCCCAGGAACCCCGGGTCGAAGTGCTGCTCGACGAGCGTCCGCAGACGGGTACGGAGCTGCGCCGCTCCCGCCCCCAGATCGAAATCCATCCAGCACGCCTCCCGGAAACCTGACGCCGATGTTAGTCGCAGGGGTACGGTGCCGGGCCATGGGAGCAGTGCCCACCAGCGTGGCCCGGGTCCTCGACCACGCCCTCGCCACCGACCCCGATCACGAGGCGTTGGTGACCCGGACCCGGCGGCTCACCTACGCGGAGCTCGACGCCGCGGCCGACCGGGCCGCCCACGCGCTCGACTCGCTCGGTGTGGCGCCCGGGGACCGGGTGGCGGCGAGCCTCCCCAACGACGCCGACGTGGTCGTGGCGTTCCACGGCGCCATGCGCCTCGGCGCCGTCTGGGTGGGCGTGAACCGCGCCCTGGCCGTACCGGAGAAGCGCTACCTGCTCGACGACAGCGGCGCTCGCCTTCTGCTGACCGACGACGACTCCGCGGACCTCGGGGTCCGCACGGTCGACCCGAGCACCTGGCGGGCCGCGACCGATGCCGCGCCGCCGGGGCCCTGGACCGGGCCCGACCCCGACCCGTTCGCCCCGGCCGGGCTCGCCTACACGAGTGGCACCACCGGCCATCCGAAGGGTGCGGTGCACAGCCAGCACAACCTCCTGCTGCCCGGCGCCGTGCTGGTCGGAACCCGACGCTACGGACCGGAACTCCGCAAGGGCGACTGCTTCCCCTTCACCGTGCTGAACATGGCGGTGCTGACCACGTTGCTCGTGTCGCAGGCCGGCGGCACGTCGGTGGTGATGGACCGGATCGACGCGGAGGGGGTGGCCCGCTGGATCCGCACCGAGGCCGTCACCACCTGGAACGGCCCCCCGGCGCTGCTGCACAGCCTGGTCACGAGCCCGACGGTCGCGGCCGCCGACCTGGCCTCGCTCGACGAGGTCTGGACGGGCGGGGCCGACTGCCCGGAGGCCATCCGGCGGAGCTTCGCCGAGAAGTTCGAGGTGCCGGTCCTGGCGACCTACGGCCTGAGCGAGGCGCCGACGGTGGTGTCGATCGACGCGAGGCCCGAGGGGCGGGAGGGGGCGACGGACCACCGCCCGGGCGCCTCCGGTCGGCCCCTCCCCCACCTGCGGGTACGTATCGCCGACGGCAAGGGCGCCACGGTGCCGCCGGGCACCGCCGGGCAGGTGTGCATCGCCGCGGCCGACCACCGCTACCGGCCGATGCTGGGCTACTGGAACCGGCCCGAGGCCACGGCCGCCACCCTGGTGGACGGCGAGTTGCGCACCGGCGACGTGGGGCTGCTCGACGAGGACGGGTACCTGCACCTGAAGGACCGGCTGAGCCTGGTGATCATCCGCGGCGGGGCGAACGTCTACCCGGCGGAGGTCGAGCGGGTGATCTCGGAGTTCCCGGGCGTCGCAGCCGGTGCCGTGGTCGGGCTGCCCGACGAGCGCCTCGGGGAGCGGGTGGGCGCGCTGGTGGAGCCGCGAGCCGGGGTGGAGCTCGACCTGGACGCGTTGCGGGCGCACCTCGCCGACCACCTGGCCCGCTACAAGGTGCCGGAGTCCATCGCAGTGGTCGCCACCCTGCCCCGCAACACCATGGGCAAGATCGTGCGGACCGGTCTCGCTGACCGGCTGCAGGAACCGGGCCCGTAGGACAGGGACCGGGCCCGAGCTCAGACGGAGCGGAGGGTGCCGCCGTCCACCTCGAGCGTGGCCCCGGTGATCCAGCCCGCCGGCTCGCCGGCGAGGAACGCCACCGCCGCGGCCACCTCGCCGGGTTCCCCGAAGCGGCCGGCGGCCACCCGGTGGTGCTCCAGCTGTCGGGCCATGACCTCGTCGGGTGAACTCCCGGTGCGCGCCGCGGTCCCCGCCGCGTTGGCCGCCACCAGCTCCGTGAGCGTGATGCCCGGCACCACGCACGAGCTGAGGACCCCGTCCGCGGCATAGGCCTGCGACAGCGACGTGGAGAAGTTGAGGAGTGCCGCCTTTGCCGCCGAGTAGGGGGCGAAGCGGTGGTCCGGCTCACGGCCGCTCACCGAGGCGACGTGGACCATGCGACCCCAGCGGCGTTCCCGCATCACGGGCACGCACGACGCGGCGAAGCGGACCGCGGCGAAGAAGTTGAACTCGAAGGCCCGCTGCCAGTCGGCGTCGGTGAGCCGGTCGAGCGCCGCGGGCTCGGCACCGCCCGCGTTGTTCACGAGCACGTCCAGGCGCCCGAACCGCTCGAGGCACTCCCCGACCACCCGGCCCGCGGCGCCCGGATCGGTCACGTCGGCGGCGACGTGGTGGCCGGGCCCGTCGACCGCCGCGCGACTCACCGCCACCACCTCGCAGCCCTCCGCGACCAGCCGTTCCACGACCGCGAGGCCGATGCCCCGGCTCGCCCCGGTGACGATCGCGACACGCCCCTCCAGACCAAGGTCCATCGGGGCTCACCGTAGGCCCCCGCTCGCTACGCTGCCGCCCGGGTGGCCGAGCGGCGGCCGCCACCACCGGGGAGGCGCAGCGTGGAGGCGGAGGAGTTCCGTGGCCGCATCGGCCGCTACCACTGGGAGAGCGAGGCCTGGTGGCCACCGGAGCCGCGCCCGCCGGCCGGCGCGCCCAACGTGCTGGTGGTGGTGCTCGACGACGTCGGCTACGCGCAGCTCGGCTGCTTCGGCTCCGACATCGACACGCCCACCTTCGACCGGCTCGCTGCGAACGGCCTCCGCTACGCCAACTTCCACACCACCGCGCTGTGCTCGCCCACGCGGGCCAGTGTGCTGACCGGACGCAACCACCACCGGGCGGGCATGGGCCGCATCGTCGACCTGGCCACCGGCTTCCCCGGCTACGACGGTCGCATCCCGGCGTCGTGCGCGATGGCACCCGCGATGCTCACACCGCACGGGTACGCGGCCTGGGCGGTGGGCAAGTGGCACCTCACCCCGGAGGACGAGGAGCACCTGGGCGCCAGCCGGGCCCGGTGGCCGCTCGGCAAGGGGTTCGAGCGGTGGTACGGGTTCTTCGGCGGCGAGACCCACCAGTTCGCGCCCTCGCTCTGGCACGACAGCCACGCGGTGCAGCCCCCGGCCTCCTTCGAGGAGGGCTACCACCTGAGCACCGACCTGGTGGACCACGCGGTGGAGTACGTCGAGGACCTCCGCAACGTCGACGTCGACAAGCCGTGGTTCCTCTACCTGGCTCTCGGCGCCTGCCACTCGCCGCACCACGCGCCGCGCCAGTGGGTCGAGCGGTACCGGGGACGCTTCGACCGCGGCTGGGACGAGTGGAGGGAGCGTGCGCTCGCCCGTCAGAAGGCCGAAGGACTCCTGCCGGAGCACACGGTGCTGTCGGAGCGGCCGGAGTGGGTCCCGGCCTGGGACGACCTCGACGAGGTCGACCGTCGGGTGTACGCCCGGTACATGGAGGCCTTCGCGGGCTTCCTGTCGCACGCGGACCACGAGGTGGGCCGCCTCGTGGACCGCCTTCGGGAGCTCGGCGAGCTCGACCACACCGTCGTGGTGGTCCTCTCCGACAACGGCGCGTCCTCCGAGGGAGGGCCGGTGGGCTCGGTCAACGACGCCCGGGTGTGGAACGCGCTGCCCCGCACCGTGGAGGAGGCCGACGAACTCCTCGACGACATCGGCGGCCCGCTGATGCACAACAACTACCCATGGGGATGGACGGTGGCGGGCAACACGCCGTTCCGCCGCTGGAAGCGCGAGACCCACGAGGGCGGAGTGGCCGACCCCCTGATCGTGCACTGGCCGGCCGGCATCCCGGCCGAGCTGCGCGGCGGGGTGCGCCACCAGTACGTGCACGCCGTCGACATCCTCCCCACCCTGCTCGACCTCATCGGGATCGAGCCGCCCGAGGTGGTGGCCGGTGTGTCCCAGGTGCCGCTCGACGGCGTGAGCTTCGCTCCGACGTTCGCCTCCGACGACGTACCAGAGGTTCACTCGGTTCAGTACTCGGAGATGCTCGGGTGCCGCGCCCTCTACCAGGACGGCTGGAAGGCGGTCTCGTACCACGAGGTCCAGGCCGACGAGCCGGGCCTCGACCGGGCACCGTGGGAGCTCTACGACCTGCGCGCCGACCCGTCGGAGACCCGGGACCTCGCCACGACCGAACCCGAACGGCTCGCGTCGATGGTGGAGCGGTGGTGGGAGGAGGCGGAGCGGAACCAGGTCCTGCCGCTCGACAACCGTCCGTTCTCGGAGCTGGTGTTCCAGCGCGAGCCGACGGTCCCGCCCCGTGCGCGGTACCGCTACCACCCCGGCCGGGCACCCGTGCCCGAATCGGTGGCGGCCAACGTGCGGGCCCGGTCCCACGCGGTGACCGCGCACGTGACGGTGACGGGCGACCACGTCGGTCCGGTCGAGGGAGTGCTCGTGGCCCAGGGCTCGGTGCTCGGCGGCTGGTCGTTCCACCTGCTGGCCGAACCCGACGGGTGGGGACGCCTCGTCTACCTGCACAATCTGGCCGGATGGCGCCGCTACCGCGTGGAGGCCCGGATCCCACCGTTGTCGGAGGGCGCCCACCGGGTCGGCTTCACGTTCGACCCACCGGCACTGACCCTGCTCGTGGATGACGAGGAGGTGGGCCGGGGCGAGGTCCGCCGCACCGTGTGGACCCGCTTCTCGCTGACCGGCGCCGGGCTCACCGCGGGCTGGTCACCGGACTTCTCGGCGGCCGCCGAGGACTACCGCGGCCGGTTCCCGTTCACCGCCACGCTCCACCACGTCGACGTCGACGTGCCGGGCGAGCCGGTGGTCGACCCGGAGGCGGAGGCCGACGCCATCGTGGCCTCGCAGTGACCGGCCGGGCGTCCGCGCCGGCGGTCCGGCCCGAACCTCAGCCGGTCCGGCCGAGGCGGCGGGCGGCGTCGGGCACGTAGGGCTCCGGGGCGAACGGGCCGTCCTCCACCGACGACAGCCGCACCTCGGGGAGCCGCACGTTGGGGGGCAGCGAGTCCAACCATCTCACCGCCGCGCCCACCTCCTCCACGCCGAGGGTGCGCATCGGGAACCGGACGTCGTCGAGCATCGGGGTCTCGACCGGGCCGACCGTGAGCAGGTGCACCGAGATGCCGTCGCGCTCCACCTCGGCGGCCATGGCCGCGGCGAAGGCGTTCAGCCCCGCCTTGGACGCCGAGTAGGCGGACCGCCCGGGCTGGGGGGAGTGCGAGGAACTCGACGACACGAACACGAACCGGCCGCCCGGGCCCATGGCGGGCAGCGCTGCGTTGGCGACCACGAATGCGGACGACAGGTTCGTGCGGAGGATGCGCTCGAACTCGTCGAAGGTCTCCTTGCGCACGAACGTGCCGCCCATCGTCCCCGCCGCGTGCACCACGAGGTCGACCCGGCCCGTGGGGGCCGCGGCGTCGGCCACCACCGCGGCGAACGAGTCGGGATCACCCACGTCGCCCACGGCCCAGCGGGCGGCGACGGACTCGGCCGCCTGCCGTAGCGGGCCCTCGCGGCGGGCCGAGAGGACCACGTCGTGGCCCGCGGCGGCGAGTTGCCGGCCGACCTCGAGGCCGATTCCGCTGCTGCCACCGGTCACGATCACTACCCTGCGTTCGTCCACGAGGGGGGAACCTACGTTGTCCACAACGGCCCGGTACGACCAGCCGGCAATCGACGTCCGGGCCGACGGGCCCGTGAGGGTCGTCACCCTGAACCAGCCCGACACGCTCAACGCGTTCACCGAGGACCTGCACGAGCAGTTCGTTTCACTGTGGGACGACGTCGAGCTCGACGAGGAGTGTCGGGCCGTGGTGCTCACCGGCGCCGGCCGCACCTTCAGCGCCGGTGGCAGCTACGAGGACTTCGAGGGCCGCCGTGTCGACCCGGCCCGACGACGCCGCAGCCTCCGCCTGGCCCGGCGGCTGGCCGACGAGATGATCGAGGTGGCGGTCCCGGTGGTGGCCGCGGTCAACGGCCCTGCCGTCGGGCTGGGCTGCACCGTGGCCACCCTGTGCGACATCGTGTTCATGGCCGACACGGCCTGGATGGCCGACACCCACGTGTCCGTGGCGCTGGTCGCGGGCGACGGCGGCGCGGTCACCTGGCCCGCCCACACGTCGCTGCTGAAGGCCAAGCAGTACCTGCTCACCGGCGACCGGCTGAGCGCGGAGGAGGCCGTCGGGATCGGGCTCGCGAACTTCGTGGTCCCTGCGGATCGCGTGGTCGACGAGGCCCTCGCCTTCGCCCACCGTCTGGCCGAGCAGCCGCCGCAGGCGGTGCAGGAGACCAAGGCGATCCTCAACCAGCACCTGAGGGCCAATGCGGTGCGGGCGCTGGGCTACGGACTCGCCACCGAGAGCGGCTCGCACGACACACCGGAGTACGCCGAGTGGTCCGAGCGGCTCCGACCCGACGGCTGAGCTCGGGCACCGGTCCGTGGCGCGCCGCGACGTGCCCGCTCAGACGACGAGCAGACGCTTGAGCAGTTTGCCGGTGGGCAGGCGCGGCAGCTCGTCGACGAAGCGCACCTCCCGCGGGCACTTGTAGTGGCTGAGCCGGTCGCGACACCACGCGAGCAGCTCGGCCGCGCCCGCGTCGTCGGCGCTCAGCTCCGAGTCCGGCGCGAGCTGGACGAAGGCGCACACCCGCTCCCCCATCTCGGGGTCCGGCACCCCCAGCACGCCGACGTCGGCCACGGCCGGGTGCCCGATGAGCACGTCCTCGGACTCCCGGGGGTAGATGTTCACCCCACCGCTGATGATCATGTGGCTCGCCCGATCGGTCAGGTACAGGTAGCCCTCGGCGTCGACACGGCCCACGTCGCCCATCCAGCTCCAGCCGCGGTCGTTCCAGACAGAGCGGGTCTTCCCGGGGTCCTTGTGGTACTCGAAGGGCCGGTTGGTCTCGAACCACACCTCGCCCTCCTCGCCGATCGGCAGCTCGTTCCCCCCGTCGTCGAGGACGTGGATGGCTCCCGTCATCGACCGGCCCACCGAGCCGGGATGTGCCAGCCACTCGTCGGGCCCGATGTAGCAGAAGCCGGCCCCCTCCGAGCCGCTGTAGAACTCGTGCACGATCGGCCCGACCCAGTCGATGAAGCGACGCTTCACCTCCACCGGGCACGGGGCCGCCGCGTGGATCACGTAGCGCAGCGACCCGAGGTCGAAACGGCCCCGCTCCACCGCCGGCACCTCCAGCAGGCGGATCATGTGGGTGGGTACGAGCTGCACGTGGGTGACCCGGTGGGCCTCCACGGCGGCGAGCAGTTCGAGCGGGTCGAAGTGCTCCATCACCACAGCGGTGCCACCCAG
Source organism: Microthrixaceae bacterium (assembly GCA_049316905.1). Classification (GTDB taxonomy): domain Bacteria; phylum Actinomycetota; class Acidimicrobiia; order Acidimicrobiales; family Microtrichaceae; genus CAIPVR01. Next base: position 29,585 of record JBMOJH010000018.1, on the reverse strand, counting down.
GCGTTGGGTGCCGACCGTCCACCCGGCCGGCGCTGCGTGGTACAGCGGCGCCGGGCTCAGGTAGACGGCATCGGCGTCGAAACCGAACAACCCGGTGAGCATCCGACCCAGGAAGGACGGCGCACCCAGGGGCTCGGGTGAGATCGGCGGGAGGATGCCCTTCGGACGCCCCGTGGTCCCCGACGAGTAGAACATCCAGCCGCCGTCGTGCTCCTCCGGCACCTCGCCGGGGTCGGTTCCGGCCAGCAGGTCCTCCATCGGCTCGAACCCCGGGACCTCGCCCCCGACGCACAGGCGGGTGGTCACCCGGGCGAGATCCGCGGGCGCCATGGCCTCCACCACCGGGGCCAGCCGGGCCGACACCACCAGCGCGGTGGCGTCGCAGTCGCCCACGATGTAGCCGGCCTCCGCCGCGGTGAGGTGCCAGTTGATCGGCGTGACGTAGAGACCGGTGCGCATCGCGGCCCACACCGCGTCGAAGAACGCGGGCTCGTTGTCGACGAGGACCGCGAGATGGTCACCGGTGCGGAGCCCTCGCTCGCGCAACAGCCGGGCCAACCGGACCGAGGTGTCCTCGAGGTCGCCGAAGGTCCGGACCTCACCACCGGGCACCATCACCACCGCAGGCTTGTCCGGCGTGAGCCGGGCCCGGGCTGCGAGGTGCTCACCGGCCTCGTGGACGGGCACCGGTCACTCCTCCGTCGAGCTACCGGTGCCGAACAGGCGAGCAGCGGCGCCACCGAGGAACTCGGCCATGCCCTCCTCCGACAGTGGCAGCGCCCGGGCCGCGTCGAGCGCCTTGGCGGCGGGGATCACCGGATGGTCGGACGCGAACAGGAGCCGGCCACGACCCCGCGAGGAGTCCATGAAGCGCACCATCGCCGGGTCCATGTAGGTGGCCAGGTACGCGGAGGTCATGAGGTGCAGCTGCGGCCACTTCAGCATGTACTGGATCAGCAGCGCCTCGTACGGGTGGCCCATGTGGGCGCCGATCAGGGTCAGCCCCGGGAAGTCGATCAGCACGTCCTCGAGCAGCACCGGGTCCTGACAACGCGACCGGACCTGCGGCCCGGGGATCCCGATGTTGATCGACACCGGGATGCCGAGCTCCTCCGCGGTGGCGTACACGGGGTAGTAGAGGCGGTGGTTGAGCTCGTACTGCTCCACGAGCGGCGTGACCCGGCCCATCACGAACGCCGGGTGCTCGGACAGCTCCCGCAACCGTCGCACGTTGACCGACGGCTTCGCGGCCTTGTCCACCGCGGCCGACACCAGGAACCGGCCCGGGTACCGCTCGGCGATCGCCAGGAAGTCCTCGGCCGCGAACCCGCCCCGACGGTGCGCCCGCTCAGGGTCGCTGAGGCCGGCGGTGAGGATCCCGGTGCGGATGCCCGCCGCGTCCATCGCCTCCACCAGGCTCTCCACCGTGGGCCCCTTGGCGAGGTCGGGTCCGAACAGCTGCACCACCCCCTGCTGCTCGTCCTTGGCCGCCCACCGGGAGGCGAAGGCCTCCGGGAAGATGTTCACCCAGGCATCGATCACCGCGACATCCGACATGGACCCGGACGCTAGCTGACACGTGCGTTAGATGAGGCATAGGCTGTGGTCATGACCGAACTCGGGTTCCGACCGTTCGACGCCGACCACCACTACTACGAGGCCACGGACGCCTTCACCCGCCACATCGACCCGAAGATGGCCAAGCGCTGCATGCAGTGGGCCGACATCGGCGGGAAGCGGCGCCTCCTCGTCGGCGGCAAGGTCAACAAGTTCATCCCGAACCCCACCTTCGACCCGATCGCCGCGCCCGGCAGCCTCGAGGACTACTTCCGGGGCCGCAACACCGAGGGCCTCGACCTCAAGACGATGTTCGGCGAGCTCGACCCGATCGAGGAGCACCCCGAGTACCGCGACCGGGCGGCCCGGGTGCGCCAGCTCGACGAGCAGGGCCTCTCCGGTTCGCTGCTGTTCCCCACCCTCGGGGTGGGCATGCAGGAGGCGCTCCGCCGCGACCTGCCGGCGCTGCACGCCGCCTTCTCGGCGTTCAACTCCTGGCTCGACGAGGACTGGGGCTTCGACCGTGGTGACGGGCGGCTCTACGCCGCACCGATGATCACGCTCGCCGACCCGGCGCTGGCCGAGGCCGAGGTGGCACGCGTGCTCGGGCTCGGCGCCCGCGTCCTCGTCACCATCCCGGGCCCGGTGCCCGACGGCGACGACGGCTACGTCTCCCCCGCCCATCCGCAGTTCGACCGGGTGTGGGGACTGCTCGCCGAGGCCGGCGTGCCGATGGTGCTGCACGCGGGGCTCAGCGGCGTGAGCCACTACGGCCGGTTCTGGCGGACGAGTTCACCCGGCGACGGTGGCGGTGGTGGCTTCGAGGGCTTCAAGCACTCGTCGTTCCCGCTCGTGGCCTTCGCGGACCGGGGCATCTCCGACACGCTGGCGTCGATGGTGTGCCACGGCCTGCTCGAGCGGTTCCCGGCGCTGCGCGTCGCATCGGTGGAGAACGGCGCGATGTGGGTGCCCGATCTGCTGCGCAACCTGTCCGACGCCTACGGAAAGATGCCGTTCGCGTTCAAGGAGCACCCGGTGGAGCAGTTCCGCCGCCAGGTGTGGATCTCGCCCTACTACGAGGACGACATGACCCGCCTGCGCGACGCCGTGGGCATCGAGCGGCTCATGTTCGGTTCCGACTTCCCCCACACCGAGGGCCTCGCCGATCCGCTCGCGTTCGTGAAGGACATCCCCGACTTCGACGAGGCCGAGACCCGGGCGGTGATGCTCGACAACGTGCACGAGTTCCTCGGTACCGCGGCGTGAACGACGGCGCCGGCCCCGGCACCCCAGGTGTGCCCGGGACCGTCGGCGTGGTGGGGCTGGGCAACATCGGCGGGGCCATCGCCGCCAACCTGGCCACCGACGGCCTCGAACCCGTGGTCGCCGATGCCGACCCGCAGCGGGTCGCCGCAGTGACGGGCGCCCGGCCTGCGGCGTCGGTGGCCGAACTCGCCACGTCGGCCGCCGTGACGATCACCTCCCTGCCCACCCCCGAGGTCGTCGAGGCCGTGGCGGGCGAGTGGGCCGCCGCCGCACCGGCCGGCGCGGTGCTGGTGGACCTCTCCACCAACCTGCCGCAGGGCAACCGCCTGCTCGCGGAGCGCCTCGCCGGCAGCGGCCACCGGTTCGTGGAGGCCCCGCTGACCGGCGGCGCCGTGGGCGCCCGCAACCGGTCGCTGGTGTTCATGGTGGGTGGCGACGACGACGCCGTCGCCCTCGTCAGGCCGCTGCTCGACCGCCTCGGCCGGGCCACGTTCCATCTCGGGCCCGTCGGCGCGGGCACCACGATGAAGCTGGTGAACAGCCTGCTGGCCTTCGCCGCCACCTGGAGTTCGCTCGAGGCGCTGTCGTTGGCCGCCGCCGGCGGGATCGACCTGCGCACCGCCGTGGAGGTCGTCCGCACGGGCGGGGCGTCGAACTTCTACATCGACCGGGTGGTGGACGGCATCGACGTGCGTGACCGACCGGTGCAGTTCGCGCTCGACCTCGCCGCGAAGGACGCCCGCCTGATGGGCGCACTCGCGGACGACAGCGCCGTGCCCGCACCGGTTGCCGCGGCCCTGGCGGAGGTGCTCGGCGACGCCGTCGGACGCGGACTGGGCCCGCGGGACTGGAGCGACCTGGTGGTCGCGGCCGAGGAGCGCTCGGGTCGACCGCTGCGCATGGAGCAGGCCCCGGCCGGCGGAGCCGGGGAGGAACGCTGATGACCCGGGTGGCGATCGAGGAGGGGTACTTCACGGTGCCCGACGACCCGACCGAGGCGCCCCGCCTGCTGGGCAGCCGCTGCGGCGCCTGCGGCGAGCACTTCTTCCCGCGACGCCAGGTCTGCGCCCGCTGCCTGCACGACGGCTGCGACGACGTGGAGCTCGGCCCCACGGGCCGGTTGTGGACCTGGACCTACGTGCACGTGCCCCTGTTCGCGAAGAAGAACGCGAAGGTCTCCGCCTACGGCGTGGGCCAGGTGGACCTGCCGGAGGGCCCCCGGGTGCAGGCCCTGCTGGTCGGCGGCCCCGACGACTTCGAGATCGGCATGGAGATGATCCTCGACCTCGAGTCGCTGCGCACCGACGACGACGGCAACGACGTGGTGATCATGCGGTTCTCGCCACACCTCGCCGCCGGTGGCCCCCCGGACGACACCACCGACGAGGAAGGGGAACGGCCATGAGGATCGAGGGCGCGGCGGTCGCCGGCATCGGGATGGTGCGCTTCGACCGCTACCCCGATCGGAGTGGAGCACAGCTGGCTCGCGACGCCGGCCTCCTCGCCCTCCGCGACGCCGGCATCACCCTGGCCGAGGTCGACGAGGCGTTCGTGGGCTACATCCAGCCGGCGGCGATGATCGGCATCAAGGCGATGAAGGAGCTGGGCCTGACCGGCCTCCCGGTCACCCACATCGAGAACGCGTCGGCGACCGGGCTCGTCGCCTTCCGGGAGGCCGCGTGGGCGGTGGCGTCGGGCCGGGCCGAGGTGGCCATGGCCATCGCCTTCGACAAGATGACCGACATGGCCCGCAACGCCCCGAGCCGGGGGACGGGCCGGGACCAGCTCGACGCCACCATCCTGCCCGCCGCCTACTTCGCACTGTGGGCCCAGCGCCGGATGCACGACCACGGCACCCGCCCCGAGCACTTCGCGGCGATCGCGGCGAAGAACTGGAACCACGGGGCGCTCAACCCGCTCAGCCACCGTCGGCCCGACCACACGGTCACCGTGGAGGAGGTCCTGGCGAGCCAGCTCGTGGCCGAGCCGCTCACCGCGATGATGGCGTGCCCCGCGGACGACGGCGCGGCCTGCGCGATCGTGGCGAGCACCGACTGGGTCCGCCGCCACCAACCCGACCGCCGGGTGGTGCGCCCCGTCGCCTCGGCCCTGCAGTCGGAGGCCTACTCGCCCGGCCACACCTTCCTCGGCCCGGTGGTCGGCCCCGCCACCATGACCCGCACCACGGCCCTTCAGGCCTACGAGGAGTCGGGCCTCGGCCCCGATGAGATGGACCTGGCCCTGTGCCACGACGCGTTCGCCAACGAGGAGCTCGAGTACTACGAACTCCTCGGCTTCTGCGGCGACGGCGAGGGGGAACGGCTCCTGGAGGCCGGCGACACCGCCCTCGGGGGCCGCATCCCGTTCAACACCGACGGCGGGCTGATCGCCCGCGGCCACCCGGGCGGCCCGACGGGCCTGGCCATGGTGCACGAGGTGGTCACCCAGCTGCGCGGTGAGGCCGGCGACCGCCAGGTGCAGGGCGCCCGACGGGCACTCGCCCACCTGGTGGGCGGCGGCAGCGTGTGCACGGTGAACCTCTTCGAGACCGACTGAGCACCGGCGGGCACCCGTTGCGGTGACCGCCGGACCACGGAGGCGACATGAGCGACGACGACCGGCCCGACGAGGAACTGCTGGCCCGCGGGCGGGCCGTCCAGTCGCAGCTCTGGCCGCAGGTGGCGGCGGGACCCACCGGACAGTTCCCGGCCGCGCGGCTCGCGCCCGACTTCTACCGCTACGTGGCCGCGAGCGCGTTCGGGATGCTGTGGGACCGGCCGGGCCTCGAGCTGCGCGACCGGAGCCTCGTCACCGTCGCCCAGCTCGCGGCGCTCGGCCGGACCGACGAGCTGCGGGCCCACCTCCGCGGCGCGCTGAACCTGGGGATCACCGAGGGGGAACTGGTCGAGGTGCTCATGCAGACCGCGGTGTACGCCGGTGTGCCCGCGGCCAACGACGCACTCAAGGTGGCCGCCGACGTGTTCGGCGTCGAGTGAGGACGGCGGCACCGTGCAGCCCGTGCGCGCCGGCATCTTCAGCCTGACACCCCCCGCACCGGCCGACGACGACGGCAGTTACCTGCGGTGGCATCTGCTCGACCACATGCCGGAGCAGTACGGGATCCCCGGGGTGGTGCTCGCCCACCGGTGGACGGCCGAGCCCGACCTGCTCGCCGAGCGCATCGTCGACGACGCTCCGCTCGGCGACACCGCGAACCTGGTGCAGTACTACGTGACCGACCCGGTGGAACCGACCTTCGCCGAGTTCATGCAGCTCGGCCGGCGTCTCGACCGGCTCGGCCGCTTCCCCGAGCGACGCCCCTCGCTGGGGTTGCGGATGCTGGCCCATCTCCGCTGGTACGCCGCGCCGAGCGCCCTCGTGTCCCCCGAGGTCATCGCGTTCCGGCCCCACCGGGGGATCCTGTTCGTCGTCGAGGAACCGGGCGCCGAGGAACCCGGCGACGGCGTCGACGCCTGGCTGCGGTGGCTCCATCGGGAACACCTGCCCGCCCTGCTCGACGTGGAGGGGATCGCCGGCGCGGCCCTCTACCGCAGCAACGACCTGTGGCGGCTCCCGGACCGGATCGACGGCGACGACGCCGTCGTCACGGTCGTGTACCTCGACGGCGACCCCGTCGCGACCACCCGGCGCGCGGCCGGCCTCCTCGGGGAGCGGTGGAGCAGCGGTGCGGTGCGGCCGCTGTTCGCCGGGCCGCTCCGGTCGATGGCCCACTGGGAGGTGTGGCCGTGAAGCTCGCCGTGCTCTCGCCGGTCGTGACGTTCCACCCCGCGACCCACGGCGAGTGGGAACGCAACGCCACGATCGACGACCTGGCCGCCGTGGCCGTGACGGCGGACCGCCTCGGTTACCACCACCTCACCTGCAGCGAGCACGTCGGGATCCCCGCTACCGAGGTCGGCCGGCGGGGAGCCCGGTACTGGGACCCGCTGGCCACCTTCGGCTACCTGGCGGCGCGCACCACCCGCATCCGGCTCGCCACCCACGTGCTCGTGCTCGGGTACCACCACCCGCTCGCGATCGCGAAGCGCTACGGCACGCTCGACGTCGTCAGCGGGGGCCGGCTCGTGCTCGGTGTCGGCGTCGGGAGCCTGCGCGAGGAGTTCGACCTGCTCGGCGTGCCGTTCGACGACCGCGGGCCCCGCGCGGACGAGGCGCTCCGGGCGCTCCGCGCCGCCATGTCCGAGCCCGAGCCGTCGTTCCGGGGGGAACACCTCCGCTTCGAGGGCCTCGTCATCGATCCCACCGCCGTGCAGGACCGGGTACCGATCTGGGTCGGGGGCCGCACCCTGCGCTCGCTGCGGCGGGCGGTGACGCTGGCCGACGGATGGAACCCGTTCGCGGTCACCGGCGAGCAGGTGCGCACCTGGCTCGAGCGGGTGGAGCCGCCCGCCGGCTTCGAGGTGGTCCTGCCGACGGTCGCGTCCGTCGACCCGCTCGGCGGGCCAGAGCGCGCCTGCGAGGTGCTCGCCTCGACGGCGGCGTGCGGGGCGACCATCGCCCACCCGCGATTCGCCCACCACTCGCTCGCGCACTACCTCGAGTGCCTCGAGGCGCTCGCCGAGCTGCACGATCCGGCCGGACCCGACGACGCCCGAACATGACATGCCTGTTAGATTGCATCGCGGGCACACCGCCACCGGCGCGGCGCCGGCCCGACGCCGGCACGACAGCCGGACCAGCACGACAGCCAGAGGAGTCACGATGGCACTGAGGGACCACCCGATCGCCGACAGCGACCTGCACGTGATGGAACCCGCGGACCTCTGGCAGCGCTACATCGCCCCCGAGTACCGCCACGCCGCACCGGTCGGCCTCACCGAGCTGAAGCGCGACATGCGCGTGCGGGTGAAGAACGACGTCCTGCTCCGCCTCGGGGCGGTGCGCCCGCAGTACATCGACGGACGCAAGACCGGGTGGCGTGACGAGCACGAGGAGGTCTACGCCGAGGCCGAGGCGAGCGGCTGGGATCCGGCCTCGCAGGTGCGGGCGATGGACAAGGAGGGCCTCGACATGGCGGTGCTCTTCCCGTCGAGGGGCCTGTTCGTGCTCGGCCTCGACTCCAGCGACCACGTGGGCCCCGACGGCCTGGAGCCCACCTTCGCCACCGCCATCGCCCGGGCCTACAACGACTGGCTCGGCGACTTCGTGTCCTCCGCACCGGACCGCATGTACGGCGCCGCGATGCTGGCCCCCCACGACGTGGAGGGCGCCGTGGTCGAGGCCCGGCGCTGCGTGGAGGAACTCGGTTTCCGGGCGGTGTACCTCTCCCCCAACGTGGTCAACCGCCGCCCCTGGCACCACCCGGCCTACGACCCGCTGTGGGAGGAGATCCAGCGGCTCGGGGTGCCGCTCACGTTCCACGGTGGCGGCCAGACCAGACTCACCCCCGACTTCGCCCGCCACGGTCTCGACGAACTGATGCTGTGGCACACGTTCAACCAACCGCTGGCGATCCAGTTCACCACCGTGTCGCTCTGCGGCGGCGGCGTGCTCGAGCGCTTCCCCGACCTGCGGGTGGGCCTGCTCGAGGGGAACTGCTCCTGGGCCCCGTGGGTGCTCGACCGCCTCGACGAACACCACGAGTGGGTCGGCTGGTTCGAGGGTGCCGAGCTCTCGATGAAGCCGTCGGAGTACTTCCTCCGTCAGTGCTTCGTGAGCATCGAGGCCGAGGAGCGCACGGGCGTCCAGTACCTCGACTGGTTCGGCGACGACAACGTCGTGTTCTCCACCGACTACCCGCACGGCGACTCCCAGTTCCCCCACGCCGTGGACACCTTCGACGAGCTCGACATCGCCGAGGAGTCGAAGGTCAAGATCTGCGGCGCCAACTGGGAGCGCTTGTACCGGATCCCCCTGACCAAGAAGCTGTAGGGCGTGACGGGCCGGGAACCACAGGAGGGCGCCGCAACGGCGCCGATGGACGGGTTCGACCCCGAGGCCGTGCGGGCCAGGTACCTGGCCGAGCGCGACAGGCGCCTCGTCGAGGGCCGTGCCGACATCCGCGACCTCGACCACGACGACCGCTTCGCCCGCTACCGCGACGACCCGTTCACCCCGCAGCAGCAGCGGGACCCGGTCGACGACGACACCGACGTGGTGATCCTCGGGGGCGGCATCGCCGGCCTGCTCGTCGGCGTCGAGCTCCGCAAGGCCGGTGTCGACCGGTTCCGCATCGTCGACCGGGCCGGGGGCGTGGGCGGCACGTGGTACTGGAACCGGTACCCGGGCGTGATGTGCGACGTCGAGTCCTACATCTACCTGCCCCTGCTGGAGGAGATGGGCTACGTGCCCACGCGGCGCTACGCGTCGGGCGAGGAGATCCTCGCCCACCTGCAGGCCGTCGCCGATCGCCACGACCTCGCACGCGACGCCCTGTTCCACACGGGCGTGACGCGGGCGACGTGGGACGAGGAACGCGGGCGGTGGCTCGTGGAGACCGACCGCGGCGACCGGATCTCCACCCGCTACTACGTGCTGGCCTCCGGGATCCTCAACCTGCTCAAGCTGCCCACGATCGAGGGGATGGAGGACTTCGCCGGCCACTCCTTCCACTCCGCCCGATGGGACTACGCCTACACCGGCGGTGGACCCGGCAGCCCCATGACGGAGCTCGGCGAACGGACCGTGGCCGTGCTCGGGACCGGGGCCACGGGGATCCAGTGCGTGGAGCCGCTCGCCGAGGCGGCCCGGCACGTGCTGGTGTTCCAGCGCACGCCGTCCGCGATCGGCGAGCGGGGCAACCGACCCACCGATCCCTCCTTCGCCGAGCACCTCGAGCCCGGGTGGCAGCAGCGCCGCATGGACAACTTCCAGGCGGTCATGCTGGGCCGACCGGTCGACGAGGACCTCACCGACGACGGCTGGACCCACCACTACGCCAGGGTGCAGAACCCGCCGCGCAAGGCACCCGACGAGAGCTTCGGCGACTTCCTCCGGCGGGCCGAGGCGATCGACTACGGGATCATGGAGGCGCACCGGCGCCGGGTCGAGGAACTGGTGGCCGACCCCGACACCGCCGAGCACCTCAAGCCCTGGTACCGCTACCTGTGCAAGCGGCCGTGCTTCCACGACGAGTACCTGTCCGCCTTCAACCGCCCGAACGTCACGCTCGTGGACTGCCCCGGGGGCATCGACCGGGTCACCGAGCGGGGCCCGGTGGTCGACGGCCACCAGTACGACGTGGACTGCATCGTCTACGCCACCGGCTTCGAGGCCGAGCTCACGCCGCTGCACCGTCGGGTCGGCCACCCGATCGTGGGCGTGGACGGGCTCACCCTGGCCGAGCGCTGGGCCGACGGGGCCTCCAGCCTCTTCGGGATGATGGTCCGCGGGTGCCCCAACCTGTTCGCCATGCCCGCACCCGGCCAGCAGGCCGTGGTCACGGTCAACTACACGCAGCTCGCGGTGCTCGGAGCGGAGTTCGTCGGCCGCACCGCCGGCATGCTGGTCGACCGTGGTGCGCCGGTGTTCGAGGTGACGGCCGAGGCGGAGGAGGACTGGACCGGGAAGGTCGTCGCCTCGTTCGTCGACGGCAGCGCGGTGATGGCGGCCTGCACCCCGTCGCGGATCAACAACGAGGGCCATCCCGAACTGCTCAACCCGCGCAACGGGAACTTCGGTCGGGGCTTCGGGGACTACTTCGCGTACCGGGACCTGCTGCGGGCGTGGCTCGACGCCGGTGACCTCGACGGGCTCGAGCTCCGATGACCGCCCCGGCCGCCGAGCGGCGTGTGGTGGTGGTCACCGGTGGCGGCAGCGGCATCGGTGCCGCGATCGCCATGGAGCTCGGCCGCCGCGGCGACCACGTGGTCACCGTGGATCCCATGGTGTCGGTGGACGGCACCGAGGAACTGCCCGCACCCGAGCACACGACCGCCGGCCGGATCGTCGCCGCGGGTGGCAGCGCGGTGGCCTCGAACACCTCCGTGACCGACCGCGAGGCCGTGGCCGCGCTGTTCGCTGAACTGCTCGACACCCACGGCCGGGTGGACGGGCTCGTGAACGTGGCCGGGATCACCCGGCCGACCGGCATCGCCCGGGGCACGGAGGGGGATTGGGCCGCGGTGCTCTCGGTGCACCTCGACGGCTACGTCAACATGCTCTCCGCCGCGCTGCCGGCGATGGCGGCGGCGGGGCGGGGCCACGTGCTCGGCGTGACCTCGGGATCGGGGTGGCGACCGGCCGACGCGGGGGCCTACAGCTGCGCCAAGCGAGCGGTCGCCTCGCTCACGTGGCAGCTCGCACGGGTCGCCCCTGCCGGGGTGGTGCTCAACGCGATCTCACCGATCGCGATGACCCGCATGGTGACCGCCGCCCTCGGGCGCCGCGCACCGGCGGCGGGCAACGGGGGCCGGGCCGCGGCCACCGGCGGCCTGTCGCTCGCGTCCATGCCCGAGCCGGAGCAGCTCGCCCCGTTGGCCGCGCACCTCATGGGCCACGGCCCCGACCGGCTCCGGGGTCAGGTGCTCTTCGCCGGGGGCACCGAGGTGGCGCTGGTGGCGCCGCCACGGCTGCTCGAGGCGGCGCGCACCGACGGAAACGCCCCGCTCGACGCGGTCCTCGACGCGGTGCTGCCGGCCCTCGCGGCCTCCGAGGTCGCGCAGGCCACGACCGGCGGTTCCAACCCCCGCTTCGGCGCCGTGTTCGCCCCGACCGACGACGGAACGGGCGACGAACGGGCCGCACCCGGGCCACGCGCGCCCCGGTCCGCGTTGGTGGTGGAGGACGGCCCCGGCGGCACCGCCACGGTGGACGCGATCTCGGCTCAACTCGGCGCTGCCGGGATCGCCGTACGGATCGCCGGTGGCGGGACCGGCGGCTCGGGCTTCGAGCGGGCGCGCACCGTCCTCCGGGACGCCGCGGCGCGCCCCGAGGGCCTCGACATCATGGTCGTCGTGTCGTCCACGTCCGGTCCGGCCGACGCCGGCCACGACTGGTGGACCGTCCTGTCCGATCACGCAGGCCTCAGCGACCGGCTCCGGACCGACGCCGCGTGGGCCCGGGCCGCCGCCGAGGATGTCGCGGAACGGGGCGGGTCCCTCCGGCTCGTCCACGTCGTCGACGCCCGCAGCCCGGGCGGTCGCAGCCGGGCCCAGGCGCTCGCACAGCTCTCCCGGGCGGCCTGCGGGGCCACCGAGGACCGTCTGGCCGTGATGGTCGTGGCCGCCGAGGCGCCGGACCGGGTCGCGACCATCGCCCCCCTGGTGCAACGCCTGGCCACCTCGCCGGCCGCCGCCGGGTTGTCGGGAGCGGAGCTCGTGGTCGGCCCGGGGTGGACGGGACTGCGGAGCCACCCCCGACCCACGGGCAGCGCCGTGGTCGGCACTGGCCCGCTCCCGGCCTGGTTCGACGACGTCCTCGAGGAGTTGCACCCGTGACCGCACCCGCCCGCATCGTCGACGCGCACGTGCACCTGTGGGACCCGGCTCGCACCGACTGGTACCCGTACCTCGGCGGGGGCCGGGAGCTCGGGATGGGCGACGTGTCGGGCATGGCCCGCCGTTTCGACCCCGCCACGTACGCGGCCGAGGCCGGCGACTGGAACGTGGTGAAGCTGGTGAACGTGGCCGCGGCCACCGGTCGCCACTCGGTGGCCGAGACCCTCGAGCTGGACCGACGGGCAGCGGCCGGGGACGGCCCGGCCGCCGTGGTGGGCGGCCTGCCCGCCACGGAGTCCGTGGCGGAGGCCGTCGGCCTGATCGACGAGCAGATGGCGGCAGGACGGTTCCGGGGCGTGCGACCCATGGCACCGGGCGGGCCGCCGGTCCCCCACGACGACGTGCTCCGCGCCCTCGCCGAGCGAGCGCTCGTGTTCGAGCTGATGGCGCACCCCGACCAACTGGCGGACGCGGCGCGGCGCCTGGCCGCCCACCCGGACCTGACGGTGGTGGTGGAGCACACCGGCTGGCCCCGCTCCGCCGACGCCGAGGAGCGCGCTCTCTGGCTCGGAGGCATCGCCGCACTCGCGGCCGCAGGTGACCACGTGCACTGCAAACTCTCGGGGTTGGCGATGCCACTCGGGTCCGTCGACGCCGAGGCGTTCCGTCCCTGGCTGGAACCGGCGATCGAGGCGTTCGGCACGGAGCGGTGCCTGTTCGCGAGCAACTTCCCGGTCGACGGCCTCCACGGGCCGCTCGACGCACTGTGGTCCGCCTACGCCACCGTCGCCGCCGGAATCGATGACGACGCCGTCGACGGACTCTTCGCCGCCAACGCCGAGCGCGTCTACCGCTGCTGACGCTACCCGGCCCCGGTCCCGGCCGGGCCCGAGGCATCTGCGTCGGCCGCGTCGGCGAACGCCACGGCGCCGGCGAGGAAGTCGTCGATCGCGGAGGTCTTGAACTCGGCGATCGCCTTCAGATCGGGCACGTACACCTCGAACCGCGGGTCGGATCCCTCCACGAGGGCCAGGACGGCCGCGGCCACGGTGCCGGGCGGCTCGAGCTCCCCGCTGAAGTGGGCCGGATCGTTGCCGGGACGGTCCCAGATCTCGGTGGCGACGGCGCCGGGCACCACGAGGTGGACCCGCACGCCGGTGTGCCACAGGTCCATGGCCAACGACTCGCTCCAGCCGCAGAGTGCGAACTTCGACGCGCAGTAGGCGGCCTCGGCCGGGATCGCAGCCCGTCCGCCGAAGCTCGACACGTTGACGATCACACCGCGGTCCCGCCCGAGCATCCCCGGCAGCACGGCCATGGTCATGCGGGCCGGAGACTCGAAGTTGGTCGCCATCGTCCGGCGCAGCTCGTCGACGGTGAGCTGCGGCACCCGCCGGCGCATCGGGGCACCGGCGTTGTTGACCAGCACGTCGAGCCCCCCGGCATGCCGCTCGACGGACCGGGCCAGCTCCTCCGCGGCCCCCGGATCGGCGAGGTCCACGGCGTGGGTGGTGATCTCCGCCCTCAGCTCCCGGCAGCACGCCGCCACTGCGTCGAGCTTGTCGCGGTCACGCCCGCACAGCGCGAGGGTCGCACACCGCTCGGCCAGCAGCGGTGCGAGCGCGGCCCCGATGCCCGCCGAGGCCCCGGTCAGCAGGACGCGTGCGGCCGACAGGTCCTCCCCACGCGGCTCGGACGCCGACTCCGGCGCCACCGGGCTCAGAACCGTTCCGGATCGTCGCGGCCGTCGAGGTCGCCGTTGGGGCGAGCCTCGCTGAGGAGCTGCTCGATGACCTCACCGGCACCGACCGGGTCGCCGGGGTTGGTGCCCTCCGGACCGCGGTGCCACCCCTCGGCCACCGCGATCGTGTCGCCCCGGACGTCGAAGACCCTCCCGGTCACGTGACGCGCCCCGGGGCTCGCGAGCCACGTGGCCACCGTGGCGACCCACCGCGGCGACAGGCGTTCCCGCAGGTCGTCCGAGATGTTCTCCTCGCCGCCCATCAGTGGCGCCACCAGCCGGGTGATCGCGGTCGGGGCCAGGCAGTTCGCGGTCACGCCGATCCGGCCCAGCTCCAGTGCGGCCACGAGCGTCATGCTGGCGATGCCCGCCTTGGCCGCGCCGTAGTTGGCCTGGCCGACGTTGCCGTAGAGCCCCGACGGCGACGCGGTGTTGATGATCCGGGCGTCGACCTCCTCGCCGGCCTTGGCGCGGGCCCGCCAGTGGGCGGCCGCGTGCCGGGTCGGGCAGAAGTGGCCCTTGAGGTGCACGTTGACGACGTCGTCCCAGTCGGCCTCCTCCATGGAGAACAGCATCCGGTCGCGGAGGATCCCGGCGTTGTTCACGAGGATGTCGAGGCGGCCGAAGATCTCGACGGCCTGGTCGACCATCGCCCCGGCCTCGGCGAAGTCGGTCACGTCGGACCCGTTGACCACCGCCGCGCCGCCCATCGCCTCGATCTCGGCGACCACCTCGTTGGCCGGGCCGGCGTCGGCACCGCTGCCGTCGGACTGGGCGCCGAGGTCGTTGACCACCACCGCGGCCCCCTCGGCGGCCAGCATCAGGGCGTGCTCGCGTCCGATCCCGCGACCCGCCCCGGTCACGATCGCCACCCTGCCCTCGCACAATCCGGCCATCGACGCACTCCCCTCTGTTTCTGACAGTTGCGTCACCCTAGGGCGCCGGTGGACCTCCGACCAACGGGCGGGGGTCACGCCCCGCCGGCACCGCGACCGGCTTCCGGCGCCGCGGAGCGACCGCTAGGGTGACACGGACGTTAGATCGCCGGACCACCGGGGCACCGCGCCGGTGCCGGGTCGGGACGGGACCGAGGGACGAGGGAGCGACTCCGTGGGTCTGGCCATCGGTGACGACCACGAACTGCTGGCCGCGGCGGTGGCGCGCTTCGCCGGGGAGCGGTGCGGACCGGACACCGCCCGGGCCGCGATGGACGCCCCGGCGGCGGAGTTGCCACCGTTCTGGAAGGAACTCGACGCGCTCGGCTGGCTCGGCCTCTCCCCCGACGACGGTCTCGGCTTCTCCGAGCTCGCCGTCGTGCTCGAGGGCCTCGGTCGGGCGGTCGCGCCCGGACCGGTCCTGCCCACCGCCTGGGCCAGGGCGGTGGCGAGGACCGCCGGGGTGGACCTCACGGGACCGGCGGCGGTGGCGGTGGGCGCCGGCCCCGTCCCGGGTGGTTCGACCGCCGAGGTGGTGGTGCTGGCGGCGGGTGATGACGACACCTGGATGGCGGCACCGGCCACCGGTCTCGACCTCGCCCCGACCCCTGCGCTCGACGGCACATCGGGCCTCGCCACGCTGCGGGCCCCCGCCCGCCCGGTGGACGGCATCCCCCTGCCCGGTGTCACCGCGGAACGCGTGCGGGCCATCGGCACCGTGCTCGCTGCGGCCGAGGCGGTGGGCGGTGCGTCGTGGTGCGTCGACACCGCGGCGGACTGGGCCCGCGAGCGTCGGCAGTTCGGCCGCCCGATCGGCCAGTTCCAGGCGGTGAAGCACCGCTGCGCCGACATGCTGGTGCGCCTCGAGGCGGCCCGGGCCGCGGTCTGGGACGCCGCCGGCGCGCTCGACGGGGACGACGAGTGGGGCCCCTCGGCGCAGGTGGCGGTGGCGACGGCCGGCGCTCTGGCCCTCGACGCCTTCGTCGATGACGCGAAGGACGCCATCCAGGTACTCGGCGGCATCGGCTTCACCTGGGAGCACGACGCCCACCTCTACCTCCGCCGGGCTGTGGCGCTCCGCCAGCTCCTCGGCGACCGACGGCAACGACGGGCGGAGCTGGCGCGCGCTGCGCTCCGGGGCGAACGCCGCCACCTCACCCTCGACCTCCCGGCCGAGGCCGAGGAGGTCCGCACCCGGATCGCCGCCGCGGTCGACGAGATCGCGACGCTCCCCAAGGAGGAGCGCCGGGCGCCGCTCGCCGATGCGGGGCTCGTCGTGCCGCACTGGCCCGAGCCGTGGGGCCGCGGGGCCGGCGCGGTGGAGCAAGTGGTGATCGACGAAGAACTCCGGCGGGCGAAGGTACGCGCCCCCCACCTCCAGGTGGGCGCCTGGGCGGCGCCCACGATCGCCACCCACGGCACGCCCGAGCAGCAGGAGCGATGGGTGCGCCCCACCCTGTACGGCACCATCACGTGGTGCCAGCTGTTCAGCGAGCCCGAGGCCGGCTCCGACCTCGCTGCGCTCACCACCGCGGCGGTCCGCACCGACGGCGGCTGGCTGCTCAACGGCCAGAAGGTGTGGACCACCATGGCCCGGGACGCCGACTGGGGCATCTGTCTCGCCCGCACCAACCCCGACGCGCCGAAGCACCGGGGCATCACCTACTTCATCGTGGACATGGGCTCGCCGGGCCTCGACATCCGGCCACTGCGCGAGCTCACCGGCCTGGAGATGTTCAACGAGGTCTTCCTCGACGACGTGTTCGTGCCCGACGACTGCGTGATCGGCGAGGTGGACGACGGATGGCCGCTGGCCCGCACCACCCTGGCCAACGAGCGGGTCTCGATGGGCAGCGGGTCGTCCTTCGGCGGGGGCATCGAGGCGCTGGTGGACCTCGTCAGGGACCGGATCGATGCCGGCGCCGTCGACGGTGACGACCCGCTGGTCCTCGACGAACTGGGCGCGCTGGTGGCCGAGTCGCACGCGCTGGCGGTCATGGGGCTTCGCACCGCGGCACGATCGCTGTCGGGAGCGGAGCCCGGCCCGGAGGCCAGCGTGCGCAAGCTGCTCGGCGTGGAGCACGACCAACGCACCCAGGAGGCCGGCCTGTCACTGCTCGGCCCCGAGGGGGCGACCACCGAACCCGGACCGGCGGGCCAGTGGACCTTCGGCTTCCTCGCCAACCGCTGCCTCACGATCGCCGGCGGCACGTCGGAGATCCAGCGGAACGTGATCGGTGAGCGGCTGCTCGGGCTGCCACGCGACCCCGAGCCGGCGGGCTGAGACCGTGGCCCAACTCCTCACCGACCAGTTGCGGCTGATGGTTGCGCACCTCCCGGACGAGGTCGCGTTCATCGACGTCACCGGCGGCACCACGCTCACGTTCGCGGAGTGGGAGGAGCGATCCAACCGCCTGGCCCGCTGGCTGGTCGCCCGAGGTGTGGCGAAGGGGGACCGGGTGGCGCTGCACGTGCCGCCCGAGGAGCCGGACCGGTTCCTCATCGCCTACGCGGCCATCCACAAGGCCGGAGGCGCGGCGGTGCCCACGAGCACACGCCTCGTGGCGAGGGAACTCGCCTTCGTGCTCGATCACGCAGGCGCGGCGGTGGCGATCACCGGTCGCTCCACGCTCCCGGTGCTCCTCGGGGCCACGGCGGACCTGCCCGGCCTCCGCACCCTGGTGACCACGGCACCGCGGGAGGAACGCGCGGCGCCCGCCGACGGGCCACCCGAACTGGTCGACTGGGACGACGCCACCCACGCCGACGGCTCCGAGTTCCAGGTGCCACTCGGCGCCGACGACATCGCAGATGTCATGTACACCTCCGGCACCACGGGCCACCCCAAGGGCGTGGTGGTCCGCCACGGCAACATCGCACTCGTCCCGAACGGCCTGCCCGACTGGAGCGGGGCGGGGTGGCTGAACGCCTCACCGATGTTCACCTTCGCCGGCATCGCGTCCATCTACAACCCGATGAAGCTGGGCATGCGCCTGCTCTACCTGCCGCGCTTCGACGTGGAGGCGTGGTTCGACGCAGTGGAGCACCACCGCCCGTCGGCCACCTTCCTGGTGCCGGCCATGGCCGAGCTGCTCATCGCCAGCGACCGCTTCGTCACGGCGGACCTCAGCTCGATCACCCTGTGCCCGCTCGGCAGCGCCCCCCTGGCACCGTCCACGTTCGACACCCTCCGGCACCGGCTCCCCGGCGCGATGGTGTCGAACTCGTGGGGCATGACGGAGGCGGGCCCGGCCTACTGCAGCATGCCCGCGGAGGAGATCGACAGGCGGGTGGGATCGGTCGGCCGCCCCGTGCCACCGACGGAGTTCCGGATCGTCGACGCGGACGGCGCGCCGCTGCCACCCCGCACGGTGGGAGAGCTGCTGGTCCGGAACCCCGGCCGCGAGCGCGAGTACTTCCGCGACGAGGAGGCCACGGCCCGCACGTGGCAGGACGGCTGGCTCCACACCGGCGACCTGGCCGAACTCGACGAGGACGGCTACCTCTACCTCCGCGGCCGGGCCAAGGACGTGATCATCCGCGGCGGCAACAACGTGCACGCGGCCGACGTGGAGTCGGTCCTCTACGACCACCCCGACGTGCGGGAGGCGGCGGTGGCGGCGGTCCCCCACGACGTGCTCGGCGAGGACATCGGCGCCTGGGTGGTGCTCCAACCCGCCGCGACCGTCACCGAGGAAGAGCTGCGGGAGTTCTGCGCGGGCCGCCTGTCCGACTACAAGGTGCCGCGGCGCTGGACCTTCCTCGCGGAGCTGCCACGGAACCCGACCGGCAAGGTGGTCAAGCGGGAACTGCCGGGGCGGTAGGCAGCGCACCCGGCGGGAGCAGTTCGAGCACCTGCCCGTCGGGGTCGCGGACGAGCACGGCGAAGCCCCCCATGTCGGTGTCCTCGAGGACGTCGCCGCCGTGCTGCCGCACCGCCGCGCACGCGGTCGGGAGGTCCTCCACGGTGAAGGACAGGTGGGTGAGTCCGGGCTCGGTGAAGGGCCGCTCCCGCGGCGGGAGGTTGCCGGGGCGGTCGAGGTGCAGCAGTTCGAGCACCGCACCACCGAGCCCGAGGTAGACCGCGGTGAGGCCGACCGGCTCGGGGACCCGGAGGAGCCTCGAGGACGCCGCGTCGGGCACCCGGAGGCGGTGCAGCTCCTCGAAGCCGAACACCTCCCGGTAGAACGTGACCGCCCGGTCGAGGTCCGCGACGTGATGACCCACGTGGTTCCAGATGCTCACCGGGCCAGAGCCTAACGGCGAGGTGACACAGGTGTCAGGTAGTGTCGCGTCAACTTCGACGGAGGACGACAGCAGCCATGGCCGAGGACGCACTCATCTTCGACGACGTCACGGAGGGCGACGCCGCGCCACCGCGCAGCCACACGCTCACCCGCACCGACCTCGTGCGGTACTCGGGGGCCTCCGGCGACTTCAACCCGATGCACACCGACGACGTCGCCGCGAAGGAGGCCGGGCTGCCCAGCGTGTTCGGCCACGGGATGTTCACCGCCGGATTCCTCGCCACCGCGGTCACCGACTACGTGGGCGTCGGGAACCTGCGTTCCTACCGGGTGCGCTTCACCAAGCAGACGTGGCCCGGCGAGGTGCTCACCACGAGGGTCACCGTGACCGGCACGCACGTCGAGGACGGCGAGAAGCTCGTCGACCTCGCCTGCGAGGTGGTCAACGGCGACGGCGAGGTGAAGGTCACCGGTTCCGCCGTCGGCGTCGCCCGCTGACGGCGGACCGGAGGGCCGGCGCGTTCAGCGCCGGGGCAGGCCGAGCACCCGCTCGGCCACGATGTTGCGGTTGACCTCCGTGGTGCCCCCGGCGATCGACATGGCCCGGGCCGCGGCGAGGGAGTCACCCCACTGGCCGTCGAGCGCCCCGATCCCCAGCACCTCGAGCGCAACCTCGGGCACGAGCTGGGAGGTGTTGGCCCAGGCGATCTTGATGATGCTCGACTCGGCACCGGGGGGCTCCCCCGCCGCGGCCCGGGTGATCGCACGGTCGGCCAACAGGCGGAGCAGTTCGCCCTGCGCCCAGAGCCCGGCCAGCCGGTCACGGACGAGCGGGTCCTGTGTGCGACCGGCGGCCCGGGCCTCGTCGAGCAGCCCGGCGATGCGCCGACGGACCGACAGGTGCAACGACGCCACCCCGCCGCGTTCGCTGGCCAGGGTGGCGGTGGCCACCCGCCAGCCCTCGTTCTCCGCGCCGAGACGGGCCGACACGGGCACCCGCACGTCGTCGAAGAAGACCTCGCAGAACTCCGCGGAACCGGTCATGTTGCGCAGCGGGCGCACCTCGATGCCGGGGAGCCGCATGTCCACCAGCAGGGCCGAGATCCCGCCGTGCTTCTTCGCCGGGTCGGGGTCGGTGCGCACGATCAGCTCGCACCAGTCGGCGACCGAGGCGAGCGTGGTCCACACCTTCTGCCCGCTCACGATGTAGTGGTCGTCGTCCTGTTTGGCCGAGCAGCGCAGTGAGGCGAGGTCGGAGCCGGCCTCCGGCTCGGAGAATCCCTGGCACCAGATCTCCTCGCCCCGGAGAAGTGGGCGGAGGAAGCGCTCCTGCTGGTCGGCGGTGCCGAACGTCATGATCGCCGGCGCGACGTTGGGGATCCCGAGCACGTTGATCGGCCCGGGCGCGTCGACCGCCGCCATCTCCTCGGTGTGGGCCAACTGCTCCAACACGCCGGCGTCGCGACCGCCCCACCGGTGGGGCCACGCGGGCGCGGCGTAACCGGCGTCGGCGAGGAGGAGGTTCCACTCACGCATCCGGGTGAGCCAGTCCTCGGTGGGCGCCCCGTCGAATGTCAGCCCGCGGTACCGGTCGGTCAGGTGTGCCCCGAGCCAGTCACGCAGCCCGAGGCGGTACTCCGCCGCCGCCGCGATCGCTTCGGATGTCACGCCCATGGCCGGGAGCGTAACATGACGCACATGTCAGATCCTGACCTCGACGCCCAGATCGGCCGGCCGACCAGCGAGGGGGTGGTCACCGTCGAGCGGGCCACCGTCTCCGCGTTCGCGGCGTCGGTGCTGGACGACAGCCCCCTCTACCGCAACCGTGACGCGGCGCTCGCCGCCGGCTTCCGTGACCTCCCCGCCCCGCCGACCTACTTCTTCTCGGCCGCCCAGAACTGGGGCCAGTGGGAGGAGGAGCAGCCCGCGGACCCGACCGGCGGCTCCAACCCCATGGCGGAGGTGATGGGCACGCTGCTCGCGAAGGGTGGGCTCATCCTGCACGGCGAGCAGGAGTTCACGTTCCACCGCGACGTCGTGGTGGGCGACAAGCTCCACCAACGCGGTGTGGTGAAGGACATCTACACGAAGCAGTCGGGCGACCGCACCATGACGTTCATGGTCATCGAGACCACCTACACCGACGACGCAGGCGAGCCCGTGGTCACCTCGACCATGAACCTGCTCCACCGGTCCTGACCCGAGGGGGCCGTCGTCGTCGAGGTCGGCGCCGACCTGACAGCCACGTCATGTTCCTGCCTACACTCGCCCGATGAGTTCGTCCGTCACCCGCGTCCCGGTGGTCGACTACCTCTCGCTCGACGAGGGGGACCCCCACCTGGTGGGCCATCGCTGCGACGCCTGCGGGGCCACCCACCTCGACCGCCACAACGCCTGCCCCGCCTGCGGAGGGCGGGCGTTCACCTCCACCCCCCTGCCCACCACGGGCCGGATCGAGTCGTTCACCGTCCTGCTCCGCGGCGCGCCGAAGCACATCGGCCCGTTCGTGTCGGTGCTGGTGCGCCTCGACGACGGCACCTACGTGAAGGCCAACCTGGTGGGTGTGCCACCCGAGGCCTCGGCGGTGGACACCGACGAGCCGGTGCACCTCGTGACCTACCCGGCGGGCACCGACGACGGCGGGACCGAGGCGGTGGCGTTCGGCTTCGCCTACACCTCCGACGACGACCGGACCCAGGACGACGAGACCCAGGACGAGGAGAACGACCGATGAGCGACGACGTCTGGATCATCGGGGCGGCGATGACGCCGATCCGCCGGCACCTCGACCGCGACGCGCTCGACCTGGCGGCCGAGGCCGCCCTCGGTGCGCTCGACGACGCGTCGGCCTCCATCCAGGACATGGGGGTCCTGGCCGTGGGCACCCAGTTCGAGCCCTACACGTTCGGGCAGCAGGTCCAGAAGCAGATCGGCCAGACCGGGGTCCCCGTCTACAACGTGCACAACGCGTGTGCCACCGGTGCCACCGCGGTGCGCTCGGTGCTCATGGAGATCCGCGCCGGTGAGACCGACATGGGCCTGGCCCTCGGCGTGGAGCAGATGACCGCAGGCTCTCCGCCGTACCGGGCCACGAAGCCCCGGGAGGGCAACGTGTTCGAGCCCGACGGGCGTGACGGCCACGTGCTGCCGACCGAGGGCATCCTCGGCACCGGCCAGATGTACGGGGTGTTCGCGCAGACAGGCACCGACTACGCCCGCCGGAACGACGGCGTGGGCTTCGAGCAGTTCGCGAAGGTCGCCGAGAAGAACCACGCCCACTCCACCCTGAACCCCCTCGCGCAGTACCAGCGGCCGTACAGCCTCGAGGAGATCATGCAGGCCGAGATGCTGGCCTACCCGAACACCCTGCCCATGTGCTGTCCCACCGGCGACGGCGCAGCCGCCGTGGTGCTCGTCTCCGACGCCCGCCTGCGCACCCTCGACCCCGACGTCCGTCGCCGGGCGGTGAAGATCTCGGCGTCGGTGATGACCAGCGACCCCTACGACCCCAGCGGCCTCGCCCACCCCGACGTGAACACCCTCACCCGGCTCGCCGCGGACCGGGCCTACGAGCAGGCCGGAGTGGACCCCCGCGACCTCGACCTCGTGGAGCTGCACGACTGCTTCGCCACCGCCGAGCTCGTGCACTACGACAACCTCCGCCTGTGCGAGCCCGGCGGGGCTGGTGAGTGGATCGACCGCCGCGGCCCGTGGCGCGACGGCGAGATCCCGGTGAACGTGAGCGGCGGGCTCATCTCCAAGGGCCACCCCATCGGCGCGACGGGCGTGGCCAACATCTACGAGGTGGCCACCCACCTGCGCGGCGAGGCCGGCGACCGGCAGGTCGAGGGTGCCCGCGTCGGCCTCACCCACGTGATCGGGCTCGGCTCGGCCTGCGCCGTCCACATCCTCGAGCGGTCCGCCGCCTGACGGCCGGCCCGACTCAGCGCACGACGTTGACGCCGGCCTCCGGGGCCAGCGTGACACGACGACCGACCCACTCCTCGGCCTCGAGCGCCGAGAGGAACCCCGGGTCCGTGGCCCGGGCGTAGCAGCGTCCTTCGCCACCCGCTCCGTCCCCGCCCACGTCGCAGACCAGGAGGGCGTCGGTGGCCGACCCGTCCCGGTCGTGGTGCACGGTGTAGCCGGCCACGACCGCCGGTCCGTCCACCTCGTCGAGCACCGGCCGCCGAACCGCCGGGGCGACCCCGGGCCGCTCGCCGTGTGCGCCCGGAGTGGTCGACAGCACCACCGCGGCATGCTTCGACAGGTGCATGCCGACCCCGGTGACCAGTCCCACCGAGCGCGGGTCCGCCACCAGCACGTCGGCCATCGCCGCGGTGGACGCGAGGCCGTAGCCGGAGCCGGGCCCTCCGGCGTAGGGAAGGCCTCCGGTCACGGTGAACGGTCCCCGGGCGTCGTCCGGGGTCAGGCCGAGCGCGTCGAGCGAGAAGGTCACCGACGACGCGAAGCACGAGTAGAGGTCCAGGTGGGCCACGTCGTCGATCCCCACACCGGCGTGCGCCAGCGCGCCAGCGAGGGCGTCCCCCATGCCGGGCGCCCGCCAGAGGTCCGGATGCTCGGCCACGTAGTCCGGGTCGCGGGCCTCGGCCCACCCCCGCACGGCCACCCGCTGGTCCACCGGGATCCCGAGCCGGTCCGCCGCCGCCGGCGATGCCACGACCAGGGCCGCCGCCTGGTCGACGTCCATGATCGCCACGGTCAGCTTGCGGTAGGGGTAGGCGACCATCCGGTTGCCGGGCGACGCGCCGACGAGTTCCCCCGGCCGGCGACGCTGCGGGAACCACGCCGCGGGGTTCCGGGCCGCGACCTCCGTCATCGGGGCCAGCAGTTCGCCGATCGAGCGTTCGTGGTCCTCCACGGTGGTGCCGAGGTGGGCGCGACGGCTGACGTCGCGGAGCGCGAACGTGGTGGTGGCACGGAACACGCCGTGGGCCACCTCGCTGTCGTGGAACGGCGCCTCGAACGGGAACGGCGGCGGGTCGGGGTGGCGGTGCGACCACTGCGGACGCTCACCGGCGCGGCGCAGCGCCCGCTTCGTGGCGAGGGCCTCCCCGCCCACCACGGCGCACACGTCCGCCTCGCCGGCGGCGATCCTCCCCGCGGCCCGACCGAGGAGCTCGAAGGGGGTGGTACCCCCGATCCCCGAGTAGTGGGTCCGGCGTGGTGTCGCGCCCACGGACTCGGCCAGACGGCCCGGTGGGTCGTCGTAGGGCCAGCTCTGGCAGTGCACCACATCCAGCGAGTCGATCGCCGCCGGGTCCACGCCCGTCCGGCGGAGGGCCTCGGCCCACGCGGCGAGCGGTTCACCCTCGAAGCGGTTGACCCGCGCCCAGCCGATGAGCACCGCTCCCCCGCTCATCGGT
This sequence comes from Microthrixaceae bacterium, assembly GCA_049316905.1. GTDB lineage: Bacteria > Actinomycetota > Acidimicrobiia > Acidimicrobiales > Microtrichaceae > CAIPVR01. Next base: position 5,054 of record JBMOJH010000018.1, on the reverse strand, counting down.
TCCTCCACCGCGGCGGCCGCTTCTCGGCGAACGCCCGAGGGCCCTCCTTCGCGTCCTCCGAGGCGAAGACCATCTGGGACAGCTCCGACTCGATCCTGTACGCGTCGCGCAGGGTGCCCTTCATCCCCCGCACCACCGACTCCTTCGTGGCGCGCACGGCGAGGGGGCCGTTGGCCAGGATCCGCGACGCCCAGTCGAAGGCGGTGTCGAGGACGTCGCCGGGCGGCACCACCGCGTTGAGCAGACCGAGCTCGAGCGCCCGTGCCGCCGGCACCTCCTCGGCCAGGAGCAGGAACTCCATCGCCGCGGCGTAGGGCAACTGGCGGGGCAGGCGGGCGGTCGTTCCGCCGCCCGCGAACAGGCCCCGCTTCGGCTCGAGCACCCCGAAGGTCGCCCGGTCGCTGGCGATGCGGATGTCGATCCCCCCGAGCATCTCCATCCCGCCGGCCACGCACGGCCCGTCGATGGCTGCGACGACGGGCTTGTAGAGGTCCACGTTGCGCAGCACCGCCTCGGTGCCGTCGCTCAGGCGGCACCCGTCGATCTCGGTCACCTCGCCGCTGCCGATGCGCTCGGCCAGCGCGGTGATCTGGGGGATGTAGTCCTTGAGGTCGGCACCGGACATGAAGGCGCCCTCCACCCCGGTGACCACGGCCACCCAGAGGTCGTCGTCGTCCCGGAAGTCGCGCCATGCGCGGGCCAGGTCACGGAAGTGGTGGAGGTCGAGGGCGTTGCGACGCTCGGGCCGGTCGATGGTGATCAGCAGGACGTGGTCGTCACGGGGTTCGTAGTGGATCGGCACGGGTCTCCTCCGCTCGGGTCGTCACGGGGCTCGGTCGTCGCATCAGGGCCGTCGGGGGTCACGGCCATGGGTGGCGAAGCGCTCCTCGAGCGCAGCGAGGTCCTCGGCGGTGAACCGCCGGTACGGCTCCCCCCGGACGGGCCTCCAGAACACGGGGTCGTCGGTCCACCAGCGGTCAGCCCGCAGCGGCCGCTTGTCGATCTTGTTCGTGGCGCCCACCGGCAGCCTCCCCACGCGCACGTACCGGGGCGCCCAGTGCGCGCTCAGGTCGGGCTGCGCGGCGAGGAAGGCGGCGAACTCCTCGGGATCGAAGTCCTCGCCGGCGGCGAGTTCGATCGTGGCCATCACCTGGTCGTCCGCGGTGCGCTCGTCGGGCACGGCCACCACCGCCACCCCGACCGCCGGGCGGAACCGGCCGAGGATCCGCTCCACCGGGGCGGCCGCGAAGTTCTCGGAGTCCACGCGGAGCCGGTCACCGGTGCGTCCTGCGAAGTGGAAGACCCCGTCCTCGTCGACGTAGCCGAGGTCGCCGGACCAGTACCAGCCGTTCCGGGTCCGTTCGGCGTCGGCCTCCGGGTTCTCGTAGTAGCCCTCGAACCGGTCGACGAGGTTCCGGCCAACGATCTCGCCGATCGCCTCCTCGGCGTTGACCAGCCGACCGTCGGCGTCGAACCGGGCGCGTGGGCACTCCACGCCGGTGTCGGGGTCCACCACGGCCACGTCCGCGCCGTCCTGCGGCCGACCGAGCGCCTCCCTGGGCGCACCGGGCACCGGCGTGAGGATGATCGCGTTCTCGCTCGACCCGTAGCCGGTGAAGCAGGTGATGCCGAAGCGCTCCCGGAAGGCCCGGATGTCGGCCGGGGACGACTCCGGCGCGAGCCCGTAGGCCACGCGGTGGTCGCGGTCGGTGTCGGTGGGCGGAGTTGCCAGCACGTAGGACAGGGCCCGGCCGACCGTGCTGAAGAAGGTGGCGCCCGTCCGACCGCAGTCCGGGATGAACTCCGAGGCGGAGAACCTGCGGCGCAGCGCGATCGTGGCGCCGGTGGCCAGGGCCGGTAACACGATCGCGTTCAGCGCATTGCCGTGGAACAGGGGCATCGCCCCGTAGAGGACGTCGTCGCCGGAGAACCACCGGGAACCGTCGGCCATCCGGGCGGCCCGGGCGTGGGTCATCCGCACCGCCTTCGGCGCACCGGTCGACCCGGAGGTGAAGAGCAGCATGAACAGGTCCTCGGGCACCGGCCGGGCCACCGTCCCCGCCGACGGGACATCATCGGCAGCGGCCGTGGCCCCGACGGGCAGACCCGTCCGGGCCTCCACCACCACCACCGGGACCCCGCGCAGGTCCGCGCCGCCGAGCACCAGGGCACCCGCGACGTCGGTCACGACCACGCGGCAGTCGGTGTGGAGCACGTCACGGGCCAGTTCCGCACCGCGCCGGGTGGTGTTGAGGCCCACCACCGCGGCCCCGACCCGGGCGGCGCCGAGCATCGTGAACAGATGGGCCGGGGTGTTCTCCATGAACACCCCCACGTGGAAGGGTCCGTCACCCGGGACGGAGACGAGCCACAAACCCACCCGGTCCGCGGCAGTGACCACCTCGCCCCAGGTCCAGAGGCCGCCGCCACCGTCCTCACTGCCGACCTCGACGAGGCCGCTCGCGGCATCCCCGGCCCGCAGTTCGAGCAGGTCGGCGACGGTCCCGGCGGAGAGCGCTCCGCCGCTCATCGAGCGGCGCGGGCGGACTTCAGGGCCTTCTTGGAGATGATGTTCTTCTGGATCTCGGTGGCACCCGCCCCGATCGACGTGTAGCGCTGCCAGGCGTAGTTGCGGGCCCAGCGGCCGTCATCGGGCGCCCCGTCCGCACCCGGGCCGAGCACGCCTGCGGCGCCGAAGAGGTCGAGGGCCAACTCGGCGAGATTCTGGGCGATCGAGGACCACTGCAGCTTCGCCAGCGGCACCTCGGGCCAGTTCGGCAGGCCCTGGCTGATCTTCGTGAGGGCGCGGTAGTTGAGGAGCCGGGTGAGCTCGACCTCCATGAACGCGCCGGCGAGCCGGTCCCGCAGCGCGGGATCGCGCAGCGCGTCGGGGTTCTCGGAGGCGGCCAGCGAGACCATGCGCCGGAGGTCGGTGGCCATCGAGACCGACAACCCGGCGGTGCCGACGCGTTCGTGGCCGAGCGTGGTCATCGCCACCTGCCAGCCCTCACCCTCGCCACCCAGCCGGTGCGCCACGGGGATGTGGGCGTCGGTGAAGAAGACGTCATTGAGCATGGTGTCGCCGGTGAGGTCACGGATCGGCCGGCACTCGATGCCCGGCGTCTCCATGTCGACCACGAACGCAGTGATGCCCTCGTGCTTGACGCCCCGTTCGAACGCCGTCGGGTCGGTGCGGAGCAGGAACAGGCCCCAACGGGCGAGGTGGGCCGAGGAGCACCAGGTCTTCTGGCCGTTCACCACGTAGTGGTCCCCGTCGAGGATGGCGGTGGTGCGCATGTTCGCGAGGTCCGAGCCGGCCTCGGGTTCGCTGAAGCCCTGGCACCAGTGCTCCTCCCCCGACAGGATCGTCGGGAGCCAACGGGCCTTCTGATCGTCGGTCCCCCAGGTGATGATCATCGGCCCGATCTGCCAGATGCCGTTGGCGTTGTAGATCCCGGGAGCACGGGCCCGCGCCATCTCCTCGGAGTAGATCGCGTTCTGGGTGGGCGTCGCGGCGCGGCCGTTCCACTCGACCGGCCAGTTCACCGCCGCCCAACGCCCCTCGTCGAGGAGGCGCTGCCATGCCCGGCGCCGCTCCTGGGTGCGGTCGAAGCCCTCCGCCCCGTCCGGGTCGCCGTCTGCGGTGCCGACGCCCGTTCCGCCCTCTGCCGGGGTGGACCACTGCTCGAGGAACGCCGGCATCTCCTTGGCGAGCCACGCCCGGAGCTCGTCACGGAAGGCCACGTCCTCCACTGACAGGGAGAAGTCCATCCCGCCAATCTAACGCTAGTGTCATGCGCCACGGAGACCGACCGACCGGGGGACCGTCCGTCCGATGGACTTCATCTTCTCTGCGGAGCAGGACCAGTTGCGCGCCGCAGTGCGATCGGTGCTCGACGACGCCGTCACCGACGGGGTCGTCCGGGCGGCCGTCGACGGCGACCCCCTCGCCACCCACCCGGCGACCCGGGCCCTCTGGGCACGGACGGTGGAACTCGGCTGGGCGGGGATGCTGGCGGACGAGGCCCACGGCGGACTCGGCCTCGGTCTGGTGGATGCCGTGGCCGTCCTCGAGGAGATGGGTCGGGTCACCGCCCCGGGACCGTTCCTCTCCTCCGCCGTCGGCGCCACCACCGCGGCCGGGCTGCTCGGCCTCGACGACCTCCTCGCCGACCTGGCCACCGGCTCGCGGGTGGGCGTGCTCGCCCTGGAGGAGGCCGGCCACGGCGACCCGCTCGGCACCGTCCGCACCCGGGCCGTGCGCAAGGGCGCCGACTGGCGGCTCCACGGGATCAAGCCCGTCGTACTGGACGCGGACATCGCCGACGTGGCGATCGTGGCGGCCCGCACCGACGACGGCATCGGCACCTTCCTCGTGGAACGACCTGCCGCGATCGGGGTGGCGCTGCTCGACCCGAGCCGACGGGCCGGCCGGCTGGAGCTCGACGGCACGGATGCGGAACCGGTCGGCCCCGACGGCGACCATCGCACCATCTGGCGGCGGGTGGCCGACACGATGGCCGTCGGCCTCGCCGCCGAGTTGGTCGGCCTGTGCGAGGCGGCGCTCGCGATGGCCACCGAGTACGCGGACGTGCGGGTCCAGTTCGACGTGCCCCTGTCGAAGCACCAGGTCATCCAGCACAAGCTGGTCGACATGCTCCACGTGCTGGAGATGGGGAGGGTGGGGGTGCACCACGCGGCGTGGGCGGCGGATGTCGACGACTCGCACGCGGGCCGCAGCGCCGCCATCGCCAAGGCCTGGATGGGCGAGGCCGCCGTCGCGGTCACGGGCGACAACATCCAGATCCACGGCGCCGTGGGCTTCACCTGGGACTCCGACGCCCACGTACTGTTCAAGCGGGCCAAGCAGAACGACCTGCTCTACGGCCACCGGAGCTGGCAGCGGAGCCGCATCGCGGAGGAAGTGGCGCCGCTCAGCTGACCGGGTGGTTCGGTCCGCCCCGGGTGACGGCGCCCGGCGCAGGCACGGCCCGGGTGTAGGCGAGCGTGGTGAGGTGTCCGTCGGAACGGTCGTGGAGGCGCACCTCGAGCGG
>JBMOJH010000017.1:0-41922 GCA_049316905.1 Microthrixaceae bacterium | reverse complement strand
TCGGGCCCCGGCTCCGTCGCCGCGATCGCCCCGGACCCCGCCGCGCCGGCGCCGGTACGTGTCCGGGGACTCGTGGCGAGCCACGGCCCCGTTCCGGCCGTGGGTCCGCTCGACCTCGACGTGCGCGCCGGTGAGGTCACCGCGGTGATGGGTCGCAACGGCGCAGGGAAGTCCACGCTGCTCGCGGTCCTCGCCGGCCTGCACCGGGCCGACCGCGGCGAGGTCGCCGTGGACGGCGCGGCCCCCTGGGGTCGCGCGCCCCGCGAGCTGGTCCGCAGCGTCGGCCTCGTGCCGCAGGACCCCGGGGTCCTGCTGTTCCGCGACCGGGTCGACGCCGAGTGCGCGACCGTCGACCACGACGCCGGCCTCCCCGCCGGGGCCACCCGGGCACTGCTCGCGGACCTTGCGGCCGACGTCCGGGACGGCACCCATCCGCGGGACCTGTCGGAGGGCCAGCGGATGGCGCTCGTGCTCGCCGTCGTGCTGGCACCGGGGCCCCGGGTCCTGTGCCTTGACGAACCCACCCGTGGTCTGGACTACGACGCGAAGGACCGGCTCGTGGAGCACCTGCGCGGTGCGGCCACGGCGGGCCGGGCGGTGGTGGTGGCCACCCACGACGTGGAGCTCGTGGCCGAGCTGGCCGACCGCGTGGTCGTCCTGGCCGACGGCGAGCTGGTCGACGACGGACCCACCCGCGAGGTGGTGTGCCGGTCGCCCTTGTTCGCCCCCCAGGTGGCGCGGGTGCTCGCCCCGCAGCGCTGGCTGACGGTGGCCGAGGTCGAGGCGGCCTCGGCGTGAGCGGGATCCCGGGCACCGTGCTGCCCATGTCGTGGCGCACCGGCGCCGTGCTGTTCCTGACCAGCCTCGTCGGGCTCGCCGCGTTCGGTTGGCCGCTCCTCGCCGAGCCAGCGGGCGACGCGGTCACCGCGCACGCGGGCGACGCACCCTGGGTCTTCCTCGTGCTGGTGCCGTTGCTGCTCGTGGCTGTGGTGTCCGACGCGGCCGACGGCGGGTTCGACGCGAAGGCGGTGGCGCTCCTCGGGGTCCTGGCGGCCTGCGGCACCGCCCTCCGGGTGGCCGGCGCGGGCGTGACCGGTTTCGAGGCCGTGTTCTTCCTGCTCATCCCCGCCGGCCGGGTGTACGGCCGGGTGTTCGGCTTCGTCCTCGGGGCCCTCACGCTGCTCGCCTCCGCCCTCCTGACCGGAGGGGTGGGCCCGTGGCTGCCGTTCCAGATGCTGGGCGCGGCGTGGGTGGGCTTCGGCGCCGGCTGCCTGCCGCGGGCCCGGGGCCGCGCCGAGATCGGGCTGCTGGCCGGGTATGCGGTCGTGGTGGGCCTGGCCTACGGACTGCTCCTCAACCTCTGGTTCTGGCCCTTCGCCGCCCCGCCGGACTCGGCCGTGGCCTTCGTGGCCGGTGACCCCGTGCTCGAGAACCTGCGACGTTTCGTGGCCTTCCACCTGGCCACCTCCCTCGGCTGGGACCTGCCCCGGGCGGCGATCAACTGCCTGCTCGTCGTGGTGGCCGGTCCCGGGGTGCTGGTGGCCCTCCGGCGGGCCGGGCGCCGCGCTGCGTTCGGTGCGCCCGTCGGGTTCGCACCCGCCGTCGCCGGGCAGGCGGTCAACGGGCAGGGGGCCACCGGGCCGGGCGCTGCGGGCGGCGGGTAGCGTCGCCGCGTGCACGGACCGGGCGAACCCGACCTCTTCGGTGCGGCGGCCCAGGACCGCCTCGAGCGGCGCGGACCGCTCGCCGACCGTCTCCGGCCCCGCACGCTCGACGAGGTGGTCGGCCAGCAGCAGTTGCTCGGCCCGGGACGCCCGCTGCGGGCACTGGTCGACGCCGACCGGTTGAGCTCGGTGATCCTCTGGGGTCCGCCCGGCACCGGCAAGACCACGATCGCCCGCCTGGTGGCCGAGGCGTCGTCGAAGGCGTTCGTGCCGCTCTCCGCAGTGACCGCCACGGTGAAGGACATCCGCCAGACCGCGGCGGAGGCCGAGCACCGCCTCGGCGCCCACGGCCAGGGCACGATCCTCTTCCTCGACGAGATCCACCGCTTCACCAAGGCCCAGCAGGACGCGCTGCTGCCCTCGGTCGAGACCGGGCTCCTCGTGCTCGTCGGCGCCACCACCGAGAACCCCTACTTCGAGGTGAACCCGCCGCTCCTCAGCCGTTCCACGCTGTTCCGGCTGGAGCCGCTCGACGGGACCGCCCTCACCGAACTGGCCTGCCGCGGTCTGGAGGCCGAGGGCGCGACGGCCGACGAGGAGGCCCTGGCCCACCTGGTCGACCGCTCCGGCGGCGACGGCCGGCACCTGCTGACGAGCCTGGAGGTCGCCGTGGCCCTGGCCGCGGGCCGGGCCGACGGCGCACCGGTGCACGTGTCCCTGCTCGACGCGGAGGGGGCCCTCGGGGCGAGCCCGGTGCGCTACGGCCGCGACGACCACTACGACGTGGTGTCCGCGTTCATCAAGTCGATCCGGGGGTCCGACCCCGACGCGGCACTGCACTGGCTGGCGCGGATGGTCGAGGCGGGGGAGGACCCACGCTTCATCGCCCGACGCCTCGTGGTCGCGGCCTCCGAGGACATCGGGATGGCCGACCCGCTGGCGCTGGTGGTGGCCGACGCCGCGGCCCGGGCCGTGGAGTTCGTCGGCTTCCCGGAGGCGCGGATCAACCTGGCCCAGGCCGCCGTGCACCTGGCCCTCGCGCCCAAGTCGAACGCCGCCTACGCCGGGCTCGAGGCCGCGCTCGGCGACGTGCGCTCCGGGCCGGTGGGGGAGGTGCCGGCACACCTGCGGGACGCGTCGTACCGAGGCGCCGCGCAGCTCGGCCACGGCCGCGGCTACCGGTACCCGCACGACGCCCCCGGCGCGTGGGTGGACCAGCAGTACCTGCCCGACGAGCTCGCCGGCACCGTGTACTACCGGCCGACCTCGCAGGGGGCCGAGGCCCGCCTCGTGGCGCGTTGGCGGGAGCGGCGCGGCGAGGTCCCGCCGGAGGGGCCCGCCGGCGGCGAGACTGGTGGGTCATGAGCGCCCTGGAGCTGCTGACGGTCCTGTGCGGGGTGCTGGCGCTGGCCGCCGCGGCCGGTCTGGCGGTGGCGACGGCCCGGCTCCTGCGTGCGGCCCGTGATCTCGATGCCGCACGCGCCGCGTTCGAGGAGGGAGCGGTCCCGGCGGTGGAGGAGCTGCGGTCCGCCGCCCGCCGGGCCACGGCGGAGGTCGACAAGGTCGACGACCTGCTGGACGTGGCGGGATCGATCGGCACGCGGGTGGATAGCGCGACCGAGGCCACGTACCGGGCGCTCACCTCGCCGGTGATCAAAGGGGTGGCGGCCGCGGCCGGCACCCGGCGGGCCGCCCGGCGCCTGCGCCGCAGCGACCGCTGAGCGGGCTCCCTCCGGCGGGGTCGGGCCGCGGCAATACTGGTCCCCGTGTTCAAGCGTCTCGTGTGGTTCGGGATCGGCGCGGCTGCTGGCGCGTCCGGTGCGGTGTGGGCCGAGCAGCAGGTCCGGCGGCGACTCGACGCGCTGGGCCCCGACCACGTGGTGAGCGCGGCGGGCCGCAGCGCCAAGCGCGTCGGGCGCACCGTGGCGGACGCGGTCGCCGAGGGGCGCGCCGCCATGCGCGAGCGCGAGGACGAGCTGACGCTCCGGCGAGACGTCCGCGCCGGGTTGCGGGAGGTGCCGCAGGGCCGACCGGGGTCCACGGACCGGTCCCGGCACGCCACCACCGCGGGCTCCCGGCCACGCCGCGGGCCCGCGGATCCGGGTCCCACCCGCCCGGCACGCTGGTGAACACCGCGGCGCCGTCCGCGGGACGGGCGGCCGCCGGTACGATGTCCCGGCCATGACCACGCCGAGGATCTCCACCGCCGACGGGTTGCGGCGGGCCTGGGACCAGTTCTTCGCGGCCCGGCAGCACACGCTCGTGCCGTCCGCGGGGCTGATCCCGACCCATCCCTCGGCGCCGATGTTCACGAACTCGGGGATGATGCCGTTCGTCCCCTACTTCCTCGGCGAGGAGCCGGTGCCGTTCCGCCCGCCGAGGGCGGCCTCGGTGCAGAAGTGCGTGCGCGCCGGCGGGAAGCACAACGACCTCGACGCCATCGGTCGGTCGCCGCGCCACCTCTCGTTCTTCGAGATGCTCGGCAACTTCAGCTTCGGCGACTACTTCAAGGCCGAGGCGATCGAGTGGGCGTGGGAGTTCGTCACCGAGGTGCTCGGCGTCGACGGCGACCGCCTGTGGATCACCGTGCACGTCTCCGACGACGAGGCCGAGGACCTGTGGGCCGACGCGGTCGGTGTGCCGCGTGAGCGCATCCAGCGCCTCGACAAGGACAACTTCTGGGAGATGGGGGAGACCGGGCCCTGTGGTCCGTCCTCGGAGATCTTCTTCGACTACGGCCCCGACGTGGGTCCCGACGGCGGGCCCGCCAACCCCGAGTCCGAGCACCGCTACGTCGAGATCTGGAATCTCGTGTTCACCCAGTACTTCCGAGGCGAGGGCGGCGCGCTGACCGACCTGCCCACCCGCAACGTCGACACCGGCGCGGGCCTCGAGCGGATGCTGGCGGTGCTGGCCGGCAGCCCGTCGCTGTACGCGGCCGACGTCCTGTCGCTCCTCGTCGACGAGGCCCAGGCGGTGACGGGTCGGCGCCTGGGCGAGACCGACCTCGGTGACATCGCGCTCCGGCTGCTCGCTGACCACACCCGCACGGCGTCGTTCCTCGTGGCCGACGGGGTGGTGCCCTCCAACGAGGACCGCGGCTACGTGCTGCGGCGGATCATCCGCCGCGCGGTGCGCTTCGCCTACATGCTCGGCGTGGAGCGCCTCGTGCTGCCGCCGCTCGTCGAGCGCAACGTCGAGGTGATGGGCGGGGCCTACCCGGAGCTCGTCGAGCAGCGCGACGCGGTGCTCGAGATGATCACCCGGGAGGAGGAGCGGTTCCGCCAGACCCTCGCCCGGGGCTCGGTCCTCCTCGACGGCGAGCTCGACCGCCTCGCCGGCGGAGCAACGCTCGACGGTCGGGTGGCCTTCGAGCTGCACGACACCTACGGCTTCCCCCTCGAGGTGACCCGTGAGATGGCCGAGCTGCGCGGCGTGGGCGTCGACGACGCCGGCTTCGCCAGCGCCATGGCCGAGCAGCGGGAGCGGTCGCGGGCGGCGGGCCGGCGCACCGGGGTCGCCCACGGCGACGAGGTCGAGCTCGCACGGGCGCTGCTCTCCGAGCGCGGCCCCACCGAGTTCACCGGCCGGTCGGAGGACACGTCCACCGCCACGGTGCTCGCCGTCACCGACGACACCGTGTTCCTCGACCGGACCCCGTTCTACGCGGAGTCCGGCGGCCAGGTCGGCGACACCGGGACCATCTCCACCGCGACCGGGACCGTGCGCGTGCTCGACACGACCTACGCCCTGCCCGGCCTGCACGCCCACCGGGTGGAGGTCGTCGACGGCCGGCTCGAGGCCGGCCAGGACGCCACCGCCTCGATCGACGCGGCGCGTCGCGCCGCGATCCGCCGCAACCACACCGGGACCCACCTGCTGCACTGGGCGCTGCGCGAGGTGCTCGGCGACCACGTGAAGCAGCAGGGGTCGATGGTCGCCCCGGACCGCCTGCGCTTCGACTTCAGCCACTACGCCTCGCTCACCCCCGAGGAGCTCGCCCGGGTGGAGGACCTCGCCAACGCCGAGGTGCTCGCCAACGAGCCCGTCCGACACTTCGAGACGACCATGGACGCGGCCCGCGAGCTGGGCGCCATTGCCTTCTTCGGCGACAAGTACGGCGATGTGGTCCGGGTGCTCGAGGCCGGCTCCAACAGCGTGGAGCTGTGCGGCGGCACCCATGTGCGCGCCACCGGCGACATCGGCCCGATGAAGATCGTGTCGGAGGGGTCGATCGGCTCGAACATCCGCCGCATCGAGGCCGTGACCGGCACCGGGCCCATCGATCGGCTCCGTTCGGAGGAGGCCACCCTCGCGGCCGCGGCCGACCTGCTCGGCGTGCCCACCGACGACCTCGTCGGCGGTCTGGAGAAGCGCCTCGGCGAGTTGCGCACGTTGCGCGACGAGGTGAAGTCGCTCCGCCGCGAGCTGGCGGGCGGCCAGGCGGGCTCGCTCGCCGAATCCGCCGTGGACGGCATCGTGGTGGCCCGCGTCGAGGCCGAGAGCCGCGACGAGGTCCGCGACCTCGCGCTGGCGTTGCGGGACCGTCCGGGCATCCGCGCCGTCGTGCTCGGTTCGTCGCCCGGCGGCAAGGGCGTGGCCCTGGTGGCGGCGGTGGCCCCCGACAGCGGGCTCGACGCCGGTGCCCTGATCGCGGAGGCGGCCCGCACCGTGGGCGGGGGCGGCGGCAAGGGCGCGGACCTCGCCGTGGCCGGCGGTCGGAGTCCCGAGCGGCTCGACGAGGCGCTGGAGCAGGCCCGCGTCGCGGCCGGCAGCGCCTGAGCGGGCGATGCGGGCCGTGGGCGTCGACCTGGGCGAGCGCCGGATCGGTCTGGCCCTCTGCGACGCCGCCGGCACCGTGGTGACGCCCTACGACGTCGTGCAGCGCAGCGGGGACCAGGTCCGCGACCGGCGGGCCATCGCCGCCCTGGTGGCGGAGGCCGAGGCCGAGGTCGTGGTGGTCGGCGTGCCCTACTCGCTCGACGGCTCGGTGGGACCTGCGGCTCGCCGGGCCCTCGCCGAGGTGGAGCGGCTGCGTGAGGTTCTCCCGGTGCCGGTGGAGACCTACGATGAGCGACTCACCACCGTGACCGCGCACCGGTCGCTGCGCGAGACGGACCTCTCCGGCCCGGCCCGGCGGCGGGTGGTGGACCAGGTGGCCGCCGCCGTGGTGCTGCAGGGGTGGCTCGACCGTCGGGCCGCCCAGGAGGATTCGACCCAGTGATGCCCGAGGAACCCCGCCAGGTGGAGCCGGTGCGCCGGCGCCGCGGCCCGGCGCCGTACCCCGACGAGTACGTCCCGATGAACCCGCCCGGCAGCGGGGGTCGACGGGTGCTCGCCCTCCTCGCGGTGGTCGTCGGCCTCGTGGTGCTCGCGGTCGCGGGCGGGGTGCTGTGGGCGAGCCGGCAGGTCACGCCGTCGGGGGAGCAGGGCGCCCGGATCGAGGTCGAGGTCCCGCCGGGTTCGTCCACCGACGGCATCGCCACGCTGCTGGCCGACAAGGGCGTCATCTCGTCGCCGTCCATCTTCAACTGGTGGGCCCGCTGGCAGGGGGTCGGCCCGTGGAAGGCCGGGCGGTACACGGAGTTCCGGGCCAACTCGTCGTACTCGCAGGCCGTCGAGGTGCTCGACGCCGGGCCGGTGCCGCCCACCGCCCGGGTGGTGCGGATCCCCGAGGGCAAGAAGGTCTCGGAGGCGCTCGCCATCATCGAGAAGTCGATGCCCGGCCTCACCCAGGCCGAGCTGCTGACGGCGCTCGGCTCCGGCAAGGTCACCTCGAAGTACAAGCCGGCGAACGTGTCGAACTGGGAGGGCTTCCTCTTCCCCGACACCTACCAGTTCAACGAGGACGCCTCCGCGGTGGAGGTGCTCCAGACCATGGCCACCAAGATGGACGATGTCCTCGACGAGCTCGGCTACGACAAGGCCGAGGCGCTGCGCGGCCGCACCCCCTACGAGCTCGTCACGATCGCCTCGTTGATCGAGCGCGAGACCGGCCAGCCGGCCGACGAGCGGGGCAAGATCGCCCGGGTGATCCTGAACCGCCTGGACGCGGGCGAGACCCTCGGGATCGACGCGTCGAACCTCTACGGCCTCGGGCGCACCTCGGGCGAGCTGACCAAGGCCGACCTCGAGGTGCAGTCCCCGTACAACCTGCGGATCAACAAGGGCCTGCCGCCCACCCCCATCGCCCTGCCCGGCCGGGCCTCGCTCGCCGCGGCCATCGATCCGGCGACCGGCCCGTGGAAGTACTACGTCCTCACCAGCAAGGACCCGCCGTCGCACTTCTTCACCGACTCCTACAAGGAGTTCCAGCGCGCGGCGGCCGACGCCCGCGCCCGGGGGGTCTTCTGAGCGCGCCGCCCACGGGGGCCACGCGGGTGGCCGCCGTGATCGGCGACCCGGTGGCGCACTCGCTGTCGCCGGCCATCCACAACGCCGCGTTCGCCGCGGCCGGCCTCGACTGGGTGTTCGTCGCGCTGCCGGTGGCCGCCGGCGAGGCGCCCACCGCGGTGGCCGGGGCGAGGGCGCTGGGCATCGACGGCCTGTCGGTCACCATGCCGCACAAGGCCGCGGTCATCCCGTCCCTCGACGGTCTGTCGCCCGTGGCCGCGGAGCTCGGCGCGGTGAACTGCATCCACCGCGACCCCGCCGATCCGGACCGGTGGCTCGGCCACAACACCGACGGTGAGGGGTTCCTCGCCGGGCTGCGCGCGGATCTCGCCCTGGACCCCTCCGGGCTCGAGGTGGTGGTGCTCGGTGCCGGTGGGGCGGCCCGCGCGGTGGTGCGCGCCCTCGGCGGAGCCGGCGCCCGGGTGGCGGTGGCGGCCCGTCGGTCCGACGCCGCGGTGGAGGCTGCGGCCCTCGGTGGCCCGGATGCCCGGGCGGTGCCCGCCGGCGGCATCGCGGCCGTCGTGTCCGGGGCCGCGCTCGTGGTGAACGCCACGCCGGTGGGCATGGCCGGCCGCCCGGGAGTGCCGCTCGACCCGGAGCTGCTGGGACCCGGTCACGCCGTGGTGGACCTGATCTACCACCCCCTCGACACGGACCTGCTCAGGGCGGCCCGGGCCGCCGGCGCCGCCACCGCCAACGGCCTCTCGATGCTGGTGCACCAGGCCGCAGCCGCCTTCACCCGCTGGACGGGGGAGCAGCCGCCCCTCCGGGCCATGGAGGAGGCGGCCCGGGCCGCCGTGGCCTGAGTCCCGGCCCCGCCGCGCGATTTCCTGAACCCGCCCCGCCGGCCTGCCGATAGGCAAGTGACGCCGTCGAGAGGATTCCAACCGTGGCGCTCCAGGGAACGATCGACATCCTCCCGCTCACCGACGTGCTCCAGCTGCTGGCCTCGTCCGCCCGGACCGGCCGCCTGGTGCTCGAGGGGGACCGGGGCCGGGCCATGGTGGTCATGTCCGACGGCCTCGTCGCGGGCGGCGACCTGGACGGTTCGCCGTACGGGCCCCTGGACCTGGTGGTGGGCGCACTGCGCTTCCGCGAGGGTTCCTTCGTCTTCGACGTGGACGAGGTGGTGCTGCCCGACACCGCCGAGCCGCGGCCGGTCGCGGAGCTCCTGGAGCAGGCGGCCGCAGTGCTGGCGGAGTGGGAGGAGGTGCTCGCGGTCGTGCCGAGCGCGCAGCACCGGGTCGCACCGGTGGCGACGGTCGAGGACGAGATCGTCCTCGCGCCCGACGACTGGACCACGGTCCTCGCGTCGACGGGCGTTCCGTCACTCGAGGAGCTGGGCGCGCAGCTCGGTCTCGGCGAGCTGGACGCCGGTCGCCGTGTGGTCGGTCTCGTGGGCCGGGGCCTCCTCGAGGTGCACGAGCCGCTCCCACCCGCGTCGCCGCCCGAGCCCGCACCCGTGGCCCGCGGCGAGGACCGTGACACTGCCGCCCTGCCCGTGCCCCGCGAGGAGGTGCCGTCGGTCCTCGGTCCGGCCGAGGTGCTGGAACCGCCGGTCGACATGCCGTTCCCCGACCACTTCCCGATCGACGACCTGGTGGAGGAGGAGGTCGGCCCCGCCGACCCCTGGCCTGGGTCCACCCCCGGCGATGGGTCCGAAGCGGACGCCGCCCCGGCCGAGGCCGGCTGGGCCGATGCCGGCTGGGACGACCGTCAGACCTCGTGGGACGCGCTCGTGGACGACACCGACAGCGGCCCGGCCGGGTCCGACGCGCCCTCCGCGTTCGTGGCCGCGGGCGCGGAGCCGGCCTGGGACCCGATGCCGAGCTGGGGCGGCGAGGCCGATCCCGGACCCTCTGCGTTCACCGCGGCACCGGCTCCGCAGGCGGCGACGGCGTCGGCCTTCTACGACGCCGAGCCGGCGCCGGCCGCGCCCGTGGCCACCGGGGAGCCGGCCGCGCCGACCCCCTTCGACGCCGCGCCGACCGAGGACGGCACCGACGAGGTGCTCCGCCAGATGGCCCGGCTCAGCCCCAAGGCGGCCGAGGCGATCGCCGCGGCACTGGGCACGGTGGCCGACGACCCGGCCGAGGCCGCGGTCGTCGACGACGGGTTCCTCCGCCCCGGTTGACCCGCAGGGGTGCCGTGAAAGGTGCCCGGCCCGGCGCCACCGCGCCGGTACGGTAGGGGCGTTCGCAGGCCGAACCACCGGACGGTCCGGCGGTTCGCACCGGAGGTCCTCGACACGTGGCTGCAACTGGCGAGACGGGAGTCCCGACCCAGGGGGCCGAGCCGGACGCGTACGCCTCCGGATGGGTGGCGCCGCAGGGCCAGCCCCGCGAGGACTCGGTGTTCGTGCTGTCGGGCACCCAGCTCGGGATCGGCCACGCCACCACGGTGGGCCCACCGGTGTGGATCGACCTGGCGGACGTGGTCAACGTCGACGCCCTGGGTGAACCACGCGACCGGCGGCAGGTCGTCGAGCTGTCGCTCGACGACGGGCGGGTCCTGACCGCCGAGTGGCCGGAGTCCTTCGTCGGGAACGTCGTCGACGTGCTCGTGCGCGTCGCGGGAGGTCCGGCAACCGACACGACGGCGCCTGCGACGCCGGTGGCGCCCGCTCCGCCCGCCGCGCCCGCACCCCCTGCCGTGGGTGCTCCTCCTGCGTCTGCTCCTCCTGCGTCTGCTCCTCCTGCCGCGCCGCCCGCTCCGTCGGGTCCGTCGGCGTCACCCTTCGGTCCGCCGCCCGCCGCACCGCCGACTGCCGCACCGCCGACTGCTGCACCGCCGACTGCTGCACCGCCGACTGCTGCACCGCCGACTGCTGCACCGTCGCCCATTGCACCGTCGCCCACTGCGCCGGCCGAGTTCGCGCCCGGGGCCGCCCCCGCTCCGGCGTCCGCCCCGTTCGAACCCGCGCCCGCTCCAGCACCCGCCACGCCGATGTTCGGGCCCGGGGCTGCTGCTGCGGCGACCACGGCGACGGCCGCGACCGCAGCGACCGACGCGCCGGGTCCGGGGCCCGTCGCGCCAGCGCCGGCCCCGCCGGCCGCTGCCCCGCCGGCCGCTGCCCCGCCCGCCGCTCCCGGGCCACCCCCGGCCGCTGACGCCTCGGCGGAGCCCGGACCCGCCGCCACCCTCGTGCTCGAGGACGTCGTGTACCTGGGCGGCTACCCGGGCCATGGCAAGAAGCGGAAGAAGTGCGTGGCCACCCTCGACCGCACCGGGCTCGAGCTCAAGGGCCCCGGCGGCACCTCGTTCCGCCTCGACTGGGACGTCGTGCGGTCCATCGAGGCCCAGAACGCGGACGAAGCCCGCTTCCGGATGAACGCCAAGATCCATCGGGACGCGACCGCGCTGGTGCTCGAGTGCCAGCAGGACGTCACGGTGCTGCTCGAGGCGCGCGACTGCCCGACCGTCCCGCTGCGCTCCGCCATCGCCCAGCTCGTCGACGGCCTCCGGGTCGTCGTCGTCTGAGTCGTGGTCGCCGCCCGCCCGGTGGCGCTGGTCGGCCTGCCCGGAACGGGCAAGTCCACGGTGGCTCCGCTGCTCGCCGAATTGCTCGACGCCCCGGCGGTCGACCTCGACCGGGCCGTGGAGGAGGCGGAGTGCGCCACGGTCGGCGAGCTCTTCGGCCGGGGCGAGGACGTGTTCCGCGACGCCGAGGCCCGCGCGCTGGCCGCGGCGCTGGCCGACGGGCCGGCGGTGGTCGCCACCGGCGGGGGAGTGGTGCTGCGGGAGGAGAACCGTCGCGCGCTCACGGGCGCGGACGTGATCTGGCTCCGGGCGCCGCTCGCGCTGCTGGTGGCCCGCCTGGCGGCGCACGCCCAGCGGCGGCCGCTCCTGGCCGACGACCCCGCCGGGGCCCTGGTGGCCCTCGCCGGGGAGCGGGAGCCGCTCTACCGATCGGTTGCGGACGTGGTCGTCGACATCGACGGCCTCGATCCGGAGGCGGTGGCCGCCCGGGCCGCGCGGGCCCTCGCCGCGCTCGGACCGCGGGATGGGGACGACGACCGCGTCGGGGGGACCCGTGGCTGACGGTCCCCTCATCGAGGAGCTCGTCGAGCTGCCGGACGGCCGCACCTGCCCGGTCCTCATCGGTGACGGCGCGGTGGAGGCGCTCGCGGACGTACTGCCGCCCTCTGCCCGGCGCGTCGCCGTCGTCACGCAGCCGGGGATCCCCGTGGAGGTGGATCCGGGTCGTGACCACCGGGTCTTCACGATCGGCGACGGCGAGCGCCACAAGACCCTCTCCACCATCGGGGACCTCTGCTCGGAGTTCGCCCGGTGGGGCCTCACCCGCGCGGACTGCGTGGTCGGCCTGGGTGGCGGTCTCGTCACCGACGTCGCCGGGTTCGCGGCCGCGGTCTACCACCGCGGCCTTCCCGTGGTGCACGTGGCGACCACGTTGCTGGCCCAGATCGACGCGGCCATCGGCGGCAAGACCGGGGTGAACCTGCCGGAGGGCAAGAACCTGGTCGGCGCCTACTGGCAGCCCTCGGCCGTGCTGTGCGACACCGCCACCCTGTCCACGCTGCCGCCGCGTGAGTGGCGCTGCGGCCTGGGTGAGCTGGCGAAGTACCACTGGCTCGGTGGCGGCCGCCTCGACGAGCTGCCGCTCCCCGAACGGGTGGCGGCCTGCGTGCGCATCAAGGGCGACGTGGTGGCCGCCGACGAACGCGAGTCGGGGCGCCGCGCGCTGCTCAACTACGGCCACACGCTCGCCCACGCGGTGGAGGTGGCCGGTGGCCACGACCTCCGCCACGGCGAGGCCGTCGCGATCGGGCTGGTCTACGCGGCGGAGCTCGCCCGGGCCCTGGGCCGCATCGACGACGCGGCGGTCGCCGAGCACCGCCGGGTGGTGGCGGGCTACGACCTGCCCACCCGCCTGCCCGAGGGCCTCGACGACGCGGACCTCCTGGCCCTGATGGGCCGTGACAAGAAGGTCCTCTCCGACGGCCTCACGTTCGTGCTCGACGGACCGTCGGGCGTGGAGGTGCTCACCGGCGTCGACGAGGCCGTGGTCCTGCGGACGCTGGAGCGTGTGCGATGAGTGCGAAGCCGCTGGTGCTGCTCCTGAGCGGCCCCAACCTCAACCTGCTCGGTGAGCGAGAGCCCGAGGTGTACGGCACCGCCACCCTCGAGGACCACGTGACCGCGGCGCGGGCCCGTGCCACCGAACTCGGGCTCGAACTCGAGCACCTGCAGTCGAACCACGAGGGCGAGCTCATCGACGCCGTGCACGCGGCCCGCGGGCGGGTGGCGGCGATCGTCGTCAACGCCGGTGCCCTGACCCACTACGCGTGGGGCCTGCACGACGCCCTCGCGGCGTTCGACGGGCCGGTGCTCGAGCTGCACCTGTCGAACCCGCACGGCCGCGAGTCCTGGCGTTCCACCTCCGTGGTGACCCCGGTGGCCGACGCCGTCGTCCAGGGCCTCGGGGGAGCGGGCTACCCGCTGGCCATGGACGGTGTGGCCGCGCTCCTCGGCCGTAACCTCACCTCGTGACCGTCACCGAGCACCTCACCCCCGCCCCTGCGCCCGACGCGCTGCCGCCGATGGACGTGGCGGGCCGCCTCGACCGTCTGCGCTCGGCGCTCGACGCCGCGGAGTGCGACGCGCTGGTGGTCTCCGAGCTCACGAACGTCCGGTACCTCACCGGCTTCACCGGGTCCGCCGCGCTGCTGCTCGTGACCGCCGACGGCGCGGTGTTCGTGACCGACGGCCGCTACCGCGACCAGTCCGCCGACCAGCTCGCCGCCGCCGGGGTGGACGCGGACGTGCAGGTGGTGGGTGCCGAGCCCGACGCCACGGTGGCCGCGGCCGCCACGGCCGCCGGCGTGCGACGCCTCGGCCTGGAGGCGGACTCGGTCACGTGGACCCAGCAGCGCCGCTGGTCCGGCACGCTCTTCGGGAACGGCGAGCTGGTCCCCACCAGCGGCGTGGTCGAGGGCCTGCGGCTCGTGAAGGACGCAGGGGAGGCGGCCCGGATCCGCTCGGCGTGCGCCGTGGCCGACGCGGCATTCGCGGACGTCCGGCCGCTCCTGGCCGAGCGGCCCACCGAGGAGGCGTTCGCCCTCGCGCTCGACGGCCGTATGCGGGAGCTCGGCGCTGCGGACGTGAGTTTCGAGACGATCGTGGCCGCGGGGCCGAACGGGGCCCGGCCGCACCACCGGCCCGGTGGTCGGGTGGTGGAGGACGGCGACCTCGTGGTGGTCGACTTCGGCGCCCTCGTCGACGGCTACCACTCGGACATGACCCGCACGGTGGCGGTGGGCGACGTGGGGGCGGAGCGGGCCCGCATGCTCGAGGTCGTGCTGGCGGCCCAGGAGGCCGGGGTCGAGGCGGTGGCCGCCGGCGTGGAGGCCGTCGAGGTGGACCGGGCCTGCCGCTCGGTGATCGACGGCGCCGGATGGGGCGACGCGTTCCTCCACTCCACGGGCCACGGCGTCGGCCTCGACATCCACGAGGAGCCGCGGGTATCCGCGCGGTCGACTGCTACCCTCGTCGCCGGTCACGTGGTGACGGTCGAGCCGGGCGTGTACCTCACCGGGCTCGGCGGTGTCCGCATCGAGGACACCGTGCTGGTCACCGAGGGCGGCTGCGACCGCCTCACGCTGGCCCCGAAGGACCCCATCCTCGCCTGAGCGCGTGCGGCCCGCCGCCCGCCCCGGCCCGAACCAGACAGGCAGGCCATGCCCCAGATCGCCACCTCCGACTTCAAGAACGGGATGACCCTCGACCTCGAGGACGGGCTGTTCACCCTGGTGGAGTTCCAGCACGTGAAGCCCGGCAAGGGCGGGGCCTTCGTGCGGACCACGCTGAAGAACGTTCGAACCGGTTCGGTCGTGGAGCGCACGTTCCGTGCCGGTGAGCGCATGGAGCGCGCGATCGTCGACAAGAAGGAGATGCAGCTCCTCTACCGCGACGGCGACGACTACGTGTTCATGGACAACGCGTCCTACGACCAGATGAACGTACCGCCCTCCACCCTCGGCGACACCACCAGCTACCTGATCGACTCCTCGACGGCGCTGATCCTCATGTACGGCGACGAGATCATCGGCGTGGAGTTGCCCGCCTCGGTGGAGCTGACGATCACCGAGACCGAGCCCGGCGTCCAGGGCGACCGGGTGTCGGGTGCGAAGAAGCCCGCCACGCTCGAGACCGGCCTCGTGGTGCAGGTGCCCCTCTTCATCGAGCCGGGCGAGCGGGTCAAGGTCGACACCCGCTCCGGCGACTTCATCTCCCGCGCGTGAGCGGCGGGGACGACACGACCGCCCGGGACGACACGACCGGCCGCGAACCGCCGCCGGAGCTGCCGGTGGTCGCGGGCGGACGGGCCGAGGCCCGCGAACGCGCCGTGCACCTGCTGTACGAGGCCCGCATGAAGGACCTCGGCGGCGGCGAGGTGCTGGCCCGCCTGCCGATCGCGCCCGATCCCTACGCCGCGGGCCTCGTCGACGGGGTGGAGGACCACCGTGAGGAGCTCGACGCGATCGTCGGCCGCCTCGCCCACGGCTGGACCCCTGAGCGCATGGCCGCGCTCGATCTCGTGGTGCTGGAGGTGGGCTGCTACGAGCTGGCCCACCGGCCGGACGTACCCACCGAGGTGGTGCTGTCGGAGGCCACCGAGCTCGCCTCCCGCTACGGCAGCACCGACGACTCGGCCGGGTTCGTGAACGGTGTGCTCGCCGCCGCGGCCCGCGAGCTGCGTCCCGACTGAGCGGCGCGGGGCCCTTCGGCGGGCTGGTACGGTGCACTCCTGACCGTGAAAGGGGTCCTGTGAGGCCCCTACGGACAGGAAGGACCTGCCGGTGGCAGAACGCGAACGACGCCTGACGCGCCCCTACGGGGGCGTTTTCGTTGCCCGGACCCAGGTGATGGACGCCGAGGACATCCACCGGGCCGTCCGTCGGATGGCCCACGAGGTCCTCGAGCGCAACCACGGCGTGGACGAGCTGGTGGTGGTGGGCCTGCAGACCGGCGGCGTGGAGCTGGCCCGGGCGCTCGCTTCCGTCATCGAGGAGATCGAGGAGTTCGGTCCGGACGACCCGCCCGTCCCGGTCGGCACCCTGGACGTGGCCCTCTACCGCGACGACATCGGCATCCGGCCGGTGCTCCCGGAGGAGGTCACCGAGATACCGGTGGACCTCGACGGGCGGACGGTCGTGCTCGTCGACGACGTGCTCTTCACCGGGCGCACGATCCGTGCCGCCCTCGACGCCATGTGTGACTACGGCCGGCCCCGGGCGGTGCAGCTCGCCGTGATGATCGACCGGGGCCACCGGGAGCTGCCGATCCGCCCCGACTACGTCGGCAAGAACCTGCCGACCCGGCGTGACGAGCTCGTCGACGTCACGATGGCCGGTGTGCAGCTCGGGGAGCTGCAGAAGCAGTGAAGGGCCACCTGCTCTCCATCGCGGACCTCACCCGGGCCGAGCTCGAGGAGGTCCTCGACGTCACCGACACGATGGTGGAGGTCTCGGGTCGTTCCATCCCCAAGGTCCCGGCGCTGCGCGGCCGGACCGTCGTCTCGCTCTTCTACGAGGACTCCACCCGCACCCGCCTCAGCTTCGACACCGCGGCGAAGCGCCTGAGCGCCGACACCATGAGCTTCGCGGTCTCGTCGAGCTCGGTGAACAAGGGCGAGTCGGTGCGCGACACGATCGAGACGATCGAGGCCATGGGCATCGACGCAGTGGTGGTGCGCCACCGGTCCTCCGGCGTGCCGGCGCAGATCGCGGCGTGGACGAAGGCCGTGGTGGTCAACGCCGGCGACGGCTGGCACCAGCACCCCACCCAGGCGCTCCTCGACGCCTACACGATCCGTTCCCACACCGGGTCCCTCGACGGGCTCCACATCGGGATCGTCGGCGACGTGAAGCACTCCCGGGTGGCGAGGTCCGACATCGAGGCCTTCACCGCGCTGGGCGCCCGGGTCACGCTGGTGGCGCCACCCACCCTCCTGCCCCCGTCGGTCGCGCCGTGGGACGTGGCGGTGTCGCACTCGCTCGACGACGTCCTCGGCGAGCTCGATGTCTGCTACCTGCTGCGCATGCAGCGCGAGCGGATGATCGAGGCGCTCGTGCCGTCGCTGCGGGAGTACACGTCGATGTTCGGGCTCACCTCGGACCGGGCGGACCGCCTGGGCAAGGACGCGCTGATCATGCACCCGGGCCCGATGAACCGCGGGGTGGAGATCGCGGGCGAGGTGGCCGACCGGCCGAACGCGGTGATCACCGAACAGGTCGCCAACGGCGTGGCGGTGCGGATGGCGGTGCTGTTCCTGCTGCTCGGCCCCGGCCGGCACGCCCTGCCCCCGCTCGAGCCCGCCGGGCCCGACCCCGAACCCGTCCAGGAGGTGCGCCCGTGAGCGCCACGACCGTGATCAGGGGCGGCACCGTCCTCGATGCCACCGGCGAGCGCCGGGCGGACGTCCTCGTGGACGGCGGCCGGATCGTGGCGGTGGGCGAGGGGCTCGACGCCCCCACCGTCCTCGATGCCTCCGGGTGCCTCGTCGCGCCGGGCCTCGTGGACCTGCACACGCATCTCCGTGAGCCCGGGCGGGAGGACGCCGAGACGGTGGAGTCCGGTTCCCGGGCCGCCGCGCTCGGCGGCTACACCGCGGTGCTGGCCATGCCGAACACGACCCCCACGATCGACTGCGCGGCGGTGGTGCGCGAGGTCCTCGAGCTCGGTCGTGCATCGCTGGTGGACGTCCACACCTCGGGTGCGATCACGGTCGGACGGGTCGGGGACCAGCTGGCGCCGATGGCGGAGATGGCGGCGCTCGGCGTGCGGATCTTCACCGACGACGGCACCGGCGTGCAGGACGACCGGCTCATGCGCCGGGCATTCGAGTACGCCAGCGGCCTCGGCGTCACCCTCGCCCAGCACTGCGAGGTGAGCTCGCTCAGCGAGGGCACCTGCATGCACGAGGGGGAGTGGTCGGCCCGGCTCGGCCTGCCCGGCCAACCTGCCGAGGCCGAGGAGCTGATGGTGATGCGCGACATCGCGCTCGCCCGCCTCACGGGCGCCCGGGTCCACTTCCTGCACCTGTCGACGGCCGGATCGGTGGCGATGGTCGCCGCAGCCAAGGCCGGGGGCCTTCCGGTGACGGCGGAGGCCGCACCGCACCACTTCACGCTCACCGACGCCTGTTGTGCGTCCTACGACGCGACCTTCAAGGTGCACCCGCCGCTGCGGGGAGCGGAGGACGTGGCCGCGGTCGCCGCCGGCCTGGCCGACGGCACGATCGACGCGATCGCCACGGACCACGCGCCGCACCCGCCGGAGGACAAGGAACGCCCCTTCGACCAGGCGCCGCCCGGGATGCTCGGTCTCGAGTATGCGCTGGCCCTGGCGTTCACCCAGCTCGTGGACGGCGGGACCGGGATGACCGAGGCCGACGTCCTGGCCCGGCTGTCGTGGCAGCCCGCGGCGATTGCCGGTATGGATCGCCACGGTCGGCCGGTGGCCGCGGGCGAGCCCGCCAACATCTGCGTGGTCGACCCCACGGCCGAGTGGACCATCGACGCCTCCGGCGGAGCCTCGCGCAGCCGGAACGTGCCGTACGTCGGGCGGACCGTGCGGGGCCGCGTGCGCCACACGGTCGTCGACGGCGAGGCCGTGGTGGTCGACGGCGAGGCCCAGCGATGACGACCCGGACCGGCAGCGCCGGCACCGGGAGCGCCCCGAACGAGTACAGGGAGCACGGATGAGCAGCAGCGTCACCCCGGCCGCGATCGTGCTGGCCGACGGCACCACCTTCGAGGGCGAGGCCATCGGCGCGGACGCGCCCGGCGGGCTGTCGACCGGCGAGTTCGTTTTCAACACGGTGCTGTCGGGCTACCAGGAGGTGATCTCCGACCCGTCCTACGCCGGCCAGGTGATCACGTTCACGTACCCGCACATCGGCAACTACGGGGTGAACGCCCACGACGACGAGTCCGCCCGCCCGCGGTGCGCGGGCGTGGTGGTGCGCGACCTGGCCCGCCGTCACTCGAACCAGCGCGCCGAGGGCGACCTCGACGCCTACCTGCGTCGTCACGGGATCCCCGGCGTCGCAGGGATCGACACCCGGCGGCTCACCCGGCACCTGCGCGACCACGGCGCCATCCCCGGCGCGTTCGGCACCGCGGGTCTCGCCGAGCTGAAGGCGGCGGCGGTGGACGCCACGGGGACCGACGGGCGCGACCTGGTGGCGCAGGTGACTGCGGCCGACGTGGTGGTCCACCCCTCCACCACCGGCGCCGAACGCCGCGTGGTGGCGTTCGACCTCGGCATCAAGACCACGATCGTGCGGAACCTCGCGACGGTCGGGGAGGTGCACGTGGTGCCGGCCACGACCACCGCGGCCCAGGTGCTGGACCTCGCCCCCGACGGGGTGTTCCTGTCCAACGGTCCGGGCGACCCGGGTGCGGTGGCCGGGGTGCCCGCCACCGTGCGGGAGCTCCTCGGTCGGGTTCCGATCTTCGGGATCTGCATGGGTCACCAGATGCTGGCCACGGCGCTGGGCGGGGCCACCTTCAAGCTGCCGTTCGGTCACCACGGCGGGAACCACCCGGTGCGGGACCTGGCCACCGGCAAGGTGGAGATCACGAGCCAGAACCACAACTACTGCGTGGACCCCGAGTCGCTCGAGCGCGTCGAGGTCACCCACGTGAACCTCAACGACGGCACCCTCGAGGGCTTCCGCTGCCTCGACGTGCCGGCGTTCGGGATCCAGTACCACCCGGAGGCGGGACCCGGCCCGCACGACAGCCGCTACCTCTTCGAGCGCTTCGCGATGCTCATGGATGAGGCCCGATGACCTCCCACGACCTCACCCCCCGCTGTCCCACCCCCAGCTTTGTGATGCTGATGCCTACACATGTGTCGTCAGCAGCATCACAAAGCGGGGGATCGGTCAGCCCGGGGTCAGTGGCCGAGGCGTGCCGCGACCGCGTCCGCCTCCTCGGTGAGGTGGTCGCCGACGCCGCCGACGATGGCGTTCTCGACCTTGCCCCCCACGAGCGGGATGCGCACCTTGAGCTCGCCCTTCACCTCGCGGGCGGTCTCGTCGCCGTCACCCAGCAGGGCCGCGGTGGCCGACGCCCGCAGCAGGCCGGCGCCCTGGACGGGCAGGAAGCGCACGTCGGCCGAACGCTTCGTCAGGTCCCACGCGGTCTCCTCCACCCAGGCCACGTTGTCGGGGTCGATGAACCGCGACGCGGCCGACGGGAGCTCCACCGCCAGCACGTAGTGGAGGCGCACCACCGCCCGGTCGCCCGTCCTCGACACCTCGAGGACCTCCGGCGAGCTGGTCGCCGTCAACGAGTCGAGGCCCGACCAGAAGTCGGCGTCGATGTACACGGCCAGGACGTCGTCGGGGGACGCGTCCCACCGTTGCTCGAATCCGAATCGCACCCGACCAGCGTCGCACACCGTCGCACCCAGGAGACCGCTCATGCCCCGTCGTGACGACCTCGAGTCGATCCTCATCATCGGCTCCGGGCCGATCGTGATCGGCCAGGCCTGCGAGTTCGACTACTCCGGCACCCAGGCGTGCCGCGTGCTGCGCGAGGAGGGCTACCGCGTCATCCTCGCCAACTCGAACCCGGCGACGATCATGACGGATCCCGACTTCGCGGATGCCACCTACGTGGAGCCGCTGGTGGCCGAGGTCCTCGAGCGGATCCTCGACGTGGAGCGGCCCGACGCCGTCCTGCCGACCCTCGGCGGCCAAACGGCCCTCAACCTCGCGATGGAGCTGTCGGAGTCCGGCGCGCTCGAGGCCCGCGGCATCGAGCTGATCGGCGCGAACGCCGAGGCGATCGCCACCGCGGAGGACCGCGACCGCTTCAAGCAGGCGATGATCGAGATCGGCCTCGGCGTCCCCGCGTCCGGCATCGCCCACACGATGGACGAGGCCCGTGCCGTGATCGGCGAGCTCGGCCTGCCCGTGGTCATCCGGCCGGCGTACATCCTCGGCGGCAAGGGCACGGGCATCGCGGCCACCCCGGAGGAGTTCGAGTTCATGGCCGGCCGCGGCCTCGAAGCCAGCCCCATCGCGGAGATCCTCATCGAGAAGTCGATCGCCGGGTGGAAGGAGTTCGAGCTCGAGGTCATGCGCGACCGCGCCGACAACTGCGTGATCATCTGCTCGATCGAGAACGTCGACCCGATGGGCGTCCACACCGGTGACTCGATCACCGTGGCCCCCGCCCAGACCCTCACCGACGTCGAGTACCAGGAGATGCGCGACGCCGCGTTCGCCTGCATCCGCCGCGTGGGCGTGGAGACCGGTGGCTCGAACGTGCAGTTCGCGGTGCACCCGAGCACCGGCGAGCAGGTGGTCATCGAGATGAACCCCAGGGTGAGCCGCTCCTCGGCCCTCGCATCGAAGGCCACCGGGTTCCCGATCGCCAAGATCGCCGCGAAGCTCGCCGTTGGCTACACGCTCGACGAGATCCCGAACGACATCACTCGCAAGACCCCGGCGAGCTTCGAGCCGACCATCGACTACGTCGTCACCAAGGTGCCGCGGTGGGCCTTCGAGAAGCTGCCCGGCGCCGAGGCCCGGCTCGGCACGCAGATGCAGTCGGTGGGGGAGGCCATGGCCATCGGCCGGACCTTCCCGGAGTCGCTCCAGAAGGCTCTTCGCTCTCTCGAGCAGGGGCGCGGCGGGCTCAACTGCGATCCCGGCGAGACCGCCTTCGACGAGGTGCCGACCGAGGAGCTCCTCGGCCGGGTCGGCATCGGCACGCCGGAGCGCATCTTCGGCGTGGAGTCGCTCCTGCGGCGCGGCGTCCCCCTGGAGCAGGTGCACGAGTCCAGCCGGATCGACCCGTGGTTCCTCGACCAGATGCTCGCCATCGTGGAGGAGCGGGAGCACCTGGCCTCGCTCGGCACCGGCGCGGCGGCCCTCGGTGCGATCTCCCGGACCGACTGGCGGCGGGCGAAGCGCCTCGGGTTCGGCGACGGCCAGCTCGCCCACCTCTGGGGTGTGGCCGAGTCGGAGGTCCGCGCCGCCCGCCTCGCCGCCGGGGTGGAGGTCACCTACAAGACCGTCGACACCTGCGGCGCCGAGTTCGAGGCGGAGACCCCGTACCACTACGGCACCTACGAGGACGAGACCGAGGTGGCCGCCTCCGGCCGCGAGAAGGTGATCATCCTCGGCTCCGGACCCAACCGGATCGGCCAGGGTATCGAGTTCGACTACTGCTGTGTGCACGCGTGCTTCGCACTCGCGGATGCCGGCTACGAGACCGTGATGGTCAACTGCAACCCGGAGACGGTCTCCACGGACTACGACACCTCCGACCGCCTCTACTTCGAGCCCCTGTCCACCGAGGGCGTGCTGAACGTCATCGACGCGGAGCGCCGCTCCGCGGCCCAGGGCGGTGGCCGTCTGGCCGGGGTGATCGTGTCGCTCGGCGGCCAGACACCGCTGAAGCTCGCGGAGGCGATCCCGGCGGACCTGGTGCTCGGCACCCCGCCCGCCAGCATCGACGCGGCCGAGGACCGCGACCTCTGGAACTCGCTGTGCGCACGCCTGGAGATCCCGCAGCCGGCGGGCGGCACGGCGACCACCCTCGACGCTGCGCTCGGGATCGTGGACCGGATCGGCTTCCCGGCGCTGGTGCGGCCGTCCTACGTGCTCGGTGGCCGGGCCATGGAGATCGTGTACGACCGCGAGGACCTCACCCGGGCCTGGGGTGCGATCACCGGCTCCGGCTCCCTGGGTCGGGAGGGCGGGCTCTCGGCGGAGCGCCCCGTGCTGATCGACCGCTTCCTCGAGGACGCCACCGAGGTGGACGTGGACGCCATCCGGGACCACACCGGCGAGGTGATCATCGGCGGGATCATGGAGCACGTCGAGGAGGCCGGCGTGCACTCGGGTGACTCGGCCTGCGTGATCCCCCCGGTCGGGCTCTCGGAGGCGACCGTGGCGGTGATCGAGGACTATGCGCGGCGCATCGCCGAGGCGCTCGGGGTGATCGGGCTGCTCAACGTGCAGTTCGCGGTGAAGCGCTCCGGCGGCGACCCCGGCACGGGCCAGGTGTTCGTGATCGAGGCGAACCCCCGGGCCTCGCGCACGGTGCCGTTCGTGGCGAAGGCCACCGGGGTGCCGCTCGTGAAGGTGGCCGCCCGGGTGATGTGCGGCGCCACCCTCGCTGAGCTCCGCGACGAGGGGCTGCTCGTGCCGAAGGTGGAGGGCGACCACGTGGCCGTGAAGGAGGCGGTGCTCCCGTGGAGCCGCTTCCCGGAGGTCGACGCGCTGCTCGGCCCGGAGATGCGGTCGACCGGCGAGGTCATGGGCATCGACACGTCCGTGGGCATGGCGTTCGCGAAGTCGCAGCTGGCGGCGGGCGACCGGATGCCGACGAGCGGCAACGTGTTCTTCTCGCTCGCGGATCGCGACAAGCCCACCGGCCTGCGGGCCGCCCAGCGCTTCGCCGAGCTCGGCTTCGGCATCATGGCCACCGCCGGCACCGCGGCCTACCTGCGGGACCACGGTGTCGGCGTCGAAGAGGTCGTGGCCAAGGTGAACCGCAGCGACGGCGACCCGGAGGACGCGGTCGACGGCGTCGACCTGATCACCGGCGGCCGGGTGCAGCTGGTGGTCAACAGCCCCCGCGGGCGCGGGCCCCGGGCCGACGGCGCACACCTGCGCAGCGCCGCTGCGGCGGCGAACATCCCGCTGCTGACCACCGCGGCCGCAGCGCTCGCCGCGGCCAACGGGATCGCCGACTGGACCACCCGGAGCCTGGGCGTGCGCAGCCTGCAGGACTACCACCGGGGGACCGGGGCCCACGCGTGAGACGACGGGGCCGCCCGACGGCCGGAGCGCCGGTGGTGACCGCCACGAGCGTCGGCTCGGTGGCGCTCGCGAACCCGGTGATGACCGCGTCCGGCACCGCCGGCCACGGTACGGAGCTCGGTGCGTTCATCGACCTGTCCCGGCCCGGGGCCGTGGTCGTGAAGTCCCTGTCCGCGGACCCGTGGCCCGGGAACCCGCCGCCCCGGCTGCATCCCACGCCGGCGGGGATGCTCAACTCCGTCGGGCTGCAGGGCCCCGGTGTGGCCGCGTGGCGTGATCACGAGTTACCCGGCCTCGTCGCGGCGGGGGCCACGGTGGTGGCCAGCATCTGGGGCCGCACCGTGGAGGACTACCGGCGGGCCGCCGAGGCGCTCGCCGACTGTCCCGCCGAGGTGGTGGCGGTCGAGGTGAACCTGTCCTGTCCGAACCTGGACGGCGGGGCCCACCTGTTCGCCCACGACCCCGTGGCCGCCGCCGAGGTGGTCGCGGCCACCGCGGCCGCGGGCCGGCCCCGCTGGGCGAAGTTGAGCGCCAACACCGACCGGGTGGTGGAGGTGGCCGACGCGGTGGCCACGGCGGGCGCCGAGGCCGTCACGCTCATCAACACGCTCCTCGGGATGGTGATCGACCTCGGGACGCGTCGACCGGCCCTGGGCGGCGGCGGTGGTGGCCTGTCGGGCCCTGCGGTGCACCCGGTCGCGGTGCGCACGGTGCACGACGTGCACGCCGCGCTGCCCGACCTGCCGATCGTCGGGGTGGGCGGCGTTGCCTCCGGGGAGGACGCAGTGGAGTTGCTCCTCGCCGGGGCGCGGGCCGTCCAGGTGGGTACGGCGTCCTTCGCCGATCCCCGGGCGGTCGTCGCCGTGCTGGACGGTCTGATTTCATGGTGTGGTCGGCACGGTGTCCGCCGGGTCGACGAGCTGATCGGAGGAGCACATGGCTGAGGCCGAGGCCGCGTCGGGGACCGACGGGGCGGTGGACGACGAGGTGCGCCGCCGGCTGGCCCTGGTGCTCGACACCGACGACCTGGTGGAGGCCCACCGGCTCGCCACGCGGCTGCGCCCCTGGTTCGGGGTCGCGAAGGTCGGCCTCGAGCTGTTCAGCGCCGCCGGCCCGGACGCGGTGGGCAGCCTCCGCGACCTCGGCTACCAGGTCTTCCTCGACCTGAAGCTGTTCGACATCCCGACCACCGTGAACCGCGCCTGCCGGGTGCTCGGCGCCCTCGGCGTGGAGTACCTGACGCTGCACGCCATGGGCGGGGTCGACATGCTCCGGGCCGGGGTGGAGGGCCTCGAGGAGGGTGCGGCCCGCGCCGGCCTGCCCGCCCCCACGCCGCTGGCGGTGACCGTCCTGACCAGCGACGACTCCGCCCCGCCGCACATCGTGCCCAACCGGGTGCGTGTCGCCCTCGAGGGCGGTTGCGGCGGGCTGGTGCTCGCCGCGGCCGACCTGCAGACCGCCCGCGAGCTGGCGCCCCGCCTCAAGCGGGTGGTGCCCGGCATCCGCCTGCCCGGGACCGACCGCGACGACCAGGCCCGGTCCGCCAGCCCGCAGGAGGCCGCCGCGAACGGCGCGGACCTCCTGGTCATCGGCCGCACCGTCACCAAGGCCGAGGACCCGGCCGCGGCGGCCGCGGCGGTCGCGTCCGCGGTCTGATGGTCGGGGACTGACATGGGTGGTGTCGCAGGGCCGGC
The DNA here is from genome assembly GCA_049316905.1 of Microthrixaceae bacterium. Lineage (GTDB taxonomy): Bacteria > Actinomycetota > Acidimicrobiia > Acidimicrobiales > Microtrichaceae > CAIPVR01. The sequence continues at coordinate 16,360 of JBMOJH010000017.1, read as the reverse complement.
GACCGATCCCCGGGACGAGGCGCTCCACTGGGCCGCGACGGCTCGCGCCGATCGGGCGGAGCTGTGCGCCGCGCTGGCCGACGGGTCCGCGGACGTCGCGGACGTCCTGGCCCGCCGCCACGAGCCGTCGGTGGCGCGGGTGCGGCTCCTGACGGTGCTGGAGGCGCCGGCGGGCGCCCGCAAGGTGCCGACCCGTCAGCTGCTCGCGGAGCTGGCGCTCGACCCGGTCACGCCACTGGGGGCGCTCGACGACGCCACCGCCGCGGTCGTGGCCGACCGGTTCCCGGTGCTCGCACCATGACGGCATCCCTGCCGCCGGGGACGGTGGTGATGGTGGTGTCCGGGCCGGGGGGCGTGGGCAAGGGCACGATCGTCGAGCGCGTGGTGGCCGCCGAGCCCGACCTCTGGCTGAGCCGGTCGTGGACCACCCGGGAGCGCCGTCCTGGCGAGTCGCCGGACGCCTACCACTTCGTCACCCGGGAGGAGTTCGAGCGGCACGCGGCGGCCGGCGGGTTCCTCGAGTGGGTCGAGTTCCTCGACTACCTGCAGGGCAGCCCCCTGCCGGAGCCGCCCGACGGGTGCGACGTGCTGTTCGAGATCGACGTGAACGGCGCCGCCCTGGTCCTCGACCAGTACCCCGACGCGCTGCTCGTGTTCGTCGACGCCCCGAGCCGGCCCGTGCAGGCCGAACGCCTCCGGGGGCGGGGCGACAGCGAGGAGCGGGTGGCCCAGCGCCTCGCCAAGGCCGACGAGGAGGTCGCCCGGGCCGCCGCGCTGCCCTTCGTCCGGGTGGTGAACGACGACCTCGACGCGGCGGTGGCGGAGGTGCGCGGGCTCCTTGCCGGTGCCCGGGAACGGGCCCGCGCCTGATACGGTGGCGGACCGCCCCCACGGGCGGGCAGGTCCGCCTGCGGACCCACTCCCCACGGTGCCCGGTGCCCCGGGCCCTTCCCCACGGAGACCGAGTTGGCCGAGCGTTTCGACACGATGATGGACCCGCCGGTCGAGGACCTCCTCGACAAGTGCGGCTCCAAGTTCTCCCTGGTCACGCTGGCCGCCCGTCGCGCCCGGGAGATCAACACCTACTACCACCAGCTCGGGGACGCGCTGGGCACGGTCGTGCCGCCGCAGGTCACCTCGACCGCGCGCAAGCCGCTCTCGATCTCCTTCGAGGAGATCGAGGCCGACAAGATCGAGGGCGTCGGTGGCGCCACCGGCCGTCCGCTGCCGGCGTCGCTCCTCCCCGCGGAGGAGGTGGACGTCGAGGTCGAGATCGACGTCCCCGAGGGCCCGGCCCCCGAGGCCTGAGCCCGCCCGGTCATCACCCCGACCGTCACCTGGAGCTGCAGGAGTGACCGACCTCTCCGGCCGCCGCGTCGTGCTCGGTGTGTGCGGCGGGATCGCCGCCTACAAGGCGGTGGAGGTGAGCCGTCGTCTGGTCGACGCCGGTGCGCACGTCTCCCCGGTCATGACCGCGGGTGCGCGTCACTTCGTGGGCGAGACCACCCTGTCGGCGCTGGCGTCCGAGCCGGTCCTGACGTCGCTGTGGGACGGCGACGACCCGATCCCGCACACCCGCCTCGGCCAGGGGGCCGACGTGGTGGTGGTGGCCCCGGCCACGGCCCGGCTGCTGTCCGCCTACGCCGCGGGCTACTCCCACGACCTCCTGACCAACGTGCTGCTCGCCACTCGGGCGCCCGTCGTGGTGTGCCCTGCGATGCACACCGAGATGTGGGAGCACCCGGCGGTGCAGGCCAACCTCGAGGTGCTGCGCTCCCGGGGCGTCCACGTGGTCGAGCCGGGGGTGGGTCGCCTCGCCGGTGGTGACGTCGGGGCGGGCCGCCTGGCCGAGCCCGCCGACATCGTCGCGGCCGTCACGCGGATCCTCGCCGGTGGGCCGCCCGCCACGGCACCGGATCTCGCCGGCCGTCGGGTGCTGGTCACCGCCGGCGGCACCCGGGAGCCGATCGACCCGGTGCGCTACATCGCCAACCGCTCCAGCGGGAAGCAGGGCCACGCCCTCGCCGAGGAGGCCGCCTCGCGTGGGGCGACCGTCACCCTCGTGACCACCACGTCGCTCGCCGTCCCGGCCGGGGTCGAGCGGGTGCCGGTGACCACCGCCGAGGAGCTCCACCGCGCGGTCATGGCCCGGGCCGCCGACCAGGACGTGGTGGTGATGGCCGCCGCGGTGGCCGACTTCACCCCGGTGGCCGTGGCCCCGTCCAAGCTGAAGAAGCGCGACGGCGTGCCCGTGGTCGAGCTCCGGCCCACCGCGGACGTGCTCGCCGAGTTGGGCGCCGCCAAGCCCCGGGGGCAGGTGCTCGTGGGCTTCGCGGCCGAGACCGATGACGTCGTCGCCAACGCCGCGGCCAAGCTCGCGTCCAAGGGCGCGGATCTCCTGGTGGCCAACGACGTGGCCGCCGAGGGGGTCGGATTCGAGCACGACACCAACGAGGTGTTGATCCTCCACCGCGACGGCGGCCAACATCACGTGCCGCTCACCGACAAGCGCTCGGTGGCACGGGCCGTGCTCGATGCCGTGGTGGCCGAACTCGCACGGGGCGCCGCCCCTTCAAGGGAGATATGAGATGAGCAAGTGGACGTTCACGTCGGAGTCGGTGACGGAGGGTCATCCGGACAAGATGGCGGACCAGATCTCGGACTCGATCCTGGACGCGATCCTCGCCCAGGACCCGCAGTCCCGGGTGGCCTGCGAGACGTTGGTGACCACCGGGTTGTGCATCGTGGCGGGGGAGATCACCACCGAGGCGTACGTCGACATCCCGTCGATCGCCCGGGAGACGATCTGCGACATCGGCTACGACCGGGAGAGCTTCGGCTACGACGGTCACACCTGCGGTGTGATGGTGGCGATCGATGAGCAGTCGCCGGACATCGCGCAGGGTGTGGATGACTCGGAGGAGGTGCGTTCGGGTCAGGCCGGTGAGGAGGACCAGCTCGACCAGCAGGGCGCCGGCGACCAAGGGATGATGTTCGGCTACGCCGTCGACGAGACCGACGCGTTGATGCCGTTGCCGATCCACCTCGCGCACCGGATGGCCGAACGCCTCGCCGAGGTGCGTCGCGCCGGCACCGTGCCCTACCTGCGCCCCGACGGCAAGACCCAGGTCACCTTCGAGTACGAGGACGGCAGGCCCGTCGCGTTGAAGACCGTGCTGATCTCCACCCAGCACAACGACGGCGTGGACCGTGACACCGAGATCCGGCCCGACCTCATCGAGCACGTGATCCGTCCGGTGGTGCCCGAGCAGTTCGCCGACGACGACTACGAGGTGTTCGTCAACCCGACCGGCCGGTTCGTGATCGGCGGCCCGGTGGGCGACGCCGGCCTCACCGGCCGCAAGATCATCGTGGACACCTACGGCGGCGCGGCCCGTCACGGTGGTGGGGCGTTCTCCGGCAAGGACCCGTCGAAGGTCGACCGCTCCGCCGCGTACGCCGCCCGCTGGGTCGCGAAGAACGTGGTGGCCTCCGGTGCGGCGACGCGGTGTGAGGTCCAGGTCGCGTACGCGATCGGCGTGGCGCACCCGGTGAGCGTCCTGGTGGAGACCTTCGGGACGAACACCGTGTCGCCCGAGGCGCTCGACGCCGCAGTCCGTGAGGTGTTCGACCTGCGACCGGCCGCGATCGTGCGGGATCTCGACCTGCGCCGCCCGGTGTTCCGGGAGACCGCGGCGTACGGGCACTTCGGGCGGTCCGGTGACGGGTTCACCTGGGAGCGCACCGACCGCGTCGACGCCCTCAAGGGCCAGCTCGGCCTCTGAGCCCGACGGCGGCTCCGGTGGGTCCGGACGATCCGCCGGAGCGGTCGGTCCGGGTCCTCTGCGACGTCCCCGCGGTCGAGCGCGCCTTCGACTATGCGCTACCGGCCGCGATGGCCGGTTCGGTGGAGGTGGGCACGGTCGTCCGCGTTCCGTTGCACGGCCGCCGGGTGCGCGGCTGGGTCCTCGATCCCGACAGCGTGCCGCCGCCCGGTGTGCGCCTGTCGCCGGTGGCGAAGGTCAGCGGCCACGGGCCGGACGCGGCCACGATCGACCTGTGCCGCTGGGTGGGGTGGCGGTGGGCGGGTCGGTTGCCCACCGTGCTGCGCGTGGCCACGCCCGACCGCGCCGTGCACTCGGTGGGCGCTCCGGTGGCCCGGGGCCCCGCCGAGCGGGTCATGCATCCCTGCGTGACCGAGGCGCTCGCCCGCGGTGCCGGGGTCCACGTGGTGCGGCTCGCCCCGGCGGAGGACCCCGTGCCGGTCGCCCTGGCGCTCGCCGGGATCGGCCAGTGCCTGGTCGTGCACCCCTCGGTCGTCACGTTCGAGCGGATCGGCCGAGCGCTGCGCCGTTCGGGGGCCGCGGTGTGCCGCTGGCCGCGGGACTGGGCCGCTTCGGCGTCGGGGGCGACCGTGGTGGGGGGGCGCGCCACGGTCTTCGCCCCTGCGCCCCTGCTCGCCGCGGTGGTGGTCTTCGACGAGCACGACGAGGGTCTGCAGAACGAGTCCTCGCCCACCTGGCACGCCCGGGAGGTGGCGGTGGAGCGGGCCCGACGTGCCGGTGTGCCCTGCCTGCTGGTGTCGCCCGCGCCCTCGCCCGAGGCCCTCGCGGCGGCCACGGGGCCGGTCATCGCCACCGACCGGGCCCGCGAGCGGGCGGGATGGGCCACGGTGCAGGTGGTGGACCGCCGGAGCGAGGACACGGGCCGCACCGGCCTGTTCTCCCCGGAACTGGTGCGGGCCGCCCGTGAGGAGCTCGAGGTCGGTGGACGGGTCGTGGCCGTGCTCAACCGCACGGGCCGGGCCCGCCTGCTGGCGTGTCGCAGCTGCGGCTCCGTGGCCGAGTGCGAGCGCTGCGGTGCGGCCGTGCACCTGACCGACCAGCTGCTGCTCGAGTGCGGGCACTGCGGCGCCACCCGGCCGGGCGTGTGCCTGGAGTGCGGGTCCACCGCGCTGTCGGTGCTGCGGCCGGGGGTGGGTCGGGCCCGCGAGGAGCTCGAGGCGCTGCTCCGCGTGCCCGTCGAGGCCGTCACCGGTGCGGCACCCGCGGGTCCCGGGCCGGACCGGACGGTCGACGGAGCGGCCGCCGTGATCGGGACCGAGGCGGTGCTGCACCGGGTGGAGCGGGCCGGGCTCGTCGCATTCCTCGACATGGACCAGGAGCTGCTCGCCCCGCGTTACCGGGCGGCGGAGGAGGCGCTGGGCCTGCTCGTGCTCGCGTCGCGGGTGGTGGGGGGCCGGTCGGGACGGGTGCTGGTGCAGACCCGCCGCCCGGACCACGAAGCGTTGCGCGCGGCGGTGGGCGCGGATCCGGCACCCTTCGCCGCCGCCGAGGCGGCCCGGCGCGATCTCCTGGGGTTCCCTCCCTCGGCCACCATCGCGGTGGTGGGCGGGGAGGCCGCACCGGAGTTCGTCGAACGGCTCGGCCGGCCGCTCGGGGTGGACGTCCTTGGCCCCGACGAGGGGCGGTGGCTGCTCCGGGCCCGCGACCGGGCGGTCCTGCTCGACGCCCTCGCCGCGGTGGACCGACCGTCCGGGCGTCTGCGTCTCCGGGTCGACCCGGTCCGACTCCACTGACGGTGCGGCGCAGTGCGCCGCCGGGTCGGCCGGGACACCCTCAGCCCGAACCGGCGGCCCGGGTGTCGCCGCCCGACCGGACCCGCAGGATGCGGTAGCCCTGACGGGAGCGGATCCGCTCCACTCCGTGGCCCTCGTCGAGCAGCCACCGGGCGAGGGAGTCGGCGCCGAGGTGCTTCTGCACCACGAGCCACGCCTCGCCGTCGTCGGTGAGCCGGCCGAGCCACCGCCGGAGCAGGTCGTGCAGGGCGACCTTGCCGATGCGGATCGGCGGGTTCGACACCACCAGGGCGAACCGCTGCCCACCGGGGACCTCGTCGGGCGGGGCCACCCGTACGGTCCCGCCCGCGGCGGCCACGTTCGCTGCGCACAGCTCCCTGGCCCGCTCGTTCACGTCGACGGCCCAGACGTCGCGGGTGGGGTCCCGGAGCGCCAGCGTGCAGGCGATGGGCCCGTAGCCGCACCCGAGGTCGAGCACTGCCCCGGCGGGCCACTCCTCCGGCGGCGGCAGCTCCATGAGCAGGAGCTTGGTGCCCGGGTCCACGCGCTCCGCGGAGAACACACCGCGGTCGGTGCCGAGCACCAGGCTGCGGTCGGGCAGGTCGAGGCGGACCCGCTGCGGTCGGGAGCCGACGGCGGGCCGTGGCGAGAAGTAGTGGCCATCGTCACCCGTCCTCCGCGGTTCGCTGCTCGGGGTGGGCACGGCGGTCACGGTACCCTTGGCGGGATGCCTGTCCGCCATGCCATCCGGATCGTCGGCGATCCCGTGCTGCGCCAGCGCGCCCACGACGTCACCGAGATCGACGGTCGCCTGGCCAAGCTGGCCGAGGACATGTTCGTCACCATGTACGACGCGCCGGGCATCGGACTGGCCGCCCCGCAGGTCGGTGTGCAGCAGCGGTTCTTCGTGTACGACCTCGGCGCCGGCGACGGCCAGGAGGTCCTCATCAACCCGGTCATCACCGAGTCCGACGGCGAGTGGGAGTACCACGAGGGCTGTCTGTCCGTACCGGGCCTGCACTTCGCCATCGTGCGCCCACGCCGCATCCACGTCACCGGTGTGGACCTCGACGGCAACGAGGCGTCCTTCGAGGCCGACGACCTCCTCGCCCGGCTCATCCAGCACGAGATGGACCACCTCGACGGGGTCCTGCTGCTCGAGCACCTCGATGAGGACCAGGCCAAGGATGCCAAGCGGGCGGTCCGTCAGCTGCAGATGGCGCGGGCCGAGGAGCCCGAACCGGCGGCACCCAAGCGGTCCTTCTTCCGCCTCTCGTGAGGCTGGTCTACCTCGGCACGCCGGCCATGGCGGTGCCGCCGCTGCGGTCGCTGGTGGCCGCGGGCCACGACGTCGCGCTGGTCGTGTCGCGGGCCGACACCCGCCGTGGCCGGGGCGGGGCCACCTCCCCGAGCCCGGTGAAGGCCGCGGCGCTCGAGCTGGGCCTCCCCGTCACCTCCGAGGTCGACGACGTCCTCGACACCGGCGCGGAGCTCGGCGTGGTGGTGGCGTTCGGGCGGATCATCCGGCCGCACGTCCTGGCTGCGCTGCCGATGGTGAACCTCCACTTCTCCCTGCTGCCCCGGTGGCGGGGCGCGGCGCCCGTGGAGCGGGCGATCCTGGCGGGCGACGACCGCACCGGAGTCTGCGTCATGGACGTGGACGAGACCCTCGACACCGGCGCCGTGCACGCCCGGGCGGAGATCCCCCTCGATGACCGCATCACCGCGGACGACGTCCGCGCCGAGCTCGTCCGCCTCGGCTCGGAGCTGCTGGTCGACACGCTGGCGGTCGGTCTCGGTCGGCCGGTGCCGCAGGACCCCGAGGGCATCACCTACGCGGAGAAGCTCGGATCGGAGGACCTGCACCTCGACTGGGTCCGTCCGGCCGGGGAGCTGCACCGGATGGTCCGGGTGGGCGGCGCGTGGACCACGTTCCGGGACAAGCGCCTCAAGGTCGTCGACGCCGGCCCCGTCCCGGACGGGGTCGTCCCGCCCGCGGCCGGACCCGGCGAGGTGCTCGTCGCGCGGGGCGCCGCTCCGGTGGTGGTGGCCGCTGACGGCAGCGGGCTCGCGCTGCGGACCGTGCAGCCCGAGGGCCGGGCGGTGATGGACGCCACCGCCTGGGCCAACGGCCACCGGCCGGAGCCGGGCGAACGGCTCGGCCAGTGAGCGGGCCCGGCGGCGGGGGACGCGCCCCGGGCCGTCGCGGTCGTCGCGACGGGGCGGGCGGCGGGGCGGGGGACGCCGCGGTGAGCGGGGCCGCGAGCCGGCGCCTCGCCCTGGAGGTCCTCGCCCGCGTGGAGGATGAGGGCGCCTACGCCAACCTGGCGCTGCCCGCCGCGCTCGGGCGGTCCGGTCTGGGCGACGACGACCGCCGACTGGTGACCGACCTGGTCTACGGCACGCTCCGTCGGCGGCGTTCCGTGGACCACCTGGTCGGCCGCTTCCTGACCAGCGAGGCGCCGCCCGCGGCCCAGCGGGCCCTCCGGCTGGGCGCCTACCAGCTCGTGTACCGCGACGACCTGCCCGACTACGCCGTGGTGTCCGCCACGGTGGCCGCCGCGCCGAAGCGGTTCCGGGGCCTCGCGAACGCGGTGCTCCGCAAGGTGGCGTCGGCACCGGTCGAGTTCCCCGACGACGCCACGCGGCTCAGCTACCCGGACTGGGTCCTGGAGCGGTTGGTGGCCGACCTCGGCCGCGAGGACGCGCTCGGCGCGCTCGAGGCGATGGACGAGGCGCCCTCCGCCACCGTCCGCGACGACGGCTACGTGCAGGACCTCGCGTCGCAGTGGGTCGCCGCGGCGGTCGGCGCCGGCCCCGGCCAGGTCGTCGCGGACCTGTGCGCCGCTCCCGGCGGCAAGGCCACCGCCCTCGCTGCCACCGGGGCCCGGGTGGTGGCCGCGGACCTGCGCCCGGCGCGCGCCGGGCTGGTGGCGGCGAACGCGGCCCGCCTCGGCGCGTCCGACCTCGCCGTCCTGGTGGCCGACGCGGCGCATCCGCCGCTCCGGCCGGCCGCGTTCGACCGCGTGCTCCTCGATGCGCCGTGCTCGGGGCTCGGGGTGCTGCGTCGTCGCCCCGATGCCCGCTGGCGCCTCGACGCCGACACCCCGGAGCGGCTGTCGGCCCTGCAGCGCGGGCTCCTGACCGCGGCCGCCGAGCTGGTGGGTGTGGGTGGCGAGCTCACCTACAGCGTCTGCACGCTGACCGCGGCCGAGTCGACCGACGTGGACGCCGCGCTCGCTGCGGCTCGGCCCGACCTCGAGCCGCTGCCCCCGCCCGACGGACCCTGGCGACCGTGGGGGAGGGGGGCGATCCTCCTGCCGCAGGACGCGGGAACCGACGGCATGTGCATCTTCCGGTACCGACGCCGACCGGCGGCCTGAGCAGCGGCGGTACCATCGCCGGGCGGTGCGCAGACCGCACGGACCGGAGGACACGGTGGAGCACGAACACGCAGCGGACAGCGACGGGCGCCCGGCGCTGCAGGCGAAGGTGCTGACCGTCTCCGACGGAGTGGTGGCCGGGACCCGTGAGGACCGCAGCGGCGCTGCGCTGGTCGCGCAGCTCAAGGAGGCGGGCTACTCGGTCATCGAGCACCGGGTGGTCTCCGACGGCGTGGAGGAGGTCTCCAACGCCCTCTCGTACATGGCCTACGGCTTCAACGGGCTGATCGTGACCACCGGCGGGACCGGCTTCGGGCGCCGCGACCTCACGCCGGAGGCGACGAAGCGGATCCTCGACCGCACGGCGCCCGGCCTGGCCGAGGCGATGCGGGCCGTGAACCCCCTCGGACGCCTGTCGCGGAACGTTGCGGGTGTCCGCGGCGCCTCGCTCATCCTGAACACCCCCGGCTCGACGGCCGGGGCGGTCGAGATGCTCGCCGCGGTGCTCGACGTGGTGCCCCATGCCATCCACCTGCTCGGCGGGGGATCCGGCGGCCATCCCACCGGCCAGGACTGAGCACGGTCGGGCGGCTCCGGAGCGCGCCGGCCGGGACGGGCGGTCGAATTCCAGACGGTCGGTCCGGCTTCGACCGATCCGGGACCGTGGCGGTAGCATGGCGTTCCCTATGACCACCGGTTCCCACGACCCGCGGTCCGACGCGGTCGACCGGGAGTGCATGACCCGGGCGATGGCCGCCGCCGGCGCCGTGCGATGCAGCACGTCACCCAATCCCTGGGTGGGTGCGGTGGTCCGGACCCCGGACGGCCGGATGTTCGAGGGGGCCACGCAGCCGCCGGGCGGCGACCACGCCGAGGTGGTGGCGCTCCGCGAGGCGGGGGAGCGCGCCGCCGGGGCCACGCTGTACGTCACGCTCGAGCCGTGCAGCCACCACGGGCGCACCCCGCCGTGCGTGGACGCCGTGCTCGCCGCCGGGATCGCCCGCGTGGTGGTGGGCATCGAGGACCCCGATCCCCAGGTGGCCGGCACCGGCGTGCGTGCCCTCCGCGAGGCCGGGGTGGACGTGACCGTCGGTGTGCAGGCCGACCAGGTGACCAACCAGCTCGCCGCCTACCTCAAGCACCGCCGGACCGGCCGACCGTGGGTCGTGCTCAAGCTCGCCGCCAGCCTCGACGGCGGCACGGCGGCCCCCAACGGCTCGAGCCAGTGGATCACCTCGCCGCTGGCCCGCGCGGATGGCCACCGCCTCCGGGCGGAGTCCGACGCCATCCTCGTGGGGGCAGGAACGGTCCGTCGTGACGACCCGTCCCTGACCGTGCGCGACTACCGCCCACCGGTCCCGCCGCCGGAGGGCCGTCTCGATCCCCGCCGGATCGTGCTCGGCGCGGTGCCGCCCGGGTCGCGCGTGCAGCCCTGCACCGAGATGAAGGGCGACCTCGGCGCAGTGCTCGACGACCTCGGGGCCGAGGGCGTGGTGCAGCTCCTCGTGGAGGGTGGCGCCAACGTGGCGGGCGCGTTCCACCGGGCCGGGCTGGTGGACCGCTACGTGATCTACCTGGCCCCGGCGCTCTTCGGCGGCCAGGACGCGAACGGCCTGTTCGGCGGCCACGGCGCCTACGACATCGCAGATCTGTGGCGCGGGCGGTTCCTGTCGGTCGACCGGGTGGGCGACGACCTGCGCGTCGAGCTGGCCCCGGCGGTCACGGCGGAGGACGACTGATGTTCACCGGCATCGTGGAGGAGCTGGGCTCGGTGGTGTCCCTCGACGGGCCGCGGCTGCGCCTCGGCGCGACCCGGGTGCTCGACGACGTCACCCTCGGCGCCTCGATCGCGGTCAACGGCTGTTGCCTGACGGCGGTGGCGTGGGGCGAGGACTGGTGGGAGGCGGACGTGAGCGACGAGACCTTCCGCCGCACCTCGCTGGGTGCGCTGCAGCCCGGGGATCCGGTCAACCTCGAGCGCCCCGTGCGTCTGGAGGACCGGCTCGGCGGCCACCTGGTGCAGGGCCACGTCGACGCGGTGGGGGAGGTGGTGGTGCCGGCGCCCGACCTGCGGGTGCGGATGCCGGGTGACCTCCTCCGCTACGTGGTGGAGAAGGGCTCGGTCACCGTCGACGGGGTGTCGCTCACCGTGGTGGACGTGCTCGCCGACGGGTTCACCGTGGCGCTGATCCCGCACACCGCCGAGGTCACCACCCTGGGGCGACGGGCCCCTGGCGACGCCGTCAACCTGGAGGTCGACGTGATGGCCAAGTACGCCGAGCGGCTCCTGGGCGGCTTCCTGCCCACGGCCGCCCACGGAGAGGGAGCGTCGGCATGAGCCGCGAACCGCTGGAGGAGCAGGGCGAGGTGTCATCGGACTTCGCGTCGATCGAGGACGCCGTGGCGGCCATCGCCCGTGGCGAGATCATCGTCGTGGTCGACGACGAGGACCGTGAGAACGAGGGCGACCTCATCATGGCGGCGGAGGCCGCGACCCCGGAGAAGATCACGTTCTTCGTGCGCCACACCTCTGGCGTGATCTGCGTGCCGCTGCTCGGGGAGCGCCTCGACGAGCTCGAGATCCCGCTGATGGTGCGCGACAACACCGAGTCGCACCGTACCGCCTTCACCTACTCGGTCGACTACGTGCACGGAACCTCGACCGGCATCTCCGCCGCGGACCGCTCGGCCACGCTCCGGGCCCTGACGGACCCGGCGACCACCCCCGCCGACCTGGCCCGCCCGGGTCACATCTTCCCGCTGCGGTACGCGGAGGGCGGGGTGCTCAAGCGGGCCGGACACACCGAGGCCGCGGTGGACCTCGCCCGGATGGCCGGGCTGTACCCGGCCGGCGTGCTCTGCGAGATCGTCAACGACGACGGCACGATGGCGCGGGTGCCGGACCTGGTGGAGTTCTGCCGGGAGCACGACCTGCTGATGATCAGCATCGCCCAGCTCATCAAGTACCGGCGCCAGAACGAGAAGCTGGTCAAGCGGGTGGCCGAGGCCCGGATCCCCACGCCGTGGGGCGACTTCACCTGCTACGTGTACGAGTCCGTGCTCGACGGCGAACAGCACGTGGCCTTCGCCCGCGGCGCGGTGCAGGGCGAGTCCGACGTGCTCGTCCGCGTGCACTCCGAGTGCCTCACCGGCGACGTCTTCCACTCCCTCCGCTGCGACTGCGGTGTGCAGCTGCACGCGGCCATGGAGCGGATCGCCGAGGACGGGCTCGGGGTGCTGGTGTACCTGCGGGGCCACGAGGGCCGGGGGATCGGCCTGGGCCACAAGATCCGCGCCTACAGCCTCCAGGAGGAGGGCCACGACACCGTCGAGGCCAACACCGAGCTGGGTCTGCCGGTGGACTCCCGCGAGTACGGCATCGGCGCGCAGATCCTCAACGACCTCGGGATCACCACCATGCGGCTCATGACCAACAACCCGGCGAAGTACGGCGGCCTCGAGGGCTTCGGGCTCGAGATCACCGAGCGCGTCCCGGTGGAGTCGGTGCCGAACCCAGAGAACATCGACTACCTGCGCACCAAGCGGGAGAAGATGGGCCACCTGCTCGAGGGTCTGGACTGAGCGAATGGGACAGGACTTCCGTGGCGAGGGCGAGCGGGGCCGCCCCGACGGCACCGGCCGGCGCATCGGCGTGGTGGTGGCCCGATGGAACCGTGCGGTGACCGACCGGCTGCTGCGCGGCGCGACTCGTCGCCTGGAGGAGTGCGGCGTGGCGCCCGAGGACGTCGACATCGCGTGGGTACCCGGCGCGTTCGAGGTGCCCCTGGGGTGTTCCGCGATGGCCTCGACCGGCCGCTACGACGCGGTCATCGCCATCGGCTGCGTGATCCGGGGCGACACCGCCCATTTCGAGTACGTCGCCGGCCCCGCGGCCGAGGCCGTCATGGAGGTGCAGCTCCGCACCGGCGTGCCGGTGGCCTTCGGCGTGCTCACGGTGGAGGACCGCCGGCAGGCGCTGGTCCGATCCGTGGTCGACGGCGACGTTGCGGGTGACAACAAGGGCGAGGAGGCCGCGGACGTGGCGCTCGAGATGGCGGCCCTGCTCCGCGCCGTCCGCGACGCCTGAGCCGTCGCAGTCCGCGCCCTTTCCTGAGCGTGCGTGCCCCTCAGGGGTGGCGACGCTCAGGAGAGCGTGCGGTCCGGGTCCCGCCGGTGGTGCGCGAGGAACGCGCCCACCACGGCGAGCGCGGTCGCCACGTTGAACGAGTCCGCCCCGGGCGCCATCGGCACCGTGACCTCGGCATCGCAGGCGTCAACGGTCGCGGGGTCCAGGCCCGGCCCCTCGGCGCCGACGAGGAGCGCGACGGGGCCGTCGAAGAGGCCCGCGGCCCCGGCCTCGCCGACCGGCACGGCCGCGGGTGACGTGGTGAGCGCGAGCGGTCGGAAGCCGGCGGCGCTCACGGTCGCCAGGTCGTCCGCCAGGGTGCCCAGGCGGGCGTGGGGGAGCACGGCGGCCCAGCCGAGCGAGACCCGGATCGACCGTCGGTAGAGCGGCTCGGCGCAGCGGCCGTCGAGGAGCACCGCGCCCAGTCCCAACCCCGCCGCGTTGCGGAAGACCGCGCCCACGTTCTCGTGGTCGCTCAATCCCTCCGCGACGGCCACCGCTCCCGCCGCCCGGGCCCCGGCCAGCACCTCGGACACCGGTCGAGGGGCGGGTCGGTCCATGGCGGCGAGCACGCCGCGGTGGACGTCGAAGCCGGCGACCTCGGCGAGCACCGCCCGCGGTGCCACCAGCACCGGTGTGCCCGGAGCCGCACGGGTCACCTCCGCGGCGAGCCCTGCGGCGCGGGCGGGCGTGAGCGCTACGGACCGCAACGGCACCCGGCCCCACAGCACCCGGCGCAGCGCCACGACGCCCTCGACGATCGCCACGGGGCGGTCCGCCCGGCGCGCCGCGGCGTCGGTCAGGTGGCGGTAGTCGTCGAGCAGGGGTGAGGCGGGGTCCTCCACCTCCACGATCCCGGCCGGTCCGCCCACCGGGACAGTCTGGCCGCTCAGGCGGTGGTGTTCGCGGGGGCGCGCAGGAGGCGGGCGAAGTCCACCGCGGGCACGGGCCGGGAGAACTTGAAGCCCTGGCCGAGTGCGCAGCCGAGCTCCACGAGGATCTCCTCCTGCTCGTCCTCCTCGATACCCTCGGCCACGACCCGCACGCCCAGCTCCCGGGCGAGGTCGATGACCGCGGTGACGATGCGCCGGTTGGTCGGACGCTCGAGGCCCTCCACGAAGCTCCGGTCGATCTTGAGCACGTCGAAGGCGAACCGGTGGATGTAACCGAGCGAGGAGTAGCCCGTGCCGAAGTCGTCGATGGCGAGCCGGGCGCCGAGCGAGCGCAGTCGCTCCATCCGGTCCTGCACCACGTCGGTGTCGGTGAGCAGGTTCGACTCGGTCACCTCGAGGACCAGGCGGTCCGCCGGCAGGCCGGTGTCGTGGAGGATCGACGTGACCGCCGGCAGCAGCCGCTCGGAGTGCAGCTCCTGGGCCGACAGGTTCACCGAGATCGTCAGGTCCCGGGCGGCGTCGCCCAGCGTCCGGCGCCACTCGGCGAGGTCACGGCACGCCCGTTCGAGGATCCACTCGCCGAGCCGGCCGATCAGACCGGACTCCTCGGCCAGCGGCACGAAGATCGCAGGGCTCAGCAGGCCGCGGCGCGGGTGCTGCCACCGCACCAGCGCCTCGCAACCGACCACGCGGTGGGTCTGGAGGTCGACGATCGGCTGGTAGTGGGCGATCAGCTGGTCGGTCTCCACCGCACGGGCCAGGTCCGCCCGGAGCTCGAGACGGTCGAAGCTGGCGGTGTGCATCTCGGCCTCGAACACGACGGCCTGACGCTTGCCCTGCTCCTTCGCCTTGTACATCGCCGTGTCGGCGTTGCGGAGGAGGACCTCCGCGGCCGTGGTGCGGTCGTGGTCGAAGGCGACGCCCGCGGAGGCGGTCACCGACAGCTCGCGGCCCGCGACGGCGAAGGGCTGCGAGAGGTCACTCAGGATTCGTTCCGCCACCTCGAGGACCCGGTCCTCGCCGTGGGCCCGCTCGAGCACCACGAGGAACTCGTCGCCGCCGACGCGGGCGACGAGGTCGCCGAAGGCGAGCGAGGTGGTGACGCGGTCCGCCACGGCGCGGAGCAGCTCGTCGCCGTGGGCGAGGCCCAGGCTGTCGTTGACGTCCTTGAAGTCGTCGAGGTCCACCGAGACCACGGCCACGGTGCTGTTGCCGCCGTTGCGGGACAGCATGCCGGAGAGCTCCTCGGCCGCGAGCACGCGGTTCGGGAGGCCCGTGAGGTCGTCGTGGGTGGCCTGGTAGCGGAGGCGCTGCAGCATCGACGTGCGCTCCGTGACGTCACGGGCGTTGAGCACGAAGCCGCCGACCGACGGCTCGGCCCGGAGGTCGCTCACCGTGGCCTCGAGGTGCACCCACTCGTCCATCGCGTTGCGGAAGCCGAACTCCAGCAGCTCCGGGTGCCCGCCGTCGCGAGGCGCCGCACGGCGCAGTGCGACCTCCCAGTCGGTCCCGGAGTCGCGGAAGATCTCCTCGAGCGGGCGACCGAGCGCCTCGGCCTCCTCGAGGCCCACCACGGTGGCGACCGAGGGGGAGACGTAGCGGATGCCCTCGGTGGGGTCGACCACGAGCACCAGGTCCGACGACCGCTGCACCAGGGCCTTGAACCGGGCCTCGGAGAGCTGGAGCTGCTCCTCGGCGGCCTTGCGGTCACCGATCTCACGGGCGGTCAGCACCATGCCACGGATGTTCGGGTCGTCGCTCAGGTCCACGCCCACCACCTCGAACCAGTGGTAGGTGCCGGCCACGTGCCGGAGGCGGACCTCGGCGTCGTCGCGCACGCCGCGGCGGACGTCCGCGACCAGCGACCCGGCGATCCGTCGGTCGTCGGGGTGGACGAGCTCGAGGGCGGGCAGCCCCTCGGCGTAGCTCAGGGGGTAGCCGAGCAGACGGCGTGCCACCGGCGAGACGTAGGTGATCCGACCCTCGTGGTCGAGGATCGCCACGATGTCAGAGGAGTTGTCGATCAAGGAGGCGAACCGCTCCTCCGAGCGTTGCCGCACGTTCTGCTCGGCCTGCTCCACGGCGCGGAGCCCGATGGCGGCCTCCCGGCAGAGCGCCACGAGGGCGCGGGCCCGGGTGGGGGTCATCTCCGGGCCACCGCGCACGAGCAGCGCGGCGCGCACCTGGCCCTGGACCGACGCGGTACCCGCGAGCCAGCCGTCGTCGAGGTCCACGAGGCGGTCGCCGGGCGGGGTCCCGTCCCGGAGCACCGCGCGCAGGTCGGAGAGCACCGGCGCGGGCAGGGCATCAGCCCCCGGCGCGTTCTCGTCCTCGGGGTCGAGCAGGAGTCCACCCCCGTGGAGGTCGCCGCCGAGCACCT
>JBMOJH010000016.1:0-42129 GCA_049316905.1 Microthrixaceae bacterium | reverse complement strand
CGGGGTCCTCGGCGTTCTACCCGGACGGTCCGTTCGTCCGGCTCGCGGACACAGAACGGCCGGAGGAGCATCGTGGAAACGACGTCGATGACAGTGCGGACGCGAACGCCGGGTCCGGCCGTCCGGGTCCCCTCGCTGCACGGGGTGTTCCGGTCGGTGAACCGCGTCATCGGTCCGCTCGCCCGCTCCGGGATGGTGGGACCGCTCCCGGTCGGTGTGGGCCTCGTCGTGCTGCGGACCACGGGTCGCCGGACCGGCCTGGAGCGGGAGGTCCCCCTGCTCGCGGCCCGGGTCGGCGACCGAGTGCTGGTGGGCACCGTTCGGACCGACTCGCAGTGGTTCCGCAATCTCGCCGTCGACCCCGACCCGGCGGTGTGGCTGTGCGGAAGCCTCCGCCCGGCCGGGGCCACCGTCCGTACCGGCCCGGTCCGCCTGGCGTTGCTGGAGCTCGTCGGCGACGGCGGTCCGGGCGACCTCGGTTCGGAATGAGTCCCGGGCCCGGTGACCTGCTCCGCTCGGAGGAGCTCCGTCCCGACGTAGCCGGCTCCCGTGCGTGGCGCGTCCTGTTCGTGTCCCGGGATCTGCTCGGGCGTGTCACCCGGTCCACGGGGATCGTCGTCGCTCCCGACGGGGAGGGCGCCGAACGGCCGGTGATCGTGTGGTGCCACGGCACGACCGGCCTCGGTGACGCCGCCGTCCCCTCCCGCCAACCACAGCCTGCGGGCGAGTTGATCACCTTCCCGGAGCCCGTCGGTGCGGACCAGGTCGACCGCGGTGTGCCGGGGATCGAGGCGTATCTCGCCGCCGGTGCGGTGGTGGTGGCACCCGACTACCAGGGCCTCGGCACCGAGGGGTTCCACCACTACTGCGTGCACGGCACGGGGGCACGCGACGCGGTCAACGCGGTGCGGTCCGCCCGCTGCATCGAGGGGACCGGGGCGGGGGAGCGCTTCGCAGCGCTCGGTTGGTCGGAGGGCGGGGGAATGGCCCTCGGGGTCGCCGAACTGCCGGATGACGACCTCGCCGGCCTGGACCTCCGGGGCGTGGCGACCTTCGCCCCCGGTGTCCCTGCCCTGGCGTTCGCGGTGGACCGTTCGACCGTCGTGTCCGAGGCCGCGCTCGCCGAGGTGCACGTGGTGATGCTGGTCGCCGCCCACGGATGGCTGTTCGACGACCTCGACCCGCTCGACCTCCTGGCGCCGCCGGTGGTCGAGCTCCTCGGTCGTGAGTGGGACCGTCTCCCGTCGCACCTGCTGGGCGCCGAACTGTCCGCGGCGGCGGCCCGGGGGCCCGTCCTCGCCGCCGAACCGAGGAACGTGGAGCGCTGGATCGCGCGTCTGCGTTCCGGCTCGGCGGGACGCAGCCGGCCGACGGTGCCGGTCCACGTGGCCACGGGCACCGCCGATGTGACCGTGCCCCCGTCCTGGCAGCAGGCCTACGTTGATGCGGCAGTGGCGCTCGGAGGCCGGGTCCACCACGAGCTGTTCCCCGGTGCCGGCCATTGCGACGTGCCGTTCGTCGCGTCACCGGCGGCTGAGGGGTTCCTCCTCGACCTGCTGGGTTGAGCCGACTCCGCCGGGCGGTGCGGTGCGTCGCTCAGTCCGCGGGCGCCGCGAGCGCACGACATGTGGCGGCGGTCGCCTCGTCGTACGGGAACCACTGCTCGATCCGCATCTGCTCCACCGCCACGTTCTGAGGGGCCTGGAACATGGTGACGGTGGTGAGGAACCGCAGGTCCACCCCGTCACGGCGGAGGTGCAGCACGATCGCCGGGTCGGATGGCTCCAACAGGTTCACCTCCCGCCAGTCCTCCGAGACCGTGGGCATCGCCAGCAGCTCGTCGAGCAGCTCATGGAGCTGGCCGTCGTCGGGGTCGGCCAGCACCTCGCGCTGGATGCGCCAGAGGGCCTGGCGCCCCACCTCATCGAAGTTCACGAGGTACGGCTGGGCACCTTCGGGATCGAAGGTCAGTCGCGCCAGGTTGAGGCCGGCCACGCCGTCCGCCTCGTCGAGGGGCTGGTCGAGGAGCAGGCCGAACAGCGTGGTGGCGGCCCGGTTCGCGTCCAGCACCGTGTAGGTCCGGTCGACCACCACGAGCGGGAACGGCTCGTGGTGCGACTTCAGGAACTCCAGCGCCTCGAGCACCGGCGGCGCGAGCTCCTCGGGCTCGTCGAAGACCTCGTCGTGACCCGCCGCGGCGAGCATCGCGTTCACCTGCCGCAGCGGTACCCCGAGTGTGGACCCGATGCACAGCACCATCTCGGCGCTCGGCACCGAACGGCCGGTCTCGATGAAGCTCACGTGACGGGCCGAGATCCCCGCCGCGAGCGCCAGGTCGAGCTGGCTGAGCCCGCGCGACGCCCGCCACTGCTTCAACATCGCCGGGATCAGTCCCGCCCGCTGGTCGCCACCGGCCACGGAGGTGACGCTACGGGGCTCGCCGCCATCGGGCACCTACCTCCTCAGTTCGTCGCCGACGGCGCCGAGGATCGCGAGGCTGTGTCCATGGCTGCACTCTCGTCCTCCGACGCCACCGAGCTGTTCCGCGCCCCGCCCGACCGGTACCTCGACGTGGGGGCCGGCGAGGTCGCCCACCGCGTGGTCGGCGCCGGCCCCGATGTCCTGTTCGTCCACGGCTGGCCGGTGAGCGGCGCCACGTTCCGCAAGCTGCTGCCGCACCTGGCGGACCACGTGACGTGCCACCTCATCGACCTCGTGAGCGCCGGATCGAGCCGTTTCCGGGCCGACACGCCGATGTCGATCGACGGCCACATCCGCGCGGTGCGCCGGGTGGTCGATCTCCTGGGCCTGCGGCGGGTGGCCGTGGTCGGCCACGACAGCGGCGGCATGATCGCCCGCCACGCGATGGCCGGCGACGAACGCCTCGCGGCCATGGGGCTCATCGACACCGAGCAGTCACAGGGGCTCTCGTGGCGGTTCCGGATGTTCCTCGCCGGACGCAACGCCCCGGGCTTCGGGGCGCTGTTCGGCAAGCTCGCCGGCTCGCCCCGCCTGCGCCGCAACGGCTTCGTGCTCGGCGACGCGTTCGAGGACCGCTCGCTCCTCGACGGCGAGTTCGACGAGTTCTTCCTGCGTCCGCTGGCCGAGGACCGCAGCCGGCGCGACGCGGCGATGAAGGTGCTCCGCAGCTTCGACACCCGGTACGTGCACGAGCTCGGCGAGCTGCACCGCCGGATCGACGCGCCGGTGCAGCTCGTGTGGGGTGACGGGGACAAGTTCTTCCCGCTCGAGTGGGCCCGCGGGATGGTCAGCACGTTCGCTGATGCACAGCTCGCCGTGGTCGCCGGTGCGGGACTCTTCGCCCACGAGGAACGCCCGGCCGAGGTGGCCGACGCGCTCCTGCCCGTCCTCACCCGGTCCGCATGAACCTCGCTGCGGGGCGGTGCTCGGCCGGCTCGGCGCGCTCAGCCGGCGGGGCGCCGGGCGGCCAGCAGGACGAGCCCGGCCGTGGCCGCGCCGGCGACGCCCCCGGTCAGCGTCGCGGCCTCCGCCCCCAGGCCGCCGATCAGCGCACTCCACAGCAGGGTGCCCACGGGCGCCGCGAGCCCTGCGGTGAGCGTGAGTGCCGCCAGGCTGCCGGTGGCGTGTTCGGGCCCGCGGGCCTCCGACGCCGCCCCCACCGTCAGAGCTCGTGACGCGTAGCGCAGCGCCCCGAAGGCGATCCCGATCAGTGCCCACGTCCCCAGTTCGGTCCGGTCGGTCAGGAGCAGGGCCGTGACGGAGAACACCACGAGGCTGAGCCCGGCCCCGACGGCGGCGAGAGCCGACGCGGTGAGCTCGGACCGGCCGCGGACCACGACGCCCACGACCCGGGGGGACATGAACTCACCCGCGGCCATGGCGGCGAGCAGCAGGCCGGCGCCGACCAGGAGCGGCTGGTGCCGGAGGTCCTGGGTGATCGGCACGATCAGGCTCGACAGCGGGGCGACGAACACGGTGACGGCACAGCCCAGGAGGGCGACCAGCCGCAGGGTGCGGCTCTCCGCGAGGCTCGTGCGGATGTCGCGCCACGGCCGCCCCGGGCGGGGCGGCTCCGCGAGTTCGGCGGGCGGCGGGTGCCGTTCCGTGAACCACACGAGCGGCACCGTGAGGGCGCCGTTGAGGACGAGCCCCCAGCCGAGCGGGACGACGCCGAGCAGGTAGCCGCCGCCGAGGGCGCCGACACCCCACGCGACGCCCGAGTACACCGAGACGCGCGCGTAGGCGGCCGACATGTTCCCGGTGTCGAGGTAGGCCTTCGTCAGCAGCGGGGTGACCACCCCGGTCGCGCCCATCGGCAGGCCGAGGAACGGTGCGGCGATGACCAGCACCGGGAAGGCCGGCGCCCCGAGGAGCAGCAGCACGCCGGCCGCGACCCACGCCACGGCGCCGGCGGCCTTCCCCAGGACGAACAGTCGGCGGGTGCCCATCCGGTTCGCCAGCCGGGGGGCGTACGGGACGGCGAGGGCGGACGCGAGCATGACCGCGGCGGTGTAGACGCCCGTGTACATCGCTCCGGACGACGTGCCCCCGGCGGCGGTGGTGGCGCCGGTGGCCGCGAGGATGCCGATGGCCGATCCGCAGACGGAGACCGCGGTGGTGATGAGGTAGGCCGAGTCGCCCCCGACCCGGTCCGGTGTGCCGGTCACCAGATGTGGTGGCCGTCGTCGGGGTCGTCGGGCGGGCGTACCCCGAAGCGCCCGCGCACCTCGGCGAGCGGGAGTGGTGCCAGCTCGAAGTGGTCCGTGAGTGAGAAGTCCGCCGTGCAGGCCGCGCCGCGGGCCATCTCCCGGCCCAGCAGTTCGGCCGCGCCGGGGCGGGAGAGGATCCCGGCCTCGGCCGCCACGGTGGGGGAGCGCTCGAAGCCCGACTCGTGCACAACCAGCGACGCCAGCAGCGCCGAGGTGTTCACCGGGTTGTCGTCCATCGCCATCTGGAACGCGCTCAGCGCCACCTCGCCGGGGCCGGTGGTGGCGATCCCTGCGATCACGTGCGTCATGTCGTGGCTCACGTAGAAGTGGTTCACCCCGGCGGCCTCCCGCCCCGGCAGGGCCAGCCCGCTGCGCTCGTAGAACCGCAGGTAGGCCCGTCCGAGCGACCCGTCGGCCATCCCGGCGAACGCCTCGAGTCTCGCCACCAGCTCCGGCTCGGACCGGTCCTCCGGCGCCGGCCCCGGCAGCGATGGTTCGGACCGGTCGGCCAGGTTGGCGTCGAGGAACCGGCGGAAGTCCTCCGCGGCGCGGTCCACACCCTCGTGCACCAGGTCCCGGAAGATCGCCCGGTCCGGACCGTCCACCCCGAGCGCGTCCGCGTACTCCTCGGCCCGTTCCACCTGCGCCGGGGTCTGCGGGTGACGGCACACCTCCACGGCCACGGCGAGCTCGTGGAAGCGCCGCCGGACCACCTGTCCGGCGGTCCCGTCGCCGAGGGCGCCGGCCAGCTCGGCCGGGCCGACCCCGGCCGGTCGCCCTGCGCCGGTCAGGTCGGGGCGCCCCAGCAGGTGCGCGGTGAGCGCGTCGAGCACCGCGAGCTGCTCGCCGGTGGGTCCGCCGTCCACGTCCGCGAGGCCCACGAGCCCGGCCGCCAGCGGTTCCACCATCGGTTCGGGGACTCGGAACGCCATCGGAACGAGGGTACCGACCCGTCGCCCGGCTACCCTCGGCGCCGCAGCCAGCCAGAGCCGGAGGACGCATGGACATCGAGGCCTTCTACGACGCCGACCCGCGCCGCCGCGCCTCCGACGAGGTCTCCTTCGGGCGGGACTGGTTCGACGCCGACGGCGTGCGCTGGGAGCTCAACTGGGTGGCCGACACGGGCGAGCTCTACGTCATGCGGGAGCCGTCCGAGCCCGTCGAGATGGACGCCCTCGGCGACGCGTACATCCAGGACCTGCCCACCTCCGAGCTGGGCGTGAAGGTGCTCGGCGTGATCGAGGGGCGCAACGAGGTCCACGAGGCGCTGACCGGCTGGCAGGACGCCATGGCTGCCCGGGGCGGCCTCGACTGGGTGGCCGAGCGCATCGCCGCGGTCGGCTGATCCGGCCGGCGCCGATCGGCAGAACCCCGGTCGGCTCCGGGGCCGTCAGCCCCGGCGCCGTCAGTCCCGGAAGGGCGCGAACACCTCGGTCGCCAGCAGTTCGAGCGCCTCGAGGCGCCGCGCGCCGGTCCCGAGGGGCCCGTCGGGCACGATCACCTCGTCCACCCCGGCGTCGGCCCAGCCCGCCGCCACCTCCGACAGCTCCGCCGCGGATCCTGCCGCCGCGGCGCGGGGCGCCACGGCCTCCAGGAACCGCCCGGCCCGGTCGGGGTCGTCGGTGGGCAGCAGCAGCGCCTGCGTGGAGCGGCGGATCGTCGCCGGGTCGCGCCCGAGGTCCTCGCAGCGCCGGTCGAGCACGGCCGAGCGGTCGGCCCACGGGCCGGGGAGGCCCCACGCGTTCCACTCGTCCGCGAGCCGGGCGACCACACCGAGCATCCGGTCGCCCTTCGCGCCCACGAGCAGCGGCAGCGGGTCCTGCGCGGGCCCCGGCGAGCAGAGCGCGTCGGTCACGGAGTACCACTCGCCGGAGAAGGTGGTCCGCTCGTCGCGGAGCAGGCCGCGGACCACGGTCAGGTACTCCTCGAAGCGGGCGACGCGCGCACCGGGGGTGCCCAGCTCGATCCCGTACTGGCGGTGCTCGTTCTCCTGCCATCCGGCGCCGAGCCCGAGGACGAGGCGACCGCCGCTGATCCGGTCCACCGTTGCGGCCCAGTTGGCGAGCACCGCCGGGTGGCGGTAGGTCGCGCCGAGCACCAATGGGCCGAGGCGCACTCGGGAGGTCGCCGCGGCGAGCGCCGCGAGCACGGCGGTGGCCTCGAGCGTGGGCGACTCCTCCGGCCCGAAGCCGCCGCCGTCACCCATGAAGTGGTCCGCCACCCAGAGGCCGTCCCAGCCGGTGTCCTCCGCGTGGCGGGCCAGCGCCAGCACGTCCTCGACGGGCTGCATCAGGTTCGGCCACAGGGAGAGTCGCACTACGACCCCCCCGCGCCGCCGGCGAGCATCCCGCCGACCAGCGCCTCGAACTCGTCGAGCTCCCGCAGTCGGGCGGCGGCCACCGCGTCGGCCCGGCCGGCGAGCAGCAGGCGCTTGGTCGCCACGACCGGCCCGAGCGGCAGGCCGCCGATGTGGCGGGCCAGGCCCAGCGCCTCGTCCATGAGGGCGTCGTCGTCCACGGCCCTCAGCGCGAGGCCGTCGGCCACGGCCTGCTCCGCGTCGATCCACGGCTCGGTGAACAGCACCTCCGCCGCGCGCTGCCAGCCCATCACCGCGGGCATCAGCAGGCTGGCGGACGCCTCGGTGGTCACGCCCAGGCTGATGAACGGCACCTTCAGCCGGGCGCTCCGGGCGATCAGCACCACGTCGCAGTGCAGCAGCATCGTGAGGCCGATCCCCACGCCCACGCCGTTCACCGCGGCCACCACCGGCTTGGGGAAGGTCTCGAGCACCGGCATGAAGCGTCGGTAGCCGGGCTCGGAGCCCTCGAACACCGACGGGTCGGCCATCTCGCCGAGGTCCTGGCCCGCGGAGAAGGCCCGGCCGGTGCCGGTGATCAGCACGCACCGCACCGAGTCGTCGGCCGCGGCCGCCTCGAGGGCCTCCGCGGTGGCCAGCCACAGCTCCTGGTTGAAGGCGTTGAGGGCGTCGGGCCGGTTGAGGGTGAGCACGCGGGCGCCGCTGTCGTCGTGGACGAGCAGCACGGGGTCGGTTCCGGTCATGGGCGCCGACGGTACCGGCACGGCGCGCCGGCGGGCGATGCTGGTGCGGTGCACCACGTGCTCGCTTACGGGACCCTCCGCTGCCCCGAGATCGTCGAGCTGCTCGTCGGGCGCGCGGTGCCGTCACGGCCGGTGACGGTGCCCGGCTGGTACCCGGCGGCGCTCCACGGGCTCGACTTCCCGGTGCTGCTCCCCGACGCGGGCGCCACGCTCGCCGCCGACCTCGTCGGCCCGCTGCACCCGGACGAGCACGCCACCCTCGTGGAGTGGGAGGGCCCGTGGTACGTGCCGTGCCCGGTACGGGTCGGCGACGGCAGCCCGTCGGGCACCACGGCCACGGTGTTCTTCTGCGACAGCGACCACCCCGAACTTCCCCCCGTGACGGGGGTGTGGTCGCTCGCCCGGTTCCGGCGCGAGGATCTGCCCTCGCGACTCGCCCGTACCTGGGAGTGGGACTGAGCGGAGGCGGCCGCCCGGGCCGGGCCGCCGCGGCTCCCGGACCTCAGGTGATGACGCGCCGCTGGAAGAACCGGATCGCCACGGTGGCCGCGGCCACGGTGCCCACCACGATGACGCCGTAGATGATCGGCAGCGGCATGTGGTCCACCGGGGTGAGCGCGGCCCGGAAGCCCTCGCAGATGTACACGAGCGGGTTGATGAGCACGGCGTACTGCAGCCAGGGGATGGGCTCGAGCGACTGCCACGAGTAGTAGACGCAGCCGAGGAACGTCATCGGCACGATGATCACGCCGAACAGGAGCGGCACGGTGCGGGGCTGGAACACGGTGCCGAACAGGAGGCCGATCGACGCCGAGAACACGCAGGCCAGCGGGGCGAGCGTGAGCAGCACCCACCAGGTGATCTTCAGGTCCACCGGCGTGGCGGGCACGAACTTGGCGATCGGGAACACGATCAGCGCCGAGATCAGGCACTGCAGCGCCCCGGCCACGATCTTCTCGATCGCGACCAGCTCGATCGGCAGCGGGGCGAGCACCCGGTCCTCGATCTCGCGGGTGTAGCCGAACTCCTGCACGAGGGGCAGCGCCACCGACTGGATGCCCTGGAAGAGGATCGCCGTGCCGATCACGCCGGCCACCAGCAGCGTGGAGAACGCGGCGGAGCCCTGCGCGCCGCCGACGGACTGGCCGATCTTCGGGAACACGTAGGTGAAGACGAAGACCAGCAGCAGCGGCTGGAGGATGGTGCGGGGCAGGAACTCCTTCAGGTTCTTGCGCAGCACGGTGAGGTCGCGCAGCAACAGCGCCACGAACGTGCCGGCCAGGGTGGGATGCGCGGGCGGCGCCGGGCGGGCGCCGGTGGGCGGGCCGGTGGGGGAGTCGATGGTGGTGGTCATGGTGGTCGGCCCCTCAGTCCCGGAGCTCACGGCCGGTGAGCTGGATGAACACGTCCTCGAGCGACGGCACGTCGATCGACAGGTCCCGCACCGTGAAGCCGTTCTCCTCCGCGGTGTTGAGCACCGCAGGGAGCACGCCGTCGGCGGAGCGCACCCCGAGTTGCAGCTTCCCGAGCGCCACGACCGCGGTGGTCGCGGTGTCGAGTCGTTCGGTGAGCACCCGGCCCAGTTCGTCGAGGTCGCCGTCCGCGGTCACCGTCACGACCGTGTCGGCACCGACCGCCCGCTTGAGGCCCTCCGGTGTGTCGAGGGCCATCACCACGCCGTGGTCGATGATCGCGAGGCGGTCGCAGAGCTCGTCGGCCTCCTCCATGTAGTGCGTGGTGAGCACGATGGTCTGGCCGTCGGTGTGCAGCTCCCGGAGGATCTCCCACAGGGCGATGCGGCTCTGTGGGTCGAGTCCCGCCGTGGGTTCGTCGAGGAAGAGCACCTGCGGGCGGTGCATCACCGCGCGGGCGGCCATCAGGCGCTGGGCCATGCCGCCCGACAGCGCCATGACCGGTGCCGTGGCCCGGTCCGTCAGGCGGAACCGCTCGAGCAGCATGTCGGCCTCGGCCCGTGCGGTGCGGGCGCGCATCCCGAAGAAGCGACCGTGGAAGTAGAGGTTCTCCCGCACGTCCATCGCCCGGTCGAGGGTGTTGGACTGCGGGACCACGCCGATGAGGCGCTTGGCCTTCGCCGGGTCCTCCCACACGTCGATGCCGCCGACGATCGCCCGGCCCTCGGTGGGACGCACCCGCGTGGTGAGCATTCCCGCGGTGGTGGACTTGCCGGCGCCGTTGGGTCCGAGCAGGCCGAAGATCTCCCCGGCCCGGATCTCCAGGTTGAGGTCGTCCACCGCCCGGACCCCACCCGGGTACACCTTCGTGAGGTGCTCGGTGACGGCCACTGGCGCGTCGCCCATGTTGCTCCGTTCCCGGCCGTCGGCCGACGGGCCCACCGTACGTCGGCGCCACCGTCGGGGTGGCAGACCCGTGCCGGCCGAAAAGAGCCACAGCCCGTCACCGATCGACTCCGCAGCGATCGGGGACGGGCTGATGGCCGTTCAACCGGTCCCGCGCGACCAGTTGAAATGGGTTGCCGTTTCCGGCTGACGTCCACTCTGGCGGGGGAACCTCCATCCCTTCTCAAGACGTGGTCAAGAGGCACTGAAGTCGCCCCCACCCGCCGCGGATCTCCGCGACCGGGGCCGTGCCTGCCACAATCCCCCCATGGTCGATGACGCGGCAGCTCCCACCGCCGCCCCCGGCGAGCCCTCGTCCGAGGGCGCGGGCGATGTCGACTGGGCCATCGACGCCGTCATCGGTGCCGCCGCCGTGGCGGCGAGGACCGCCACCGGCGTCACGGGCGCGGTGGTGACGAGCGGCCCCGCACGCATGGCCGCCGGGTTCGCCCGACGGCTCACCCGGCCCCTGTCGGACCATGGTCACGAGGTGCGTGAGCGGGTCGTGGTGGAGGCCGGTCCCGCCGCGAGCGAGGCGGTGCGCAAGGTCACGCCCGGCGTCCTCGACGCGATCGACCTCGACTCGGTGGTGGGCGCGATCGACGTGAACGCGCTCGTCGGCCAGGTCGACGTGAACGCGCTCGTGGGCGAGGTCGACGTGGACGGCATCGTGTCGAAGGTGGACGTGGAGGCCATCATCGACCGCGTCGACGTGGAGGCGATCATCAACCGCGTCGACATCGGCAGCATCCTCGACCGGGTCGACATCGAGGCGCTCCTCGACCGCATCGACGTGAACGCGCTCGTCGCCCGGATCGATCTCAACGAGCTGCTCGAGCACGTCGACCTCGACCAGTTGCTCGAGAAGGTCGACCTGAACGCCATCGTGCAGCGTCTCGACGTGGACGCCCTCGTCGGCAACACCGAGCTCGGCAGCATCATCGCCCAGTCCACGAGCGGCATCGCCTCCGAGGCGCTGGACGCGGTGCGGTCCCAGGGCGTGGGGCTCGACAACTTCATCGCCCGCATGGCCAACCGGGTGCTCCGACGGAACCCTGCCGAGCTGCCGCCCGGTCCGACGCTGCTCGTGGACCAGCAGCTGGCACTCCCGGCGGGTGACCGGCCGGAACCGCCGGGTTGGGCCGCGGGGTCGGACGCCACGGAGGAATCCGCCGCCGACGGGACGGCCGCCGACGATTCGGTCGACGACATGACCGCCGGCGGGTCGACCGCCGCCGGGACCGCGTCGGCCCGGGACGAGGTGGGCCCGTGAGGCACGCGGTGGAGGGCCTGGAGCAGGCCGAGTCCCAGCAGGGCCACTACGCGGGCGCCGTCACGCGCCTCGCGGCGTTCGTGATCGACCAGTCCGTGGCGACGGGGCTCTTCGCCATGGGCACGGCCATCTTCGCCTGGGTCCTGTCGTTGGTGACCGGCGACGCCGTGAACTGGGACCCCTCCGCCGGGTTCACGTCGATCGTGTTCCTGTTCTGGCTGTTCCTCTACTACTCCTACCCGTGGGCCGTGAGCGGCAAGACCTTCGGCATGGCGCTGCTCGGCATCCGGGTGGTGCGTCGCGACGGGTCGCCCGCGAAGGTCGGCAACGCCGTCAAGCGGACCCTGGCCCTGCCCCTGTCGTTCCTGTGCCTCGGTCTCGGGTTCGTGCCGATCATCACGGGCCGCGAGCGTCGGGCCCTGCACGACCACCTCGCGGGCACGTCCGTGGTCTACGGCTGGGACGCCCGCGGTGCCCGTCTGCGGTTCCTCGCCCGCCAGCAGCGGGTGGAGGCGGCGGGCACCGAGACGCCGGTCGCCTGAGCGGCCCGGCCCGTCCGGGGAGTTCTACCCAGGTTCGTCGAAGCACGTTCACAGTTCGCGTCGCGGGTGGGTCGTTCGGCCCCTTCCGCTCCCGGTCGTCGGGGTGCCAACACTGGGCACATGGAAGGTGAACAGCACGGACGCGGCGAGGGCGGACCGGATGATCGACGGGCCACGGCGGCCCTCCACGACGAGGTGGTGCGGGCCTGCCGCTCGGACCTCGAGGGCGTCGGTTGGACCGTGGCGGCCGTCACCGGTGACGTGACCGGCAACGACTGGGCCTACACGGTGGGCCTCGACCAGCACCATGGCCATCCCGAGCTGCTGCTGGTGGGCCTGCCCGCACCGCTCGCGGGGGCGGTCGTGCAGACCCTCGCCGAATGGGTGGCGTCCGGGGCCCGGCTGCCGGCGGGGGCCGAGCTGACCGTCGGCCCGCTGCGGCTGCGCGCCGTGGCGGTCGACGACCTGTTCCTCTCGCACGGCGACTGGTTCAACCTGGGTCGTGAGGTGATGGCCGAGTACGGCCGCCGGTGGCCCGCCACGGTGCAGCTGCTCTGGGCCGACGACCGTGGACGGTTCCCGGCGGTGGGCGCACCCCCGGGGGCGCTCCGGCGCCAGCCGGTGCTCGCTGTCGCCGCCGATGCCTAGGGTGGCGGGATGACCGCCCCCCACCGGCCCCTCACCCGCGACGCCCTCCTGGTCGACCTCCGGGACGTGTGGACCGAGACCGAGGACCTCCTCGCCTCGCTCGACGACGAGGACTGGCAGGCGCCGAGCCCCTGTCCGGGCTGGACGGTGCAGGACGTGGTGGCCCACGTGGTCGGCACGGAGTGGATGCTCGAGGGGCGGGCCGCCCCCGCGGTGGAGGTGCCCGACGCGCCGCACCTGCGCAACGACATCGGCCGGATGAACGAGGCCTGGATCATCGAGCGGCGCCCGTGGCCGCCAGCGGAGGTGCTCACCGAGTTCCGCGACATGGTCGCCGTGCGCACCGCGGCGGTGGCCGCGCTCACCGACGACCAGGTCGCCGCCGAGAGCTGGACCCCGGCGGGGATGGCCACCCTCGGGCGGTTCCTGCAGATCCGGGTGTTCGACACCTGGATCCACGAGCAGGACATCCGCGAGGCCCTCGGGCGGGGCGGCCACGAGTCGGGCCCGGCGGTGGAGCGGGCGCTCGCCGAGGTTGCCGCGGGCCTGCCCTTCGTGGTGGGCAAGAAGGCCGCCGCTCCCGACGGCGCCTGGGTGCGGGTGGAGCTCCCCGGGCCGGAGCCCGCGGTGCTCGACGTGGTGGTCGACGGGCGGGCCGCACTCGTGGACGCGCCCCCGGCGGGAGAGCCGACCGTGACCCTGCGCACCGACAGCTCCGCGTTCGTGCGCCTCGTCGGCGGCAGGTGGGCGCCGGATGACCCCCGGGTGGCCGAGCGGGTGGTGCTCAGCGGCGACGCCGAGTTGGGCGACCGCCTGCTGCGCGGCCTCGCCTACGTGATCTAGAGCGGTCCGTCGGTGGGGCCGCCGAGGTCCTCGATGCGGCGACCGAGGTAGGAGGAGAACCAGCCGAGGTAGCGCCCCTGCAGCTCGGGGAGCATCCAGTCGTTGCCGGTGACCTTCCGGCGGCAGCCCGCGGTGCCGCAGGCGCACTCGAACTCGTCGTACGGGTCCGAGTCGCACATCGCGTAGTCGAAGGTGAGCTCCTCGCCGGCCGCCACGTCGCGCATCGTGACGATGAGCACGTTGCCCTGGAACCCGCAGTTCGGCTCGCACGAGTGATTCAGGTGGTCGGGCGGCTCGGGCTCCGCGGGGCACACGAGGAAGTGCTCCTCGGCCACCTGCAGCGAGTGGACCTGGCGGTGCTCGGGGAGGTCCTCGAAGGTGGCCCGGTCGGCCATGTGACCGCCGAACGCGGCCACCACGCGCCCCGCCGGGATGGCCGCGGTGGCGAACACGCCCAGACCGGGAGCGCCGGCGGGGCGCACCTCGGCGTCGTCGATGAGCCAGCTCAGCTGCACGGGACCTCCCGGAACGGTGGGACGGGCGGAGGAGGGCTCACCGTAGGGGTGGCCGTGAGCGGGCGGCAACGCCGCGGCGCCGCAGGGGGCGTCCCGGGCGTCTGGTATCATCGTCGATTCGTCGGGCATCCCCGACGGCGGCGCGGGTGGAGCGGATCCGGTTCTCGCCGGGTCCCGACCCGCCGCCCATCCAACCCCTGAGCAGCCAGTGAGGACCTCTGTGGCTTTCGACGTCGGTGACCGCGTTGTCTATCCCCACCACGGCGCAGCCGTCATCACCAAGCGCGAGAAGCGCAAGATCAACGGGGCCACCACCGAGTACCTCGTACTGGAGATGGCCCACGGCGAGCTGACGCTGTCGGTGCCGGTGGACAAGGCCGACGACGTGGGCATGCGGCCCCCGATCGGCAAGGACGAGGTGGAGGACCTCTTCGAGCTGCTCGGCAAGAAGGACGTGCGCGAGCCGGCCAACTGGTCCCGGCGGTTCAAGAACCACCAGGAGAAGCTGAAGTCCGGCGACGTGTACCAGGTGGCCGAGGTGGTCCGGAACCTGGCCCTGCGCGACCAGTCCAAGGGCCTGTCCGCCGGTGAGAAGTCGATGTTCGTCAAGGCGCGCAGCGTCCTGGTGTCGGAGCTGAGCTTCGCCCTCGACGTGAGCGAGGAGGACGCGCTCGCGAAGGTGGAGGCCCAGCTGGCCTGACGGCCGGCGGGCCGAACCCCACCACCCGGAGGGGTCGCCACCGCATGAGGCTCCTGCAGGTCCTCGCCACCACGGATGCGGACGACGACGCGCTGGGCGCGCTGGTCCTCCACGACGCCCTCGCGGCCGCCGGCGCGGAGGTGCGCACCGTCGCACTCGGGCCCGGCCGCCGCGGTGGTCTCGATGCGGAGGTGCCGGTGCTCGCACCGTCGCCCCGGTCGGCCGCCGCCCGCTACCAGCTGCGTCGTGAACGCGGCTGGGCCGACGTGGTGGTGGCCGTCGGTGCCGCCACCGCCGCGGTGCTCGACCGGTCCGAACCGCCGGTGGTGGTCGTCCCCGGCGCCGAACTCGACCGCTGGCGCGTCCGTCCGCCGGCCAGCCGACTGCGCCGGCGGCTCGACCGGGCAGCGCTCATGGTGGTCGCCGACCCCACCGACGTGGGCTTCGTGGGGCGGGAGCTGAGCGCCGCACCCCCCGTGGCCGTGCTGCCCGCCGCGGTGCCCGAGGGTCCGGTGGTGTCGCCCGCGGCCCGCGCCGCGGCCCGCGAGCTGCTCGGGCTCGACGCGGATGCGGTGGTGGCCCGCGTGGTGGGCGAGCCCGCCCGTGCCGACGCCGGCGTCACCGCCGCCGTCGATGCCGCGTCCTCGGCCGGAGTGGCGCTGCTCGGCGCGGATCCGGCCGACCGCCTGGGGGAGCGCGCCGAGTGGGCGGCCGCCGCGGCCGACATCGCGGTGTCGGCGCTGGCCCCGCTCGGCGGGCCCCCACGGGGGCTGCTGCTCGCCGCCCGTGACGGCCTGGCCCTGGTGGCCCCCGCCCGCGGCGCGACCGCGGGCCTCGTCGACGGGACGACGGGGGTCCCCGCCGGTCCCGAGGTGGCGTCGCTCGCGGGCGCGCTGGCGGTCCTGGCGGGGGATCCCGATCGCCGGGCCGGCTGCGGTGCCGCCGCGGCGGCCCGGGTGGCGGAGCGCTACTCGGTGGCGGTCAGGGCGGGGGAGTGGCAGCGGCTGCTCGAGGGCCTGGCCGGTCGGGAGCGGCATGGGGAGAACTGACCGCCGCAGCCGGTCGGTGCGGGCCCACGGCTACCCTCGCCCGGTGCCCGGATCGCGCCCAGGACCAGACGGCGAGCGGTCGCCGGGCCGCGGCCGCACTCGGTGGCCGTGGGCCCTCGTCGCGGCGGTGGCGGCCCTCGTGCTGGTCGGGTGCATCCCGCAGGACAAGGGGTCCGCGTCCGAGGTGGCCGACCCCGGTCGATCGGCGGCGCCCTCGGCGCCGCCGGTGTTCCCCGAGAGCGGTCCGGTCCCGCCCGAGCTGCTCGTGGAGGGCCTCGCCTACGACCTGGGCGCGTCGCCCGACGGCCTCCAGTACTGGTCGCCGTCACCGGACCAGGCCCGGTGCGCGGCCACCGCGATCGTCGACAAGGTGGGGGCCACCCGCCTCGCCGAACTCGGCTACCGGCCGGCCACGACCGGGGCGTCGCTCAACGACATCGATCTCACCCCTGCGGAGCGCAACCTCGTGACCGACGCCGTGGCGGGCTGCGTCGACCAGACCGACATGGTCGCCTCGCTGCTCGCCGGTCCCGGCAACCTGACCGGCAAGCAGGCGGGCTGCCTGGCCGAGGGGCTCGTCCGCCAGGGCCTGACCCGGCCCTTCCTCGAGTCGTGGGCGTTCGGCCGTCCGCTGAACCCGTTCGACGGGACCGGCGCCCTCGGCGCCGCGCTCCTGTCGCAGAGCGCCGTGTGCCTCCCGCCCGAGGCCTTCAGCTGGTACGACGTGGACCGTTCGGGCGACCCGTTGCCACCGCGCGACGCCGCGAGCACCACGGTCCCGGCGTCGGGGTCGGGGAGCGCACCCTCCACCACCCGCTGAGCCGCGGCTCGGGCCATGATGGTCGCCCATGGCACTCGCACCCGCCGTCGCGGCAGCGCCGTTCACCGCGGCCATCCCCAGCCCCTCGTTCCAGGACCTGACCATCGGGCCCCTGTCGTTCCGCATGTACGGCCTGTGCATCGCGCTCGGCGTGCTCGCGGCGGTGGTGATCGCCCGGCGCCGCTGGGAGGCGTGGGGCGGTGACGGCGAGGACGTGGTCAGCATCGCCCTCGGTGCGGTGCCCGCCGGGCTCATCGGCGCCCGGCTCTACCACGTGGTCACCGACTGGTCGGACCGGTACTCGGGCGGTCGCTGGTGGCCCGACGCCTTCATGGTCTGGAAGGGCGGCCTCGGGATCCCGGGCGGCGTGCTCGCCGGCGTGCTCGTGGGCGTCCTCATCGCGGTGCGGCTCAAGATCGACTGGCGGCGGATGGCCGACGCCGCGGCGCCCGCGATCCCGGTGGCCCAGGCGATCGGGCGGCTCGGCAACTGGTTCAACCAGGAGCTGTACGGCCGGCCCACGGACCTGCCGTGGGCCCTGCGGATCGACGCCGCCCCCGGCTATCCGCCGGGAACGACGTTCCATCCCACGTTCCTGTACGAGGGGCTCTGGAACCTCGGCCTCGCCGGCCTGATCGTCCTCGGGGGGCGCCGCGTGGTGCTCAAGCCCGGGCGGTGGTTCGCGGTGTACGTGGCGGGCTACGGCCTCGGCCGACTGTGGGTGGAGTCCCTGCGCATCGACGAGGCCACGAAGATCCTCGGCCTCCGGGTGAACATCTGGACGGCCCTCCTCGCGATCGTCGGCGGGCTGCTGTGGCTGTTCTGGAAGGGCAGCCCGGTGGACCACGAGGCCACGCGCCGTCTGCGTGACGGCGAGTCGCTGGCCGACATCCTCCCGGTGGGTCCTTCGCCGGTCACGGATCCGGGTTCGCTCACGCCGCCCACCGACGAGGTGCCTGACGTGCGCGACGAGATCCTGCAGGGCGATGCCCCTGACCGGCTGTCCGGCGAGGCGGAGGTGGCCGCCGAGGCGCGGGCCGCCCGGGTGGCCGACCACGAAGGTGACGGTGACGGCGGGGCCGACGGGGACGAGGACCGCGCTCAGCCGTAGGCGGCGCGTACCGCGTCCGACAGCGGGGGCCACGCGGCCACCGCCCAGTCGTCGAACTCGCGGTCGGTGAGCACCACACAGGCCACGTCGGTGACGGGGTCGACCCAGAGAAAGGTCCCGGCCCCGCCGAAGTGACCGAACGTGGTGGGCGGGGCCGTGGCGCCGGTCCAGTGCGGCGTCTTCGTGCCCCGCAACTCGGCGCCCCCGGCCCAGTCGCACGGGTCCTGGCGGCCCCAGCCGGGCAGCACCCCGGCGAGCCCCGGGAACTGCAGGGTGGTGGCCACCGCCGCGGTGGACGGGTCGAGCAGGGTGGGGGAGCGCAGCTCGGCGGCGAGGAGCGCCAGATCGTCCACCGCGGAGAACAGGAACGCCGCGCACGAGCCGCGCAGCTCGGAGCTGGTCATGCCGAGCGGGCCGAGCACGCCCTCGGCGAGGTAGTCGGCCACGCTCATCCCGGTGCGCTCGGCGAGGTGGGCGCCGAGGAGCTCGTAGCCGGAGTTGGAGTAGATGCGGCGGGTGCCGGGCGCCGCGAGGACGCGGTCGGTGTCGAAGTCGAACCCGCCGGCGTGCGCGAGCAGGTGGCGCACGGTGCTGCCGGGCGGGCCGAGCGGGTCGTCGAGGCCGAACGCTCCCTCCTCGGTGGCGAGCAGCACCCCCCACGCGGTGACCAGCTTGGTGATCGACGCGATGCGCACCACCCGGCCGGTGTCGCCGTGGCGCGCCACGACCTCGCCGCCGCGCAGGGCGGCCGCGGCGGCGAACGGTGCGCCCCAGCCGTCGATCGCCGCGAGCGGTGCGCTCATCCCCGGGCCCCGGTCACGTCGCCTCCCAGATCAGCCGACCGGGGGCGTCCGTGCCGAGCAGGGCCTCGGCCGGGGTGCGCTTCTCGATGTGGCCGATGAGCCCGTGGTAGGTGCCGTAGCCGACGAGCTCCTGCAATCGGGGGGAGAACCGGGCCACGAGTGCGGGGTCGAGGCCGAGCTGCTGGTTCTCCTGCTGGCGCACCCATCCGGCGCAGTAGTTCATGGCGATGCCGATGCGGTCGGCGTCGGTGGTGTTGGCGCCGCCGCCGTGCCACAGGCTGCCGTGCCACACGAGCACGTCGCCCGGCTCCATCTCGGCGGGGACGCTGGGGTAGTCGCCGCCGAACTCGGGCTTGCCGCGGGTGTGGGATCCCGGCACGAGTCGTGTGGCGCCGTTGGCGTCGGTGAACGGGGTGAGCGCCCACATGGTGTTGCACACCACCGGCGGGTGCGGCGGCGTGAGCGGGAACAGCTGGTCGTCGGCGTGGATCGGCTGGGCGGTCTCGCCGGGCTGGATGCGGATCGAGCTCAGGCTGGAGACCAGGCAGCCCCGGTCGAGGACCCCCTCCACCACCGGCAGCACCCGGGGGTGCACCGGGATCGTCTCCCAGAGCGCCCCGTGCCGGAGCAGGTTGTAGGCCCGGAGCGTCCGGCGCCCCTCGAAGCCGTTGTCGGCGGGGCGCACGTCGAGCTCGTGCTCGATCCGCCCCAGGTCCTCCACGAGGGCCGCGACCTCCGCCACGTCGAGCACGCCGCGCACCACCGTGGACCCCGTCCGGGCGATCTCGTCGAGGTGCGCATCGAGCTCCGCCCGGTCCGTCTCCGCCTGCTCCATCCGGTGATCCCCCTGGTCGCCGAGGCACCCACGCTACGGCGCCGTCACGGCCGCCGGGTACGATGTGGGGGTCCGACGGGAAGGACCCGTCAGCGCCGATGTCACGGCGAACGTCGCGAGCGACGTGACCGCCCGGGCCCCGGAGACCGGCCCGGCCCACCCCCCTGAACAGGACATGAGCACCTCCTTCGACTCCCTCGGCATCTCCGAGGACATCAGCCACGCCCTCCGCGAGAAGGGCATCACCTCCGCCTTCCCCATCCAGGAGATGACCATCCCCGACATCCTCGCCGGGCGCGACGTGTGCGGGAAGGCCAAGACGGGCTCCGGCAAGACGCTGGCGTTCGGCCTGCCGATCGTGCAGATCCTCCCCAAGGGCCACCCCGGCCGGCCCACGGCCCTGGCCCTGGTGCCCACCCGCGAGCTGGCCACCCAGGTGCGCGACGAGCTCGTCCCCGCGGCCCACGCCACCGGCGTGCGCATCGCCGCGATCTACGGCGGCGACCCGATCGAGAAGCAGATCAAGCAGCTGAAGGACGGCGTGGACTTCGCGGTCTGCACGCCCGGCCGGGCGATCGACCTGATCGAGCGCGGCGACCTGTCGGTGGCCGACGTGCGCCACGTGGTCATCGACGAGGCCGACCGCATGGCCGACATGGGCTTCCTGCCCCAGGTCGAGTGGATCCTGCGCAACGTGGAGGGCACGCACCAGACGCTGCTCTTCTCCGCCACGCTCGACGGTGTGGTCGACAGCCTGGTGCGCCGCTACCAGCACGAGCCCACCCGCCACGAGGTGGCCTCCCGCGGGGTCGACGTCACGCAGATGACGCACCGCTTCCTCCAGGTCCACGAGATGGACAAGGTGAAGGTGTGCGCGGAGATCATCCGCAACAACGAGCGCACGATGGTCTTCTCGGCCACGAAGCACGGCGCCGACCGCCTCGCCCGCAAGCTCGAGGACGAGGGCGTGTCGGCCGCGGCCATCCACGGTGACCTGCGCCAGAAGTTCCGGGAGAAGGCGCTCGCGGACTTCGCGGCCGGCAAGCTGCACGCCCTCGTCGCCACCGACGTGGCCGCCCGCGGGATCCACGTCGACGACGTGGACGTGGTGATCCACTACGACCCGCCCACCGACCACAAGACCTACGTGCACCGCTCGGGCCGTACCGCCCGCGCCGGTGGCTCGGGCGTGGTCGTGTCGCTCGTGCTCTACAACCAGGAGCTCGAGATCCGCCGCATGCAGAAGCGCCTCGGCCTCGACGTGCCGCTCGTGGAGGTCTTCTCGAACGACGCGCGCCTGGCCGACCTGGCCAACTGGGACGACCCGGCGGCCTGACCGTCCCCGCCGGGTCCCCGCCGGGTCCGCGTGCGGGTCCGGCGCGTCGGGGAGGATCTGCGGGTGAGCTCACCCGCGCGGGCCGCCGCCGCGGCCTACGAGCTCCGGCTGACGCCGGAGGACCGCACCCGCCTCGGTGCGCACTCGACGCCACCGGAGGTGGCCGACGAGCTGGTCGAGCTCGCCCTCGCGCACCTCCGGACCACCCCTGGCCGGGTCGTCGACCCGGCGTGCGGAGCCGGGGCGTTCCTCCTCGCGGCCGCCGACGCGCTCGTGCGACGCGGTGTGGCGCCGGTCGACGCGGTGGGCCGGCTGCGGGGCACCGACGTGGACCCTGGCGCCGTGGGCGCGACCCGCGAGCACCTCGTCGGGTGGCTGGCCTCCCACGGGGTGGCGCCCGGGGCGGCCCTCGCCGCGGCCGGCGCGGCGGAGCTGCTCGTGCACGACTCGCTCGGCGGGCCACCGGAGGGCTGGGTCGCCGGCGCGGACCTCCTGGTGGCGAACCCTCCGTTCCGTTCGCCGCTCTCGGCCGCGGTGGCCGCACGGGCCGGCGCGGCGCCGTACACGAACGACGCGGCGCGCTTCCTGGCCGGCGCGGCGGACTGGTGCCGGCCGGGCGGGGTGGCCGTGGTGCTGCAGCCCCTGTCGGTGCTCGGGGCCCGCGACGCGGCCGGGGCGCGCGACGACGTGCTCCGGCGGGGCGAGCTGGTCGCGCTGTGGGCGTCGCCGGAGCGCCTCTTCGACGCGGAGGTGCGCGTGTGCGCCCCGGTGCTCCGGCGCCGGGCGGTGGATGTGTCCACTTCCCCGACCGCGGTGCCGGCAGCCGCGGAGGTGGAGGTCGCCTGGACCGCGGACGCGGGCCGGATACGGCGCCGGCCGACCCCGGCCCCGGGATCCACCTGGGGTCCGCTGCTCGCCGGTGCGCTCGGCATCCCCGAGGTGCCCGCACCTGCGTCGGACGCGGCACGGGTCGCCTCGGTCGCGTCGGCCACGGCCGGGTTCCGCGACGAGTACTACGGCCTCCTCCCCGCGGTGCGCGGCGAGGACGAACCCGGCCACGACCCCACCGGCCTGCGGGTGGCGACCGTCGGGATGATCGGCGTGGCCCGGCTCGACCACGCCGGGCGCCGCCGCCTGGGCGGCCGGGCCGTCGCGGGCCCGCGGATCGCGCCCATCGACCTGGCGACGGCGCCGGAGCGGGTGGCGGCCTGGGCCGGTGCCCGGTTGCGTCCCAAGGTGCTCGTGGCCACGCAGTCCCGCGTGCTCGAGGCCGTGGCCGATCCCGACGGCGACTGCGTCCCGCTCACGCCCGTGATCAGCGTCGAACCCCTGGTGACCGGCGCCGGAAGGTCGGCCGTCATCCCGCCCACGGATCTGTGGTCGCTGCTCGCCGCACTGTCGGCCCCGTCGGTCTCGGCGCTCGCCGCCGCAGAAGCCCTCGGGTCCGGCATGTCGAGCGGTGCGGTGCGGTGGTCGACCCGAGCGGTGACCGGCGCGGCCCTGCCCACCGACGTCGCGGCCTGGGCGCGGGGCGCGGTCCTCGCTCGGCGGCTGTCGACCGGCGAGGGCGGTCGCGCGGAGCTGCTCGCCCGGCTCGGACGGACCATGGCCGAGGCGCACGGCCTGGATCCCGACCACCCGGTGGTGGAGTGGTGGATCGGACTGGCGCGGCGCACGTGAGCGGCCCGGCCCGTCGATGCGCCGCGAACCGTCTTGACCACGCCCCGGCGGGTCGTGTTTCGTGGTCGCACCATCAGGAGAGGCCCCGGGAGGGGTCCGGCAACCTGGGACGGACACCCAAGGTGCCTTCCCGCCTCGGCGGGGATGTGGTCGACCGGCGACGCCGGACGGCAACCAAGTGTCCGGGCGGCCCCACGGGCCGCCGACCCCTGTCCGGACCGGTCCCGGTGCCGTCCCTTGCGCCGCACCCTGCCGACCCGTGATCCAGAACCACCGCACCGACGACCTCCCGCCCAGCGGCGCCTGGCGCCCCGGTGACCCCGCGGGCGGCCGGCGGTTCCACGACGTCGCCCCCGGCCGACGGTTCCAGCTCGAGGGGGGCGGGTCACTCGCCGGACCGCGGCTGGCCTTCGAGACGTGGGGCCGCCTCGACGACGACGCCGCGAACGCGGTGCTCGTCTGCCACGCCCTCACGGGGGACAGCCACGCGTCGGGTCGCTCGGGGCCCGGACATCCCACCGCGGGATGGTGGGACGGGCTGATCGGGCCCGGCCGTGCCATCGACACCGACCGGTGGTTCGTGGTGTGCGCGAACGTGCTCGGCGGCTGCCAGGGCTCCACGGGCCCGGCGTCGGACGACCCGGCCACCGGCCGGCCGTACGGCTCGACGTTCCCGGTGGTGACGATCCGTGACATGGTGCGCGCCCAGGCCTCGCTCTCGGACCACCTCGGCGTTCGGTCGTGGGCATCGGTGGTGGGCGGTTCGATGGGCGGCATGCAGGCGCTCGAGTGGGCCGTGATGTACCCCGACCGCCTGCGGTCGCTGGTGCTCGCCTCCACCACCGCCGAGGCCTCTGCGCTGCAGATCGCGTGGAGCCACATCGGCCGGATGGCGGTGGCCGCGGACCCCCGTTTCCGCGGCGGGGACTACTACGACGCCCCGCCCGGCGACGGGCCCTGGCGCGGTCTCGCGGTGGCCCGCATGTGCGCCCAGGTCACCTACCGCAGCGACGAGGTGTTCACCGAGCGGTTCCACCGGACCCTGCTGCACCAGCTCGAGTTCTCCCTCGACAACCAGTTCGATGTGGAGGGGTACCTCGACTACCACGGGCTCAAGCTCGTGCGCCGTTTCGACGCGAACTCCTACGTGCGGCTGAACCGGGCGATGGACCTCCACGACGTGGCGCGCGGCCGCGGCAGCACCGCGGCGGCGCTCGCCCGCGTGTGCGTCCCCGCGATCGTGGCGTCGGTGACCAGCGACGGGCTGTACCCGCCCCGCCAGCAGGAGGCGCTCGCCGCCGGACTCGAGGCCGGCGGTGTG
The DNA here is from genome assembly GCA_049316905.1 of Microthrixaceae bacterium. Taxonomy (GTDB): domain Bacteria; phylum Actinomycetota; class Acidimicrobiia; order Acidimicrobiales; family Microtrichaceae; genus CAIPVR01. The sequence continues at coordinate 18,545 of JBMOJH010000016.1, read as the reverse complement.
GAGGTGGAGCGCGTCGCCATCGAGTCGCCCCACGGCCATGACGGCTTCCTCATCGAGACGCCGCGGCTCGGCCCGCGCGTGGCCGACTTCCTCGACCGAGTCCCGCCTGCCATCCCTCCCGGAGACCGACCATGAACCAACCGCCCCCCGACCAGACCGGCGGACCCACGCCCGCCGACTGGGCCCCCGAGACGGTGGCCGTCCGCGCCGGGCGCTCCGGCAACGCGAACGCGCTCGCCCCCGTCATCTGGGCCACCACCACCTTCGCCACCGACACGGTGGAGGAGGGGCGGCGCCAGGCCCTGTCGACCGCCGCCACCACCTTCTACAGCCGCTACGGCAACCCGACGGTCAACGCCTTCGAGGAGGCAGTGGCCGAGCTCGAGGGCGCCGAGGCGGCCCGCGCGTTCGCCTCCGGCATGGGCGCGGTGGCGGCCGTGGTGCTGGGCCTGTGCTCCAGCGGCGACCACATCGTCGCCCAGCGCCAGCTCTACGCGGGCACGCAGATGCTCTTCCAGGCGGTCTGTCCCCGGTTCGGCATCGACGTCACCTTCGTGGACGGCACCGATCCCGCGGCGTGGGAGGAGGCGGTGCGGCCGGGCCGCACGATGCTCCTCTTCGCCGAGACCCCGGCCAACCCGCGCCTCGACCTCGTGGACCTCGACCGGCTGGGCGCGATCAAGGGCCCGATGAAGGTGGTCGACTCCACGTTCGCCACGCCGCTCGGCCAACGACCGCTCGACCACGGCGTGGACCTCGTGCTGCACTCCGCCACGAAGGCGATCGGCGGCCACAACGACGTGACCCTCGGTGTGGTGGCCGGCAGCCGCGAGCTCCTCGACTGGATCTGGGGCTTCGCGGTGCTGCAGGGCGCCAACGCGAGCCCCCACGACGCAGCGGGCGGCCTGCGCGGCCTGCGCACCCTCGGGGTGCGGCTGCGCCAGCAGACCGCCACCGCACTGCGCCTCGGTGAGGTGCTCGAGGCCGACGAGCGGGTGCTCGAGGTGCGCCACCCCGGGCTCGCGTCGCACCCGCAGCACCCCCTGGCCGAGCGCCAGATGCGGCTCACCGGCGGGCTGCTCACGATCGAGGTGGCCGGCGGGCTGGAGGCGGGCAGCCGGTTCGTCGAGTCCACCCGGATCTGCCAGCTCGCCACGTCGCTCGGCGGGCCGGAGACGCTCGTGACCCATCCGGCGTCGACCACCCACGTGAACCTGCTCCCCGACGAGCTCGAGGCGGCCGGCATCTCGCCGGGCACCGTGCGGATCTCGGTGGGGCTCGAGGACGCGGATGACCTCGCGGCGGACCTGCTCGGCGCCCTCGGCGCCGTCGGCGGCTGACGCCCGGCCGGGCGCGTCCGCGACGGGGGTCGACCGGTGCCGGAGCTGCTCGAGGTGGAGGCCTACCGGCGCGCCGCGGCCGGGGTGGTCGACCGGGAGGTGGCCGAGGTGCACGCGCCCGACGCCTGGTTCCTCAAACGGGGGCTCACCGCGGCGGCCTTGGAGGACGTGCTGGCGGGCGCCCGGATCACCGCCGCGCGGCGGTGGGGGAAGCTCCTGCTGCTGCCGCTCGACCGCGGGCCGGTGGTGGGCCTCCGGTTCGGGATGACCGGCCGCCTCGTGGTGGACGGCACCGCACCGATCGAGCACCTGGAGTACGGCCCGGCGGGGGACCGGCCCGGTTGGGTGCGCTTCGGCCTGGGCTTCGCCGACGGGGGAGTGCTCGAACTGGTGGACCCGCGCCGGTTGGGCGGGGTCGAGCTCGACCCGCCGCTCGACAGGCTCGGCCCGGAGGCATCAACCGTCACTGTGACGGAACTTCGGGATGCGCTCCGGTCCGACACGTCGCTGAAGGCGGCGCTACTGGACCAGTCGCGGCTCGCTGGCCTGGGCAACCTGCTGGTGGACGAGACGCTGTGGCGGGCCCGCCTCGACCCCACCCGGCCGGCCGGCGGGCTGTCGCCCGAGGAGCAACGACGGCTCGCCCGTGCGGTCCGTTCGACCGTGCGCGAGCTGGGCCGTCGCGGCGGCTCCCACACCGGCGACCTGCAGGACCGGCGCCGGCCCGACGGCGACTGCCCATGCTGCGGCGCGCCGCTCCGCCGTGACGTCGTGGGCGGCCGCACCACCTACCACTGCCCGGCGTGCCAGCGCTGAGCCCGCAGCCACGGGGCGTTCCGGGCGCTGCCACCGACGCCACTACGCTGCGGTGCGTGCCGGGACTCCGCCTTCGTCGGCTCCTGCTGGTCGTGCTGCTCGTGTCGCTCGCGGGTGCGGCGGCCCTGACCGTCGTGGTGACGGAGCTCCTCGCGGCGCCCGTCGCCGTCGCTGCGGATGCCCTGACGCCCTCGTCGCAGACCCGCACGACCCTGCCCCCGGTCACCACGACCGCGGCGCCCACGACCGTCGCCGCCCCCACGACGGTGGCACCACCTCCCACCACCACTCCGCAGGCCCCGCCGAGCACGGCAGCCCCGGACGCCGGGCTCGGCCAGCGGGTCGACGAGAGCGAGCAGGCCACCCAGCGGCTCAACATCGTGGTGATCGCACTGATCGTCCTCGCGGTGGTGATCGCCGCGGTCACGGTCGTCTTCTGGCGGGTCACGCGTCCCCGGAAGGACCCCGCCGAGGCCTGGTCCTGGCTACCGGCCGACACCGAGCCCGGGGTGACCGGCGCCGGTGCAGTGGCCGCCGGCGCCGGATCAGCGGCCGACGGGTCGACGCCGTGGACCACGACATCCGTCGTTGCGACGGCACCGGCTGCCGACCACCTGTCGGGGCCGATCCCCGCGGCCGGGCCCGTCGGCGCGCCGCTCCCTGCTCCGGTTCCGCGTCCCACCCCGGCACCGGCTCCGGCCGCTGCTCCCGCTCCGGCACCCGCGGCGGCACCCGCGGCCGGTCAGTGGGCGTCGCAGGGCTGGGGCGGCGGTCCCCCGGCGGCACCCGCCGAGCGGGGCGATGGCTAGCCTCCGCCCATGACCGACTTCGACCCCGACGCGATGATCGAACGGTTCCGGGAGCGGGCGGCCTCGGTGAAGCGCCGCCAGATCCCGCCGGTCGAGGGTGAGGCCCGCCGGGAGTTCATCCGCCAGGCGGAGCTCGACTTCCGCGACTTCGCGATGATCGCCAACTCGACCGCCGCCCTCGAGGACGGCGTGCTGGTCATCCGCCTCGACCTGCGGCCCGACGCCGGGGCCTGAGGCCCGCCCGGTGCCCGCGGCCGACCCCGGGGCCGATCGCTACCGCCTCGCCGGCGAGCGGATCGACGCCGCCAACGCCGAGGACCCCACCGAGGTGGAAATCGAGGGCGAGCGCGGCCCCAAGGAACTCCTGCACGGCCGGTGGATGGTCCGCACCGTCCTCGAGCTCGATCCCGACGCCGGTGAGCTCCAGCTGCTCGCGGCCCGTGCGCACCACCTGCGGCGCTGGACCTCGCCCCGCACCGATCACCCCGAGGGCCGCGCCGGCTACCTGCGGTGGCGCGCCGCGGCCCGGCGTCGCCATGCAGAGGAGGTGCGCGACCTGCTCGGGGCGTGCGGCTACACCGACGCCGAGGCCGCGACCGTCGCCGCGATCGTTCGCAAGGAGGGCCTGGGCACGGACCCGGCGGTGCAGGTCCACGAGGACGCCCTGTGCCTGGTGTTCCTGCGCACCCAGCTCGGCGAGGTCTCGGCCCGCCTCGGTGAGGACCACATGGTCGACGTGCTGGTGCGGACGCTGCCGAAGATGAGCGACCGCGGGCGGGCCGCCGCTGCCGGGCTGCCGCTCGACGAGGCGGGCCGGGAGCTGCTCGCCCGCGCCGTGGCCACCTGGACCGCCGGCGACGCGACCCCTGGCTGAGGGACCCGCTCGCGCGTCCCGTACGCTGTTCACGGCGGCGCGACGGCGCGCCGGACGGTAGGAAGGCACGGCGTGACCCAGACCAGCGACATCGGCAACGAGGGCGGGTGGGGCTGGCCGTGTCCCTACTGCCGGGGGTCGAACCCCGACGACGCCACCACCTGCGCGCACTGCGGGGCCCAGCTGCGTGACCCCGAGGACGACCTCTTCACCACCGTGGCTGCCGACAACGCCGAGGTCGTCCCGCCGGAACGGCCGTTCGGCCGCGACAACATGTGGTCCACCGATGCGTCCGCCCCCGCCGAGGGCGAGCTGGTGGAGGAGCCCCCGCCGCCGCCGGCATCGGGGCCGTGGGACCCGGCGACCGACGTCGTGAGCGGCCTCCGGTCGTCGTTCAGCGCCGATCCCGCCGCTCGGCCCGACGACGTCGTGGACGAACCGTTCCACCCCGACGAGCCGTACACCGGCCCGGGCCAGACCCGGCCCCTGCTGTTCTCGAACGAGTCGCGCGCCGACTTCGCCGGGGAGGTGCCCGGTGCCGGCCGGAGTCCGTTCGCCGCGCCCGCCGGTGATTCGTTCCACGCCGCTGCCGCGGCCCCGGTGGGTCCGCCGCCGGTCGCCCCGGTCGCCCCCGTCGCCCCGGCGGCCCCGGCCGACACCGGCCAGTGGGCCGCGCCGCACCCGGGTCCGCCGCCGGTGCCCGACGCCCACGGCCTCGCGGCCGCGGTGGGGCGCCTGCGGGTGGAGGACCAGGAGCGGGCGGCCGCGCCGATCGCAGTGTGCGGGGCGCTGCTGCAGCGCGACGAGGTGGTCCTCTGCGCGGTGACCGGCCAGATGCTCGGCCAGGCCGCCGTGGTGGTGCTCACCACCCAGCGGGTGCTGGTCGTCAACGCCCGCCGCTGGCAGCCCATCGTGGACGTCTTCCCGCTCGGGCCCGACCTGGTGGCGCGGGGCCGGCACGACCGTGACGTGGCCGCACTGTCGTTCAGCGACGCGGAGCGGCTCTCCACGGTCGACAACATCACCGAGGTGGCCCTCGCCGTGGAGCTCGCGGAGCGGGTGCGCCCGGACGGTTCCTGAGCCGCGGCCACCGTGCCGCGGCGGGCGTGGGGCCCCGCCGCCCAACTTGCCGCGACGGGGGCCTCTGGTACGATCAGCGACTCCTGCGGACGTAGCTCAGTTGGTAGAGCGCAACCTTGCCAAGGTTGAGGCCGCCGGTTCGAGGCCGGTCGTCCGCTCAGCACAGGGCCCCCACCACGGTGGGGGCCCTGCCGCGTCCGGCGACGGGTTCGGGACGCGATCCCGCCACCGCTAGGGTGGGCCGCACTGGCGACGTGGCCGAGTGGCTGAGGCAGGGGCCTGCAAAGCCCCGTACGCGGGTTCGATTCCCGCCGTCGCCTCGCCGTGCGTGGGTCGTGGGTGCACCGAGGTGTGCCCACGACCCACGGCGCGTCCGGGGTCGGATCGCCCGGCGGCGCGTCCGTTCGGCAGGTCCCGTGCGGCAAGCTGGGGAGGTGACCGACACCCCCGGCGCCTGGACGCCACCCGATCACGGCGCTCCCGGCGCACCTCCTGCCCCGTCGGGGTTCGTGGCCGCCGTGCCGCTCGGTGGTGCAGCACCGGTCGCGGTGGAGACCCGGCCCGAGTCGCAGTGGCGTGAGCTCACCCTGGTGGGCCTCCTCCTGCTCGCCGCCGTCGCGGCCGGCGCGGCCAGCCTGCTCCCGTGGCGCGACTACGGCACGGTGATCGGCCCGGCGCTCGCGGAGACCGGCTGGCGCCTGCCCGGTGGCGGCCTCGGTCGCGGCTGGGTGGCCGTGCTCCTCGGCGTGGTGCTCGCGGTGGCCGGTGTGCTGATCGCCGCCCACAAGGGCCGGGCCGGGCGCACCCTGGCGGTCGTGGCGGGCCTGGCCTGCTCGGTGTTCGCCATCGCCGAGTGGGGTGTGGGCGGAGGCCGCGGCCGCACCGGACCCGGCCCGGGCCTGTGGCTGCTGTTCGCGGCGGGCCTCCTCGCCGTCGCCGCGGTCGGTGTGCTCGGGGCCCATGCGGGGACCGACCCCGAGCGGGTCACGCCCGAGCCCCGCTGACCCTCCGACCTGACCCTCCGACGTGACCCGTTCGACACTGCGAGCGACCGGTCCCGACCACCGCTCCGGATGGGGAACCGTCGCCGCGGCCCCTGCTACTCTCGGCGCCGCTCGGGCGTATAGCTCAGTTGGCTAGAGCGCTTCCCCGACACGGAAGAGGTCCACAGTTCGAGTCTGTGTACGCCCACCCCATGGAGCCCCCGCCCCGGCGGGGGCTCCGTCGCGTCCGGGCTCCCGCGGCGGTCGGGGTCGCGACACCTGCTGTTCACCTCCGGTTGGTTGCGAGTCGCGCTCCGGGCCGGTGCACTGAGCAGCCGTGCCCCGGACCCGCCGCCTCCCTGCCCGTCGAAACGCCCCTTCCGAGTTCCGGGGAGGAGGGGTGGGCCGGTCGGCCCTCGCGCTCGGGTGCGCCCTGTTGCTGGCCGTCGCCACCGTCGGCTGCTCCGGTGGGGACGACGACGGGAAGGGCACCACCACCACGGCCGCGCCGAGCTCGACCGTGGCGCCGCCGCCCACCGCCACCCCGTCGCCCGGCACCGGTGGGGTGACCGTCACCCCGTCCGCGGTGCCGGTGGCCAAGGACGGCACGGCCAAGGTCCAGGTGGCGTGGACCGGCCAGGCGCCCCGCACCCTCATGTTCGTGTCGGTGTGCCGACGTCCGGCGAACGATCCGACCTTCCAGGCCGGCACCGACTGCGCGCCGTTGAGCGAGCTCACGCCCAACGGCACCCCCGACGGGAACGGGTCGATCGAGCTCGAGGTCTTCCGCGGCCCGGTGCCCGGTGGCGACCTGCCGTGGGGCTGCTTCGCCGCCGCGGACGAGGCACCGGAGGGCGTGCAGAAGAACACCACCTGCTACGTGCGGGTCACCAACGACGTCGTGCTGAACAACGACGCCGCCAAGGACGCCCCGTTCACCGTCGTCGATCCCTGAACGCGGGCCCGGCCCGCCGGCGACCCGCTCAGGCGGCCGGGGCGTTCGTGAACGGCACGTAGTCCCGGCACGGCTGGCCCCGCAGGGCACCGCACGCCGGCAGCTGGGCCGGGTAGGAGGACAGCAGCCCGGAGGTCACCGGCAGCACGACCCGGCTGGGGTGTGCCTCGGAGTGGCCCACCTGCACCACGGTGCCGGGCGGGTTCGGGGTGAGGATCCAGCTCCAGCCCGGCTTGTCGCCCCCGGCGGTGTGCACCGAGATGCGGATACGGGAGCCGGCCCGCATGATCTGCGCGAAGGGGAGGATCTCCACGCGGGCCTGGGTGAACTCGCCCTTGGGCAGCGGTTCGGCGTCGGACTCGTAGCCCGTGTGGAGCGGCAGCAGGTCGGTGGAGCCCTTGGCCGGTTTGCGGAACGAACCCCGCAGGAAGCCGGACTGGATGTACACCTCCTTGCCGTCGGGGCGGACCTCCGAGAGCGTCACCCCCAGATCGGTGTCGGGCACGTCGGTGCGGATCCAGAGGTCCGCACTCGCGGTGCCGGCGAGGACGGCGTCCTTCTCGAGCGGCGGGCTGACGAACACCGTCGCCTTCCCGTCGGGCTCCTGCTTCCAGTCGTAGCGGGCGTCCGCGTGGAAGATGTTGTTGCCGTCGGAGCCGTCGAACGTGGTGAGGTCGCCAAGGGCCTGGTCCACGCCGAAGCTGCTCGCCCCGCCGTCGGCCGGCGGCTTCGAGGTGGACAGCGACCCGTCCGGCTGGAAGTACCACGCCTGGGCGGTGGTGCCCGGCGGGGGGAACGACGTGGTGCGGGCCTCCGCGGTGGGCACCGGGGCGCCCGGGTTCGACGGGTCACCCGCGCCGCTCTCGAACAGGAGGCGGATCGGCGCCTCCTTCTCGTAGGCGGCCCGGGCCGCGGCGGGCGAGGGCTGGTCGAGGAATCGCTGGTCGGGGAGCGAGACCTGCGTGCCGAAGATCTCCTGCATGACGAGCGGCAGGAACAGCTTCACCGGCGCGCCGATCAGCGTGAGCTGGTCGCCCACGTACAGATCGAGGAAGGTCTTCCACTCGACGAGGTTGACCGGGCCGAACCCGTCGGCGTGCGCGCCGTTCCACGCGGAGAACCGGGTGAGCGGGGAGTTGGTGAACCTGTCGAACAGCAGCGGGAACCGCCCGCCGGTCTGTTCGTCCTGGTAGGACCCGGTGAGGAACACCGGGACCTCGATGTTCTTGGCGAAGAGGGCCGGCGACAGCGGGTCGGCCACGGTGCGGTCGTAGTACTTGTACTTGAGGGCCTTCGCCGACGCGTCCACGTTCTGGCCGCGCAGCTTCTGGTTCTCGGCGCAGGTGGTGTCGCCGCCGTCCACCCGGGCCTTCTCCCAGCCCTGGCCGTAGGGCTTGGCCTTGGTGAGCACCTCGTCGGCCCACTTGAGCGCGAAGCCCTTGTTGAAGATGCCGCCGGGGGCGAGCACGCCGCGCACCGTGTCGTCGTAGACCGACAGCGGGGTGATGGCCGCGAGGTGTGGCGGCTGGGTGGAGGCCACGAACAGCTGGCTGATGCCGGGGTAGGAGAGCCCGACCATGCCGACCTTGCCGCCCTTCACCCAGGGCTGGGCGGCGACGGTCTCGATCACGTCGTAGCCGTCGAGGAGCTGCAGCGGCTCGAAGAAGTCGTAGGCGCCGCCGGAGCAGCCGGTGCCGCGGATGTTCACCGCCACCACGGCGAAGCCCATGGCACTCGCGAGGAGCGATCCGGGCTGGGCGGGGGCGTTGCACGCGAACGGCACCAGGCCGCACAGGGCCTCGGGGTTGTCGCCCACCACGCCCTTGAGCTTGTCGGCGTTCGCAGCGATCAGATTGCTGGCGGGCTTCGCGGGGTCGTAGCCCGAGTACTCCACGACGGTGGGGTACGGACCCTTCTCGGGCGGGCCGGGCAGGTACACCGAGGCCGCGAGCGTGGTGCCGTCGCGGGTGGCGATGTACTGGTAGCCGGGCTGGAGCTGCTGGCCGTCGTAGAACGACTGGGGGGGAGTGCTGCCCCCGGCGTCGACGACGGCCACCTCGCCGGAGGCCGCAGGGGTGTCACCGACGCCGGCCACCCGATAGCCGTCGCCGGCCGCCACCAGTCGGAACAGGTACGAACCCTGGTCGTCCGCCGTGCCCTGGGCCACCGCCACGCCGTCGTCGCCGTACAGGGCCAGGCGCTCGCCCTTCTCCGCTCCGAGCACGCTCACCTGGTTCACGCTGCCCCGGACGGTGAACGCCGCGTCCTTCGCGTCGGGGTCCAGCCGCGGCAGGTCGGGTCGGGTGGTGGTCGTGGAGGAGGAGCTGGTCGGCGACTCGGCCGCGTTGCGCTCGGCCTGCGAGCCGACGTCCTGGGTGCACGCCGCACCCACCAGGGCGAGGGCCACCGTGGCCGCCAGCAGCGCCAGGTGGCGCCGCCCCCGCGCCCCCGCCCGCGCCGTACTGCCCCGGTTGCGCGCCGTGTTCCTCCCGCCGGACCTGCTTCGCATCGGAACCCCCCTGTCGGTCCCGTCGGACCGGGCCGTGATCGTAGCTCCGGGCGGCCGCGGCCCCGTGGCGTCGGGGTCGGCCGGGTCTGCGATGCTGGGCCCATGACCGTCGAGGTGCCCGGAGCGGATCCCGATGCGGAGGAGTTCCGCTACGACGAGTTCGCGTACTTCCACGAGAACTGCGACGAGTACGGGCTGACCCTGGGTGATCCGCCGCGGGTCGAGCGGGTGGAGCATGCCCTGGACGACGGCCGCCGGCTCTCCGGCCTCCGGTGGGGCGAGGGGCCGCCGCGGGTGGTGCTCCTCCACGGCGGGGCCCAGAACGCCCACACCTGGGACACCGTGGCGCTCGCGCTGCGCCCGGTGCCCGTGCTGGCCGTCGACCTGCCCGGCCACGGTCGCTCCGACTGGCGGACCGACCGGGCCTACGACCCGGTCAGCAATGCGGCCGACGTGGCCGCGATGGTCGAGGCCCTCGCCCCCGACGCCGAGGTGCTCGTGGGCATGTCGCTCGGCGGGCTCACCGCGGTGGCGCTCACCGACGCCCGCCCCGACCTGGTGCGGCGGCTGGTGCTCGTCGACATCACCCCCGGGGTCACCCGCGACAAGGCCGCCGAGGTGCACGCCTTCATCGAGGGCCCCCAGTCGTTCGGGTCGTTCGGCGAGATCTTCGCCCGCACGGTGGAGTTCAACCCGACCCGCACGCCCGAGTCGCTGCGGCGGGGGATCCTCCACAACGCGCACCGCGCCGGGGATGGCACCTGGGAGTGGAACTACGACCGCCGCCCGCTCGCCGGTGACCCGCAGGCCATGGGCCCCGAACGGCTCTGGGACGCGATCGGGGCCTCCACCGTGCCGCTGCTGCTGGTGCAGGGCGGGGTGAGTCCGGTGGTCGACGACGACGACGTGGCCGAGCTGCAACGGCGCCGGCCCGGCGCCCGCGTGGTGGTGGTCGACGGCGCCGGCCACAGCGTGCAGGGCGACCGTCCGATCGAGCTGACCGAACTCCTCGCTGCAGAGCTGACGGCCTGACCCCGGCTTCGTGATGCTGTCGACGACCCATGTGTCGTCGACAGCATCACAGAGCGGGGGGTGGGAGGGGTCAGGCGGGGGCGAGCTCCACCGGGATCGCGTTGAGCGCGCAGTTGCCGCTCAGCGGGTCGAGCACCGACCCGTCGGTCAGCACGTTGGAGTTCACGCCGGCGTGGCGGGCCGCCACCTCCAGCCGGGCCCCGGCCGCGTCGTGGCCCCAGCCGTGCGGCAGGCTCACCACCCCGGGGCGGACCCGGTCGGTCACCTCCACCGGCGCGGTCACCTCGCCCACCGCCGAGCGCACCACGGCCTCCGCGCCGTCGGCGAGGCCGAACCGTTCCGCGTCGTCGGGGTGCACGAGCAGCGTGCAGCGCGGCCGGCCCTTCACGAGCACCTCGAGGTTGTGCATCCACGAGTTGTTCGACCGGAGGTGCCGGCGCCCGATGAGCAGCATGCCGTCGCCGGGTTCCTCCTCGAGCACCGCGGCGAGCCGCTGCAGGTCGCCGAGCACCTCGGGCCGGTCCACCTCGATCGTGCCCGTCGTGGTGCGCAGGACCTCCGCGGCCCTCGGCACGAGCGGCCCCAGGTCCACGCCGTGGGGTTCGGCCCGCAGCCGTTCCATGGAGAGGCCGCCGGGGTTCGCCCCGAACTGGTCGCCGTAGGGGCCGGAGCGGACCATCAGGTCGATGAAGCGCTCGGGCACGGGTTCGTGCGCCACGGCCGCGAGCAGCTCGTCGGGGTCGCGGCCCGCGAGCGGCCCGCCCTCCTGGGTGGTGGCCTGCTGGGCGAGCTGCGCGCCGATCAGCCCGTAGATGAGCTCCGGGTCCGCGTCCGCGCCCTGGCCGGCGACGATGAGGGCGAGCCGGGCCAGGATCTCGTGCTCGCCGGGCCCCTCGGCCGGGAACACCGGGGCCGACCAGTTGGCCACGTTGCGCACCGACAGGCCGTAGAACGCGAGGTCGAAGTGCGACTTCTCGAGCGCCGAGGGCGGCGGCAGGATCACGTCCGCGTGGCGCGTCGTCTCGTTGAGGTAGATGTCGACCGACACCATCGCCTCGAGGCCGTCGAGCGCCCGCTCGAGCCGCTCCGAGTCCGGCGTGGAGCGCGCCGGGTTGCCCGCGACCGTGATGAGGGCCCGGACCTGACCCTCGCCGGGGGTCTCGATCTCCTCGGCGAGCACCGCCACCGGCAGCTCGGCGCGGACCTCGGGCCGTTCCGAGACCCGCGAACCCCAGCGCCCGGTGCGGAAGCCCCGCCCGCCGGGCGGACGGCCCGGGACGGCCGGGCGCCCGTGGCACGGGGTGGCCCACATCATCCCGCCCGCGCGGTCGAGGTTGCCGGTGAGGAGGGTCAGCACGTCGCCCGCCCACGAGCTGAGCGTGCCGAACGACGCAGTGTGCGTCCCGATGCGCGTGTACACCGCGGCGCGCCGCCCGTCGGACAGCTCATCCGCGATCCGTCGCGTCGTCGTGGCGTCGATCCCGCAATGGTCCGCCACCGCCTCGGGCGAGAACGGCGCGAGCGCGGCGGGCAGCGCGTCGAGCCCGCTCACGAGCCCGTCGAGGTGCGTACCGGGCGCCGAATCGCCGGACGCGAGCACCGCGTGCGCCAGCGCGCAGAGCCACAGCGCGTCGGTGCCCGGTCGGATGGAGAGGTGCTCGTCGGCCACCTCGGCGCTGCGGCTCCGGCGTGGGTCCACGACCACGACCCGGCCGCCGCGCTCGCGGATCGCCGCGAGGCGGCCCGGGAAGTCCGGCGCGGTGCAGAGGCTGCCGTTGGACTCGAGCGGGTCCGCGCCGAGCATCAGGAGAAAATCGGTGCGGTCGAGGTCGGGCACCGGCATCGCGCCCGGGTTGCCGTAGAGGAACCCGCTCGAGACGTGACGGGGCATCTGGTCGACCGTGGAGGCCGAGTACAGGTTCTTCGTGCCGAGTGCCTGGATGAGCGGCCGCCCGAAGATCGCCCCGGCGATGGTGTGCGCGTTGGGGTTGCCGAGGTACATCGCCACCGAGTCGGCCCCGTGGCGTTCCCGCAGCGGCACCAGCAGGCGCTCCACCTCGGCGAACGCCTCCTCCCAGGACACCTCCACGTGGACGCCGTCGCGGCGCACGAGCGGTCGGCGCAGCCGGTCGGGGTCGTCGTGCAGCTGCTTGAGCGTGGAGCCCTTGGGACACAGGAACCCGTGGGAGAACACGTCCGCCCGGTCGCCGCGGATGCGGCGTACGGCCCCGTCGGCCACCTCGATCTCGAGTCCGCAGGTGGCCTCGCAGAGCGGGCACGTGCGGTGGTGGACCGTGACGTCCCCGCCGGGCCCGGTCCCCGCCGCCGCCTCGTTCGTGGCTGTCCCGGCTGTCGCGTCGGTACTCATGGTCGTTCCCCCGTTCGTTCGATCCACGCGCCCACCAGGTCGGCGAGCACGGGCAGCGTGACCGCCCCCGAGCCGAGCACCACGTCGTGGAACTCGTCGATGCGGAACCTCGGGCCGAGGCGTTCGGTCGCCTCGGCGCGCAGGCGCTGGATCTCCAGCTGGCCCACCTTGTAGCTGAGCGCCTGGGCCGGCATGGCCAGGTAGCGGTCGACCTCCGGCAGCACCTGGTCGACCGGCACCGGGGTGCGCTCGGCGAAGTAGTCGATCGCGTCCTGCCGGCTCCAGCCGAGGGCGTGCAGGCCGGTGTCGACCACGAGGCGGGCCGAGCGCCACGAGTCCGCGGTCAGCATGCCCAGACGGTCGAGTGGGCCGGAGTAGAGGCCCATCTCGTCGGCGAGCCGCTCCGCGTAGAGGCCCCACCCCTCGATGTAGGACGTCGCGCCGTCGTGGCGCTGGAACTCGGGGAGGCCGTCGAGCTCCTGGGCGATGGCGAGCTGCAGGTGGTGGCCGGGGATCGCCTCGTGGAAGGCGATGCTCTCTGCCTCGGTCCGCGATGCCTCGGTGGGGTTCGCGGTGTTGATGAAGTACGTCCCGGGCCGCGAGCCGTCCGGCGCCGGGGGGAAGTAGTAGGCGTACGGGGCGTCCGCCGCGAGGAAGTCGGGCACGGGCGTCACCCGGCACGGCGAGGTCGGCAGCCGCCCGAACCACGGCCCCATCGCGGCGGTGGCCCGCGCCACGGACGCCTCGGCCACGGCCACGATGTCGGCCGCGTCGGTGTGGCGGAGCGCCGGGTCGGTCCGCAGCCGGCGGAACACCTCGTCGAGCTCGCCCGTGCCGAGGACCTCGGGCGCCACCTCCGCGTACTCGGCGGGGAGGAGCTCCTCGGTGTGGTGCCGGCCGAGCTGGTGCAGTTCCTCCGGCGAGCGGGCCAGCGTGGTGTGCGAGCGCACCAGGGCCGCGTACAGACGGTCGCCGTCGGGGAGCCACGACCACCCGGCCCGGTCGTCGGGCCGAGCGACGGGCGCGAGCTCGTCACGCAGCACGTCGTGGTACCGGGCGAACGCGGGGCGGATCACGTCGCGCACCTGGTCCCGCACGGTGTCACGCCACGCGTCGGCCCCGTCCCAGCCGTCGGGCAGGCCGGCGGCGAGGAACGGGTCGTCGTCCACGTCGGTGGCGAGGTAGCCGTCGAGCGAGTTCAGCGAGCGGGCCAGCACGCACGCCGCCGGGGTCCGGCCCGCCGCGAGCCCCGCCCGGAAGCGGTCGAGGGCCCCGTCGAGCAGGCGCGGCACAAGCTCGTGGCGCCGGAGCGCAGCCGCGGCGTGGTCCGGTTCCGGGTAGGTCAGCTGCGGGGCGACCATCAGCAGCGACGCGTGCGGCCCGAGCATCTGGTCCGAGGCCAGCTCGACCAGCCGGAGTTCGATCGCCTCGAGGCCCACCTCGAGCTGGTGGACCAGCAACGACCGCGTCACCCGGCCCGGTCCGTCGAGCGCGCCGGGGTCGAGGGCGCGGACCGCGGTCACCAAAGAACCCAGCTCGTCCGCGTACGCCGCGTCGGCCGCCTCGGAGAGGTCGTCGAGCTCGGCGTCGTGGTCGTGGCGGCCGAGCAGGGTGGCCGACAGCGGCGACCGGGCCATCGCGGCGTCCCAGTACCGCCCGGCGAGCGACGCGAGGGTCGGGTTCGCCGTGGCGGGCTCGGATGGGGGTTCGCTGGCGGGCATCAGCTGCTCCCGTGACGCGCAGTGGGTGCGCGGAGGCTAGCCCTGCGCCGGGCGTCGGCCCGGTAGAGTCCGCCCCCGTGGAGCCCGGCGACGACGGGGAGCCCTTCCCTCCCAACTGGGTCGCGGACGTGGTCCTTCGGGACGGCCACACCGTGCGCATCCGCCCGATCCGCCCCGACGACGCGGACGGCCTGGTCCGGTTCCACGATCGTCAGTCGCCGGAGTCGGTGTACTTCCGGTTCTTCTCGCCGCGGCCCCGACTCACCCGGCGCGAGGTCCACCACTTCACCCACGTCGACCACATCGACCGGGTCGCGTTCGTCGGCGAGCTCGCCGGTGACCTCGTGGCCGTGGCCCGCTACGAGCGCTACTCGGGCACCGACACCGCCGAGGTGGCGTTCTTCGTCGACGACGACCACCAGGGCCGGGGCCTCGGGATGGTCCTGCTCGAGTTCCTCGCCGCCGCCGGACGGGAGCGTGGCCTGCGGCGCTTCACGGCCTCGACGCTCGCGAACAACCGCCGCATGCTCGCCCTCTTCTCCGCCGCCGGCTACGAGGTGGCCTCGCAGCTCGACGCCGGCGTGGTGGAGGTGGCCTTCGACCTCGACCCGACCGAGGACGTGGTCGCCGCGATGGACCAGCGCGAGCGCCGCGCCGAGGCGGCCTCGGTGCGGCGGGTGCTGGCCCCCGCCACGATCGTGGCGGTGGAGGCCGGGGACGGGCGGGCCCGGGCCGCGGCGGACCAGGCCCGCGAGCACGGCTACCGCGGGTCGCTCCACCTGGTGGACGTGCGCGGCGACGCGGACCCGGTGGCCCGAGTGACCGCCGGGCTCGCCGCACTGCCCGAGGGTGCCGACGTGGTCCTCGTGGCCGCGGGTGACGGCCTCACGAGGGCGCTGGTGCCGGTGGTGGCGGGCCACGACGCGGGAGCGATCGTCCTGCTCGACGACCTGCCCGGCAGCACCGCGGACCTCGTCGCCGCGGCCCGCGGTGCCGGCCTGCGGTTCCTCGGGCCCGGCGTGCGGGGTCTGGTCGACACCGACCCGGCGGTCCGCCTGCACCTCCTCGACGATGTGGGCACCTCGCTCGCCGCCGGTCGGGTGGGCGTGCTCGTCGGTCCCGGGCCGCTCGGCCCCGCGCTCGCCGGTGAGCTCGCCCGGCGCGGGGTGGGGGTGTCGTCGCTCGTGGCCGGCGGCGTGCGGGGCGACCTGCGCGCCCCCGACCTCCTGAGCCACTGGGCCGACGACGAGCGGACGGTCGGGGTCCTCGCCCACCTGGGCACCCGCGACCTCAACGAGCGCTTCGTCCGGGCGGCCCGGTCGGTGTCGCGCCACCTGCCGGTGGCGGTGCTGCACACGCCGGAGGCCCACGGTGACGCCCCCGTGGAGCGAGGCGACCGCGAGGAGGTCCGGCGTCTGGTCGACGCGGTGTTCCGCCAGACGGGCGTGGTGGCCGTTCGGTCCGTCGCCGAACTCGTGGACGTCGGGCGCCTCCTGTCAGCGCAGCCGGTTCCGGCGGGCCGGGGCGTTGCGGTGGTGGGGGCGGGCACGGCGGCGGCGGCGCTCGGCCGCGAGGCGTGCGCGGCGGTCGGGCTGCGCGTGGTGGGCGACGACATGACCGGTGGCGACCGGCCGGGGGGCGACCCGGCGGGCGGTGCGGGAGACGCTCCCGACCCGTCCACCCCGGGTGACGGGCTCGGGGCGCTGCTCGACCGGGTGGCGCGCCGGCCGGCGGTGGGCTCGGTGCTCGTCGTCGGGTTGGGGGCCGACGACGCGGGCGCGTGGGCCTCGGCCGTCGCCGCGGCGTCGGCCCGCCATCCCGCGACCACCTGGGTGGCGGTGCTGCCCGGAGCGGAGGACCGGCCGCTCATCGTGGCCGACGGCGCGGCCGGACCGAACGGCGGCGCCGAGGACGGGCTCGGCGTGCCGGTCTTCGCGTTCCCCGAGCCGGCCGCGGTGGCGCTCGCCCGCCTGGCCGGATGGCGGCAGTGGCGGGCCACCGCCATGGGCCATGGACAGGACCGACCCGACGATCTCGACGTCGACGGGGCCGCGGCGGTGGTCCATGCATGCCTCGCCCGCCGCGGCGACTCGCCCGCTCCCACCCGCGACACGGTGACCCTGCCCGCGGACGAGCAGGCCGCCGTCCTCGCCGCGATCGGGGTCCGGCTCGCCCCGCGCCGGGAGGTGTCCACGCCCGAGGACGCCGTGGGGGCCGCGGCGGAGGTGGGGTGGCCGGTTGCGTTGAAGGCGCCGGTACGTGACCGGTCGCGGCGCTCGGCCTCCGGCGGCGTGGCGGTCGACCTCGCCGACGCGGACGAGCTCGCCGTCACCTGGGACCGGATGGCGGCCGTCCTCGGCGACGACCTGCTGCCCGCCACCGTCCAGCACTTCGTGGACCAGGGGGTGGACGTGCGGGTGCGCGTCCGGCGCTTCCGTGACGGCGGCGGCACGGTCGAGGTGGGCCTCGGCGGGCCCTCCACCGCCGCCGACACGCCGGCGCTCGCCGTGCTCCCGCTCACGCTCGCGGACGCCTCCGCGCTGGTGGCGCAGTCCTCGGTGGGCCGGGCGATGGGCGACCCGCTCGACCGGGTGCCGCTCGTGGCGCTCGTGCACCGGCTCGCGCTGCTCGTGGAGGACGTGGACGGGGTCCGGCGGGTGGAGGCCAACCCGGTGATCTGCTCCGGTGCCGGCGCGTGGGTGGCCGACGTGGAGGTCGTGGTGGGCGACCCGGTCGAGGACTTCGCGGTCCGTCGCCTCGACTGACCGCGAACGACCCGACCGACCGCGAAACAGGGGTCCGCAACGCCCGGGACGGGCGTGGAGGCGCCGAAGATCTCCCCGGCGGCGCGGTCTCAGCCCCGGGGGAGGCCGAGCATCCGGTTGCCGATGATGTCGCGCAGGATCTGCGTGGTGCCGCCCATGATCGTGTACGCCGGCGCGTAGCAGAGGTTGCGCGACACCCGGTTGGCGAGCAGCGCCTCCGCGCCGAGCACCGAACCGCAGAAGTCGGCGACCCGCTGCTCGAACTCGGTGCAGGCGGTCTTGGTGATGGCCGACCAGCCCGCCGGGGCCTCGCCGAGCACCTCGCGGAGCACCATCAGGCGCCCGACCCGGTAGAAGCCCTCCAGCTCCGCGATCCGCTGGCGCACCCGCGGATCGGTCGTGTCGGCCCCGGGGAGCACGTCGAGATACAGCCGGCGGTTCGACACGAGCCGGTCGATGCCGCCGCGCTCGTGCTCCATCTGGCGCATCACCTGCTTGAAGCTGCCGTTCTCGGTGCCGACGAGGCAGTCCGCAGGCACCTCCACGCCGTCGAGGAGCACCTCGCAGAAGTGGGCGTTGCCCGTGGCGTCCACGATCGGCCGCACCTCGATGCCGGGGGACCGCATGTCCACCACGAACTCGCTGAGCCCGGCGTGCGGCGGCGCGTCGGGATCGGTGCGGGCGATCAGGTAGCACCAGTCCGCCGACGCGGCACCGGAGGTCCACACCTTCTGGCCGTGCACCACCCAGGTGTCACCGCGGCGCTCGGCCCGGGTGCGCAGCGATGCCACGTCGGAACCCGCGTCGGGTTCGCTCATGCCGATGCACCACCCGGAGGTGCCCGCCACGATGTCCGGCAGCCACCGGCGGCGCTGGTCCTCGGTGCCGTACTGCAGCAGGGTCGGACCGATCTGGCGGTCGGCGAACCAGCTGGTGGCCACCGGTGCGCCCTCGGCGATGAGCGCCTCGAACACGGCGAAACGCTCGAGGGGCGGCCGGCCCCCGCCGCCGTCGGCCACCGGCCAGGTCATGCCGAGCCAGCCGCGGGCGGCCAGCTCGAGCGAGAACTCCCGCGACGTGCCGATCAGCCAGGAGTCCTCCTGGAGGTCGCACTCCGCGGCCGCGGCCCGGCCGACCAGCCGTGCCTCGTCGGCCAGCTCGGCCAGCGCCGGGTCCATCCGGTAGTCCGGCCCGTCACCCTTCACGACCCGTCACCCTTCACGACCCGTCACCTCTCGCGACCCGTCACCTCTCATGACAGCGCCGACCGCCGCCACGTCAGCCCCCGAGTCC
>JBMOJH010000015.1:0-44534 GCA_049316905.1 Microthrixaceae bacterium | reverse complement strand
GGGGAAGGGCGGTGTCGTGGGGAAGGGCGGTGTCGTGGGGAAGGGCGGTGTCGTGATGGAGGGCGGCGTCGATTCCATGACGGGTGCCGACCTGGTGGTCGACGACGACCGCCCGGGTGAGGGTCCGCTCGCGGCGGTCGCCACGGCGGCCCGGCTCCGCCCCGGCCGTCGGCTGCTGGTGGCCGCCTGTGACCTGCCGCTCCTCGACCCGGCGGAGGTCCGGGCGCTGCTCGCCCGGCCCTCGACCGACACCGACGTCCTGGTCCCCGAGGTCGACGGTCGGCCGCAGTGGTCCTGCGCGGCGGTCGGTGCCGGGGCGGCGGCCGCGCTGGGCGAGGTGGTCGCCGCGGGGGAGCGGGCGCTCGGGCCCGGCTTCGCCCGGGCGGGCCGCGTCGTGGTGGTGCCGGTGGCGCCGGGCGCGGGCTGGTCCGACGCCGATCGCCCGGAGGACCTGCCCCCCGGCTGGACGGCCGGTGGGGACCCGCCGGTGCGCCGGGAACGGCGCGCGCCGGGGTAGCGTCGGTCGCATGTCACAGCCGATCGAGGAGATCGACGTCGCGGGGTTGGAGCAGGTCATGGCCGGAGGTGCCGTCGTGGTCGACGTCCGCAACCCCGACGAGTTGGAGGAGGCCAGGGTCCCCGGCGTCGTGCCGATCCCGCTCCCGGAGTTCGCGGCACGCATCGACGAGGTGCCGGCGGCTGACGTGGTCTACGTGATCTGCCGGAGCGGCGCCCGCAGCCTCAAGGCCTGCGAGGCGCTCGCGGCGGTGGGGCGCCCGGCGGTCAACGTCACCGGTGGCACGCTGGCCTGGATCGAGTCGGGCCGCCCGGTCGAGGCGGGGCCCACCTGAGCTCCGAGCCGGAGTACGACGTCGTCGACGACGACCGGGGCTTCGCCGCGCTCGTCGACCGCCTCGCGGCCGAACCGCGCTACGCGATCGACACCGAGTTCCACCGCGAGAAGACCTACTACCCGCACGTGGCGGTGGTGCAGGTCGCGGACCGCCACGGCATCGTGCTGGTGGACGCCCTCTCGGTCGACCTGGCCCCGTTCGCGAAGGTCCTCGACTCGCCCGCGGTGGCGGTCATGCATGCGGCCCGCCAGGACATGGAGGTGCTCGAGCGGGCGTGCGGCACGGTGCCCCGCACGCTGGTCGACACCCAGCTCGAGGCCGGCTTCCTCGGCTACACGAGCCCGTCGCTCGCCACCCTGCTCGAACGGGAGCTGAAGGTGCGGGTGCCCAAGGCCGACCGGCTCACGGACTGGCTGCGACGGCCGCTTCGTCCGGCCCAGCTGACCTACGCGGCGGCCGATGTGGCGCATCTGCTCGAGCTCCACGACCTGCTCTGGGCGCGCATCGACGAGCGGGGCCGGGCCGAGTGGGTCCTCGAGGCGTGCGAGGAGCTGCGCACCGAGTACCGCGGCCCCCGCGACCCGGACGACGCATGGCGGCGCATCAAGGAGATCCGGCACCTCAAGGGCTCGTCGCTCGCGGTGGCGCAGGCCGTGGCCGCGTGGCGGGAGCGCCGGGCGGCCGAGACCGACCAGACGCCCCGGTTCGTGCTGTCGGACCTCGCCGTGGTGTCGGTGGCGTCCGCGGCGCCGACCACCGTCGAGGAGCTGCGCTCCCTGCGGGGCGTCGACGGCCGCAACGTGCGCGGCGGGCTCGCCGAGGAACTGCTCGCCGCGGTCGCGGCAGCCAAGGACAACCGCCCGACCCGGACGCCGGGTCCGGTGGTGCCGGAGCTGCCCTCGGAGCTGCGTCCGGCCGTACCGCTCGTGTCCGCATGGGTGAGTCAGCGCTCCCGCGACCTGGAACTCGAGACGTCGCTGCTCGCGACCCGCGCCGACCTCGAGGACCTCCTGCGGGGCGTGCCCGGGGCCCGCCTCACGCAGGGCTGGCGGGCCGAGATCGTCGGTGAACCGATCCGGCGGCTGGTGGAGGGTGAGGCCACGCTCGCGTTCGACCGTGCCCACGGCCTCGTGCTCGAGGACCGTCACCGGCCCTGATCCTGGGTCCCGGGGTCGGCCGACCGGCGGTCATCCGAGGATCGCCGCCACCGCGACCACTGCGAGGACGCCCACGGCCACCCAGCCGAAGCGGGGGTCGCCCCGGCGGAACCAGCGCCGGCCGAGCCAGCCGACCCGGAACAGCGGCGTGGCCATCAGGACGCCGATCGCGGCCCAGGCGGCGATCCGCCCGGGTGTGCCCGGGACCAGCGCGCCGAGGCCGGCGAGCACGGCCACGAGGAGGAGGACGCGGCGCAGCGCCGCGGCGAGCGGCTCGAACCGCCCGGCCTTCGGGTCCGGCGGCGGACCGGAGGGGGTCACGGCGTCGTCGCTCACGTGAGGGTCCGTCCGATCACGACGGCCGCGACCACGAGGAGCAGGCCCCCGGTGACCCTGCGGGCGGTGGTGGCGTGGATGCGGGCCTGGGTCCGGGCCCCGAGCACTCCGCCGACGAGCGCGCCGAGCAGCGCGGCCGCGGCGTCGTGGGGCTCCACCCGACCCTGCTCCGCGTAGACCACCAGCCCGGTGGTCGCGGTGATCCCGAGGGTGAAGGTGGTGGTGGCCGCGGCCACCTTCACCGGGACCTTCATGATCTCGCTCATCGCCGGGGTCTTCAGGAACCCGCCGCCCACGCCCGAGAGCCCGGCCACCACCCCTGCCACCAGCGAGGCGGCGAGCCCTCCCGGCAGGTTCCGGGCCTGGTACGGGACCATCTCGCCGTCGAGTGAGTACTGGCCGCCGAGGGTGCCGGGCCACTCGCCGGCGGACTCGCCGCCGAAGAGGGGGTCGGGCCGGTTGCGGATCCCGGTGCGCGCCAGCGCGGCGACCGCCCCGATGAGCGCCGCGATGCCGAGCACGCGGGCCAACCAGACCTCGGGCACCGACGCGGACAGCAGGGCGCCGGCCACCGCGCCGCTCGACGCCGCCAGCTCGACGGTGAGCCCGAGCCGGTGGTGGACGAGGCCGTCCTGGAGGGGCCGGGAGGCGGAGGCCAGCGAGCCGGCGGCCACGGTCACGAGTCCGATGGGTGCCGCGGCCCGCG
Organism: Microthrixaceae bacterium; assembly: GCA_049316905.1. Classification (GTDB taxonomy): domain Bacteria; phylum Actinomycetota; class Acidimicrobiia; order Acidimicrobiales; family Microtrichaceae; genus CAIPVR01. Next base: position 41,481 of record JBMOJH010000015.1, on the reverse strand, counting down.
GGTCGACGCCGAGTGCGAGCAGCACCGGGACCAGCAGGGTCGCACCGCCGATGCCGCCGAGGGAGCCCCCGAACGCGCACGCCAGCGCGAGGGCCGCCACCGCCATCGGCGCGACCGTCATACGGCCAGGATCCGGGCCTCGTCGGGTCCGAGCGGGCTGCCGGCGGCGGGCGCGGCGACGAGGGTGCCGCCGAGCCACGTGCCGGTGGGGCGGGCGTCGGGGTGCTCCACGTCGGTGAAGTTGATCCACACCTCGATCGCGCTGCCGTCGCTGTCGCTGCCCTCGTCGGCCGTCCGCCGGTAGGCCAGCACCCCGTCGGGGGCGTCGAGCAGGCGCAGGTCGCCCCGGTGCAGGGCCGGCGTGGCCCGCCGCAGGTGCAGGAGGCGCCGGTAGTGCTCCAGCATCGAGGCGGGGTCGCCCCGCTGGGCCGCCACGCTGAGGGCGCCGGCGTCGGGCGCGAACGGCAGCCACGGCTCCGCGGGCCAGCCGTGGCGCCCGTCCCGCTCCCAGGGCAGCGGGGCCCGGCACCCGTCCCGGCCACCCGGGTCCACGACGCGCCCGGGCGGCACCTCTGCGTCCTCGAGGCCGAGCTCCTCACCCATGTAGACGGTCGGGGTGCCCCAGAGGGTGAGGAGGAGGACGGCCGCGGCGCGGGCCCGGGCCACGGTCCCGTACCGCGTCCGGTGGCGGGGGACGTCATGGTTCGAGAGCACCCAGGCGGGTTGGGCGTGCCGCGGCGGGTAGAGCTCGAGCGCGGACTCGACCTCGGCGCGCCAGGCCGCCGCGTCCCACCGTGCGTGCAGGGCGGGGATGTCGAAGCCGAGGTGGAGGCCGTCGCCGTCGCCGAGGTACCCGGCGATCCGGTCGCGGTCGAACACGTAGGTCTCGCCGAGCAGCAGCCGGTCGCCGGGCGTGCGGTCCACCACGCCCCGCAGGAAGCGGATCTGCTCCATCGTGCCGGGGCCGTGGTCGAACAGACAGGCGGGCAGTCCCGCGAGCTCCTCCGGTGCGTCCGGCAGGGCGGGGTCCTTGCCGATGCAGTGGATCACGTCGCAGCGGAAGCCGTCGACGCCCCGGGCCATCCAGAACTCCATGACGCCGGCGATCTCCGCCGGCACGGCGGGGTGGTTCCAGTCGAGGTCCGGCTGCTCGGGCAGGAACAGGTGGAGGTAGTACTGGCCGCTCTCGGGATCGAGGGTCCAGGCCGGCTCGTCCGCGAAGGCGGCCCGCCAGTTGTTGGGGGGCGAGCCGTCGGGGCCGGGGTCCCGCCACACGTACCAGTCGCGGTGCGGGTCCGTCCGCGACGACCGGGCCGCCCGGAACCACGGGTGCTCGACCGAGGTGTGGTTCGGCACGAGGTCGAACACCACGCGCAGGTCGAGCTCGTGGGCCCGCCCGATCAGGGCGTCCGCGTCGGCCAGGGAGCCGAACAGAGGGTCGACGTCGCGGAAGTCGGCCACGTCGTAGCCGAAGTCGGCCATGGGGGACCGGAAGAACGGCGAGACCCAGACCGCGTCGGCCCCGAGGTCGGCCACGTGGTCGAGGTGGGCGACGAGGCCGGGGAGGTCGCCCACGCCGTCGCCGTCGGAGTCGGCGAAGCTGCGCGGGTAGATCTGGTAGGCCACACCGGTGACCCACCACGGGAGTTCGGGGCCGTGGGGCACCGGGGCAGCGTACTCAGGCCCGTCGCGGCGCCGGGGCGGTGCATGACCCCCGGGGGGCGGGTTGCTACACTCGGCCGTTCGGTCACTGACGATGGGGAGTCCCACCGTGAAGAAGGGTCGGCATCGCCGCTACGAGGAGGCTCGTGCCATGAAGCGCGGGCCCGACCTCGACATCGAGGGCCTCTTCAACGACCTGGAGTCCGACCGCCCCCCGGCCCTGCCCGACGATGACATCGAGACCGATCTCGACCCCGACGACGAGCGGGTCGAGGACCTCGGCGACGACGAGTGGGTCAGCGAGGAATCGGAGCGGGGCTGAGCCCCGAGAGCAGCTCGGCCACCTCCGGGCTGCCCGCCGGTAGCCCGTTCGCCGGCAGCCGGTCCCACCACTCGGGCAGCTCGTCCGGCGTGTCCGGGATCACCGGCGTTCCCCGTACCCAGAGCCCGGCCGGAGCGGATCCCCCCGCGGCGGGGTGACGGAACGAAACGGGCCCCGCGCGCAACGCGCCGTCGTTGCACGTCCATGCCCTCGGGCGGCCACCCGACGCGGCGTCCACCGCCCGGAGGACGATCTCGTGGTAGCCGCGGGTGGCGGGACTCGACAGGCCGACGATGTCATCGGGCACGAACGGCTCCGCCACGCGGCGGCGTACGGCGAGCACCGGGGCGAGCCGGGCGAGGCGGTGGCCGCCGCGCATGCGGGCGAGGCTGCGACCGTTCAGGCGGCCGGCGCGCACGCCGCTCAGCCGCGGATGGCGCCGCCACCGCTGGGCCTCCTCGGCGACGGCCGCGATGCGCTCCACCTCTGCCGGATCCACCCGTTCGCCGGTGGGGCCGCGCAACGCACGGCCCGCCCGGGCGATGGCCTCGAGCGCCTGGACGAGCACCCGGTTCTCGACCGTGTCGAAGGACCGCTCGGCGGTCATGCACACGAAGACGTCCTCGTTGCCGAGCGCGTTGGCCCGGGCCGTGATCGTCTCGGACCACAGGACCGGGCCCCGCACCGAGTAGATGCACCGCTCGGTGGAGGTGGCGACGGTGGTCTTGAGGGTGCGAACCCGCAACTCCATGCCGTCGAGCAGTCGGCCGGCCTCCGCGGATGCCGCGAGGGAGATGGCCGTCGCGTCGGCCAGGGTGAGTGGATCCTCGCCGGTCAGCGCGGCCGCGGACACGATCGCCGGCGCCGAGCGCGCCCGGCGTCGCCACAGCTCGGCACCGGCCGCGCCCGCGACGACCGGGGTGACCGGTGCGACCGGATCCGACACGTCGTCCCTACCCGACCAGGTCCTCGCCCAGCAGCTCGGCGACCACCCGGCGGGTCTCCGCCTGCTCGGCGGGATCGAGGTGACGGGCCACGAGCCGGTAGAGGTTGACCGCCTGCTGTTCGTCGATGCCCTCGAACTGGGGCAGGAAGAAGGCGTAGAAGACCTCGTAGAGCAACCGGGAGCGGCTCACGTCGTCGCGGCCGCGGCGGGCCACGTAGCGGGCGGCGTCGACGTAGATCGCCGGGCCGAGGTTGTTGAGCTTCCGTAGGGGGAGGAGGTCCTTCACCACCTCGCCCGGACCCTCGAGGAGCCGCTCGTAGGCCCACTCCGGCGGCGTGGTGACCTCGACGAAGGCGAAGCGGCGCATGAGCGCGTAGCTCATGTCGAACAGCAGGTGCTTGTCGAGGGCGTTCATGGTGGCGATGATCCGCCAGCTCTGCGGCACCCGGATCGGGTCCGTGTCGTGGGGCGGGTCGATGCCGTGGGGCACGAGCGAGATCGGTTTCACCTGGCCGCTGCGGCGGAACGGCAGCACCACCGCGCTGCCCGACAGCACGGTGAAGAGCTGGCCGAACGCCCGGTCGAAGTTCGAGCGGTTCAGCTCGTCGATCACGAGCCACTTGCCGGTCTCGATGGCCTCGACGAAGAGCCCCGGCCGGAAGATCAGGCCCTCGGGGGTGGGCTGCAGGCCGCCGATGGTCTCGAACGTGGTCCACTCGGACGTGGCGGTGGTGGGCTGGTAGCCGGTGCAGAGCATTGCGTGGCGCCCGAGGTCGGCCGCGAGGTACGCCAGTGTGGTCTTCCCGGTGCCCGGTGGCCCGGTGAGGATCACGTGCTTGCCGGCGTCCACCGCCGCGACGAGCTGGCTCACCACGTGGTCGGGGAAGATCATCCCCTCGGACTCGGCAACCCTGTTCAGTTCGGACGCGGAGAAGGCCGTCACGCCTAGGGCGTCGGCCGGTCCGGGGTCAGGCTTGAGCGTTCGTCGCTCGGCGGGCCGGGTGCGGGAGCCACGTCTCCCGCGGTCGGTGTTCCAGGTCGAGGTGCTCGAGGAGCCGTTCGTAGACCTCCTCACCGACCATCGCCACGATCTCGTCGCGCTGGGTGAGCACCACCGGCTCATCCCCCACGAAGGCCTCGGCCGAGTCGGTGCACCACCAGTGGAACTCCAGGCCGCCCTCGCCCCAGTCCCGGCGCTTCCACTCACGCAGGGTGTGGGTTGTGTGGCCGACCTCGTCGTCGTGGTAGGTCAGCCGCAGTGGGAGCTGCCAGCAGACCTCGGGCTTCCAGTCGAGGAAGTGCTCGCCGGCGTCCGCCGCTCCCACGTGGAGGGCGCAGCCGGCCCCCCGGTCGAAGCCGGGGCGGTTGAGGAAGATGCAGGCGCCGTCGTGCGTGCGCGTGACCCACTCGTCGTCCTCGTTGCGGACGATCGCGCCGCCGAGGTCCTTGGCGAGACGCTTGAACTGCCACTGGTCACGCGTGAGTCGCGATGCCGCCTTGCGGACACGCTTGCGGTCCGCGGGGTCGGCGAAGTGGGCGCCGAACGAGCAGCACCCGTGCCCGAGGTCGGTCGTGTCGGTGTCGTGGACGCCCTTGCAGCCCCGCCCGAAGATGCAGCTCCAGTTGCTCATGAGGAACGTGACGTCGAAGGTCCAGGTGTCGCCGCCGTGCTCGAACGACAGCCACTGGCGACGGGAGGGGTCGTCCACCGCGGGAACGTGTGCGCTCATCGGCCCGGACCCTACCGGTGCGGGGCGCGGTGCCCGGACGGTCCGCCCGTGGTCGCGGGTGGCGGGTGGTAGAGAGGTGGCATGAGCGGCGAGTTCGACCACATCCGCGAGCGGCTCGAGGCCATCGCCGAGGAGCTCGCCGATCTCGCGATCGTCCGCCTGCGCGAGTCGATCGACGCCGGCGGCGACGAGCTCCCGGTCGACGAGCGTCGGCTCACCCGGGCCCGCCGCGCGGTGGAGAAGGCCGTGCACCTTCTCGCCGAACCCGACGACGCGGACTGACACGGCCACGCCGCCCGACCCGACGGCGTGGCCGTTCAGAACGTGTTGACGCGCCGGATCAGTGCGTGGAGGCGCGCGTAGCGGGCGTTCACGAAGCGGAACCGGATGCGCGGCAGGCCGGTGGCGTCGTCGTCCGCGAGCTCCACGCGCGATGGCCCGCACCGCTCGATCATCCCGGCGGCGACGATGTCGGCGAACTCCTCGTTGAGTGCGTCGATCTGGGCGTCGGTCGGCTCGGTGGTGAGCCGCAGCACCAGGCGGCCGCCGACGTGGCGCAACGAGTGGAACACCCGGAAGAAGCCGGTGAGGTGCGCCACCGCGTCGTCCACGTCGGAGGTGAGGTGGAACAGGTCGAGGTCCTCACGCTCGATCAGCCCGGCGTCGAGCAGCTCCACGTCGAGGAAGTGACGGAACTGCCGCCAGTAGGCGTCGCCGGGCGGCTCGAAGAGCACCACCGGGGCGGGCACCTCACGGCCCGTCTGGAGGAGGGTGAGCAGCTCGAACGCCTCGTCCATCGTGCCGAATCCGCCGGGGAGCAGCAGGTAGCCGGAGGCTTCCCGCATGAAGGTCACCTTGCGGTTGAAGAAGTAGCGGAAGTTGACCGTGCGGCCCTCGCCCAGGAGCGCTCCGCCCCCGGTGGGCTCGAACGGCAGCACGATGTTGACCGCGAAGCTGTCCTCCGGGCCCGCTCCCTCGATGCCCGCGGTCATGATCCCCGGGCCACCGCCGGTGATGAGCATCCAGCCGGCCTCCGTCGCGGCTCGCCCGAGTTTCACCGCGGCCCGGTACGCAGGCTCGTCGGGGCGCGTGCGCGCCGAGCCGAACATCGCCACCTTGCGGAGGTCGCGGTAGGGCCCGAACACGTGGAACGCGGCGTGCATCTCCCGAAGGGTCGTGTTCGCGATCTTCAGGTCGAGGCGGTCCAGGCCCTCGCGGCCCATGCGCAGCGCGGCGGCCACGAGCTCGAAGGTCAGGTCGCGGTCGCGGCCCACGTCCGCGGCGTCGAGGAGTTCGCCGATCCGCCGGTCGAGGTCGCTGTCCCCGGTGCGGTACCGGGCTCCGTCACCACTCATGTCCGGACCCTACCGGTCGCTGCACCCTCCACCGCCCCGGTGGCGCGTCGTGCGACACTGTCGCCCGACGGCGCGGCGCCGTCCTGATCCCACCGACCCGCTGTACCGATGTCCACCGGAACCGAACCGACCACCGGCACGGCGCCCGCGGTGGTGCCCAGCGGCTTCGACCTGCTGTTCCTGCGGGCCTACCCGGCCGCGGTCGGCCTGGTCCTCCGGGTGGTCGACCGCCACCGTCAGGCGCCTGAGCGCTCCCGGGAGATGGCTGAGGAGATCGTCACCGGGCCGCTCACCACGGCGAGGATCCGGAACCTCGACGACTCCGACCGTTCCCTCGCCCGCGTGATCGGGTGGACCGCGGACGAGCTCGCCGAGGTGCTCGTGGGTCACCCGGGCCGGGTCGGGCTGCCGCCCGGGCTCCACGCGGACGAGCTGCTCCCGTCCGACCTGGTGGCCGAGGGTGCGGCCGTGGACCTGGTGATGGAGGGCCTCGCGCTCGACGAGCTGCAGGACATCGTCTCGTCGTGCCGGCCCCGTGTGCGGCGCATCGGGATCGTGTGCCTCGGTGCCGGCCTGTCGCCGGAGGACACCGCCGCGCTGCTCGGGGAGACCCCGGCCCGGGTGGCCGACGCCCTCGCCCGGATCGGTCGCCGGCTCGGCGACCGGCGTCGCGCCGTGACCGAGGAACGGTGGGTCGACGACGAGCCGTCCTTCGGTGACGCCACGCGCACCGCGCCCAAGCCGACCGTCTGGGACGACCGGGAGCTGCCGTGACCACCCCGGTGCAGGATCCCGAGATCCCCACGCCCCCGCCCGTGAGCGGCGCCGCCGCGGTGGCCGCCGCGCTCGCCGAGCCGAACCTCGACCTCCGTGCGGCCCGTCGGCTGGTGGAGGTGCGGGCACAGCAGTCGTTGCGGCTGCGCCGCTACGGGATGATCAGTGGCGTGGCTGCGGCCGTACTCCTCGTGGTCGTGGGCCTCGTGGTGCTCTTCCGCGACGACTCGCCGCGGCAGGTGGTCGCCGACGGCGACGCCACGACCACCTCCACCACCGCGCCCACCACGACCGCGGCGCCCGTCACCGTCGCGCCCACCACCGTCGTGAGCACCACGGCACCCCCGACGACCGTGAAGCCCGTGGTCAGCACGACGACCACGACGGTGACCACCCTGCCGCCCAACCGGGCGCTCGACGCGACCTTGCGGGTGTCGGCCGGGGTGGAGGCGGGCCGGACGGTCACCGCCGAGGTGGCCTGGTCCGACGCGGACATCGCCGACCCGCTCGGTCCGCAGGTCGTGGCGGTCTGGGGTGACCCGCTCGTGTCGTCCGCACTGGTTCCCGGTCCGCCACGGGCCCGCTGCGACACGCCCGGCCGGCCCGGCGCGGGCACGGTGCCACTGACGTTCCGCTGGTCCACCCCGGGCAGCTACACATTGCGGGTCGAGCTCACCACCTGCGGCGGGCAGGGACCCTACGGGGAGACCCGGACGCTGACCGTGCCCGTGGAGGTCGGCGGCGCCAAGGTGACCGTGCTCGGCCTGCCGACCGGGGCGGAACCCGGTGCGGACGCCGCGGTGACCACCTACCCCGGCGGCGCGGCGCCCACGGAGGCCGCCCGGCCCGTCGAGCGGCTCGGCCAGGTGCTGACCGCGGAACCGACCCGACCGGCGTTCGTGCTCGGGTCCCGTGCCGCCACCGGCGACGTCCTCGAGCTCCGCTGGGGCGCCCGGTGCGCCTGGGGGCGGGTCGGAGCGGACCAGGTCGTGTCGCTCGGCGCCACCGCCGAGACGGGGACCTGCTACTCGCCGCCGGCGCCCACGCCGACCACCGCCGGGGTGCCCGGCACGCCGTAGAGCGTGGACCGCTGACGGAGCCGGCGGCCGAGCGGCTCCACCAGCGCGGCGAAGTCCTCCGGGCTCGCCATCGTGCCGTGGTCGGCTCCCGCGGCCCGCGAGATGTTCTCGTCCATGAGGGTGCCGCCGAGGTCGTCGACCCCGGCCTGCAGCAGCTGTCGCACCCCGTCCATCCCGAGCTTCACCCACGATGCCTGCACGTGGTCGATGAGGCCGTCGTACGCGATCCGGGCCACCGCGTGGACCAGGACCACCTCGCGGAAGGTGGGGCCGCGGCGGGCCTTCTTCTGCAGGTAGATCGGGGCGGCCATGTGCACGAAGGGGAGGCCGACGAACTCGGTGAACCCGCCCGTGCGGGCCTGGAGCTCGCGGGTGGCGAGCAGGTGGCGCACCCAGCTGCGGGGGTGCTCGATCGATCCGAACATGAGCGTGACGTTGCTGCGGAGCCCCACCGAGTGGGCGGTCTCGTGCGCGTACAGCCACTCCTCGGTGGAGATCTTGTCGGGGCACAGCACGGCGCGGACCTCGTCGTCGAGGACCTCGGCCGCGGTGCCCGGCAGGCTGCGGAGCCCGGCGTCCACCAGGCGGCGCAGGTAGTCCGCGAGCGGCTCGCCGAGCCGGCGGGCCCCCTCGGTGACCTCGAGCGCGGTGAACCCGTGCACGTGGATGTCGGGCGCAGCGTCTTTCACCGCCCGGCAGACGTCGAGGTAGTAGTCGCCGTCGAAGTCGGGGTGGATGCCACCCTGCAGGCACACCTCGGTGGCCCCCGCGTCCCAGGCCTCGCGGACCCGCCCGGCGATGTCGTCGAGGGTGAGCAGGTAGGGCGTGCCCCGCAGGTTCAGGCTCAGCGGTCCCTTCGAGAAGCCGCAGAACCGACACTTGAACGTGCACACGTTCGTGTAGTTGATGTTCCGGTTCGCGACCCACGTCACGTCGTCGCCCACCGCCCGGCGGCGCAGCTCGTCGGCGACCTCGGCCACGGCCGCCACCTCGGGCCCGCGGGCGCCGAAGAGGGTGAGCAGCTCCTGCTCGCCGGGGGTCCCGCCGGCGAGCACGCCGTCGAGGACCTCCCGGACCGGGCCGCCCGTGGCGACGGGCCCGGGCACGAGGACCGCTGGCGACAGCGGGGCGCCCGAGTACCACTGGGTCGACCGGTGGCCGACGAGGGTGACCTCGGCGCCGTCGTCGGCGGCGGTGATCCCCGCCACCTTCTCGGGGAACTGGGCTCCCGGGTCGTCACGCCCGAGCGCTTCCGCATCCGAACGGTCGAGCACCGCGAAGCGCAGGCCGTCGTCGAGCCAGCGACCGGGGTCGAGCGCGTACTCCGGGTAGATCGTGAGCCGTGGGGCCAGGGTGCGCCCCCGGGCCTCGGTGACCTCCCGCAGCCGTTCGAGCGCGGGCCAGGGCCGCTCGGGGTTCACGTGGTCCGCGGTCACCGGCGACACGCCACCCCAGTCGTCGATCCCGGCGTCGAGCAGCACGCCGAAGTCGTCGCTGAGGTTCGGCGGCGCCTGCAGGTGCACCTCGGGTGGCAGCACGAGACGGGCCAGTGCGATCGCCTCCAGGACGTCGTCCTGCGGGCACGCGGGTGCCAGGTGCATCGCCGTGCCGTCCTTGGGCATGAAGTTCTGGACGATCACCTCCTGCACGTGGCCGTGGCGGCGGTGTGCCGCGGCGATGGCCTCGAGCGCGGCCAGGCGGTCGGCGCGGTCCTCGCCGATGCCCACGAGGATCCCGGTGGTGAAGGGGATGCGGAGCTCACCGGCGGCCTCGAGGGTGGCGAGCCGGCGGGCCGGCACCTTGTCGGGAGCGCCGCGGTGACAGGCGAGGTCGTCCCGCAGCGACTCGATCATCATCCCCTGCGACGGTGACACGGGCCGCAGGCGGGCGAGCTCGTCGGCCGACAGCGCGCCGGCGTTCGCGTGGGGGAGCAGGCCGGTCTCGTCGAGCACGAGCCGGCACATGGCGACCAGATAGTCGACGGTCGAGGTGTAGCCGTGCTCGGCCAGCCACGCCGCGGCGACCGGGTACCGGTCCTCGGGCTGCTCGCCGAGGGTGAAGAGCGCCTCGTGACAGCCCCGCCGGGCGCCGGCCCGGGCGATGGCCAGGACCTGGTCGGGGGTCAGGTAGGGCGCGTCGAGGCGGGCGGGCGGCTGGGCGAAGGTGCAGTACCCGCAACGGTCCCGGCACAGCATCGTGAGCGGGATGAACACCTTCGGGGAGTAGGTCACCCGTGTGCCGTGGTGCTCGTCGCGCACGGCACGCGCCCGACGCAGCAACTCGTCGAACGGCAGGTCCAGGAGGTCGGTCACTCGGGCTCCGCGGGTGCTCGGAGGGCCGCCGACCCGGGACCGGGACGGCTGGAGATGGCGGTGGGCGGGAAGTCCTCGCCGCAGGTCGTGCAGTGCAGGCCCATGCGGACCTCGGTGCCGCACGGTTCGTGGACCAGGACCGTGGGTGGTCCGTCCTCGCTGAGCCAGCGGTCGCCCCACTGCATCAGCGCGATCAGGATCGGCGACAGCTCGCGGCCCATCGGGGTGAGCCGGTACTCGTCGCGCGGCGGGTGCTCCTGGTAGCGGTGCCGGGCCAGCACGCCGGCGTCGACCAACTTGCGGAGGCGGTCAGCGAGGACCGCCTTCGGGATGTCGAGGTCGCGGCGGATCTGGTCGAAGCGGCGCAGGCCCCGGAAGGCGTCGCGGAGGATCAGGATCGACCAGCGATCACCGACGATGTCGAGGGAGCGGGCGATCGAGCACGCCACCGCCGTGCTCTCGTCGTCCGGCAGCGGTCGGGCCCCCACGGCCCGGCAACCTAGCTGGGTTCGGAATCCGAACCAAGCACGTTCACGATCCGAACCGACCCACCGGCCGCCGCCGCGCCGGGTCGCTCAGGGGCGGAACTCCGCCGCGCGCTGGTCGAGCACGCCGAGGAGCTCGTCGAAGCTCTTCTCGAACGCGGTGACGCCCTCGCCCTCCAGCACGTTCGCCACGTCGTCGAGGTCGACCAGTTCGCCCAACCGCTGCCAGGTGGCGCGGTCCGCCGCCGGGTCGGTGTCGACGGTGCGGGCCACGGTGCCGTGGTCCTCGAACGCCTCGAGCGTGGCGTCCGGGATCGTGTTCACCGTGTCCGGCCCCACGAGGGCGTCGATGTAGAGCGTGTCGGGGTACGCCGGGTTCTTCGTGGAGGTGGAGGCCCACAGCGGCCGCTGCAGGCGGGCGCCCGCCGCTGCGAGCGCCGCCCAGCGCTCGCCGGAGAACGCATCCCTCGCGAGCTGGTACGCCAGGCGTCCCTGCACAACCGCGGCCCGCCCGCGCAGGGCCAGCGCCTCGTCGGTGCCGAGCGCCTCCAGGCGGCGGTCCACCTCGGTGTCCACGCGGCTGATGAAGAAGCTGGCCACCGACGAGATGCGGGACAGGTCCCGGCCCGCGGCCGCCGCGGCCTCCAGCCCGGACAGGTACGCCTCGATCACCTCGGCGTACCGGGGGAGGCTGAACAGCAGCGTGACGTTCACGTTCACGCCCTCGGAGATCATCTGGCGGATCGCGGGGAGGCCCTCCGCGGTGCCCGGGATCTTCACGTAGAGGTTGGGGCGGTCGATGCGGCTCCACAGCGCCCGGGCGGCGTCGATCGTACCGGCGGTGTCACGGGCGAGCGACGGCGCCACCTCCACCGACACGTACCCGTCACCCCCGTCGGAGGCGTCGTACAGCGGGCGCAGCACGGCGAGTGCCGTGGTGATGTCGTCCACGACCATGTCCCAGTACGCGTCCTGCACGGACACCCCGGCACGGGTGAGTGCCGCGAGCTGCTCGGTGTACTCGTCGCCGCTCTCGATGGCCTTCTGGAAGATCGACGGGTTCGACGTGATGCCACGGACCCCCCGTTCCACCCAGCGGGCGATCTCGCCGTCGGCGAGCCACCCGCGCTTGAGGTTGTCGAGCCACGGGCTCTGGCCCTGCTCGGTGTACAGGTCCTGGAGGCGTCCCATGGCCCCCAACCTACCGGTCGGGGTCAGGCGAGCAGTGAGCGCGCCGCGTCGGCGACCGCCTCCGCGGTCACGCCGAGCCGACGCATCACCTCACCACCCGGGGCCGAGGCGCCGAAGCGGTCGATGCCGACCGACGCGTCGGCCCAGCGCTCCCAACCGAGCGTGGCGCCCGCCTCGACCGACACGGTCGGCACCGAGCGGGGCAGCACCGAGTTCCGGTAGGCGGCGTCCTGCGCGGCGAAGTGCTCCCAGCAGGGCAGCGAGACCACGCGCACCGAGCGTCCCTCCGCGGTGAGGGCCTCGGCGGCCTCGAGCGCGACGGCCACCTCGGTGCCGGTGCCCACCAGCACCACGTCGGGATCGTCGGCCCCGCGCACCACGTAGCCACCACGGGCCACCCCCTCGGCCGCCACGTCGGGCGCCACCGGGAGGGTCGGGGTGTTCTGGCGTGACAGGATCAGCGCCACCGGTCCCTCACCCTCCACGGCGCTCCGCCAGGCGCCGGCGGTCTCGTTGCCGTCGGCGGGCCGGATGACCGGGAGGTCCGGGATCAGGCGCAGGCTCATGACGTGCTCGATGGGCTGGTGGGTGGGACCGTCCTCACCCACGCCGACCGAGTCGTGGGTCCACACGAACACGCACTTGGCCTTCGAGAGCGCCGCCAGGCGCACCGCGCCCCGCATGTAGTCGCTGAACACCAGGAAGGTCCCACCGAAGGGCAGCACCCCGCCGTGGTGGGCGGCGCCCACGAGCACCGAGCCCATCGCGTGCTCCCGGATGCCGAAGTGGATCTGCTCCCCGTCGGGCGTGCCGGGCTCGAGCACCGGCCGGCCCGGCAGTTCCGTACCGGTGTTGCCCGTCAGGTCGGCGCCGCCGCCGATCAGGCCCGGCACGTTGCCGATCATCGACGTGACGCACTTCTGGGACGCCACGCGGGTGGCGGGGGAGTCGGCCTCGCCGAACTCGGGAAGCGCCTCCTCCCAGCCGGGAAGGCCGCTGGCGCCGAGGGTGGCCTCCCACTCGGCCTCGCGTCCGGACAGCGCCACCCGGGAGCGCTGCTCCCAGTCCTCGCGCTGCACCCGACCGCGGGAGCCGGCCTCCCGGTAGAGGGCGAGCACCTCGTCGGGCACGTAGAAGTCGCGGTCGGCGGGGAGGCCCATCACCTCCTTGGTGCGGGCGATGTCGTCCGCGGAGAATGCGAGGCCGTGCGCGGCGGGATCGTCGGTGTGATCGGGCGACGGCGTCGCGATGTGGCTGCGGACCACGACCAGTGACGGCCGGTCCTCCACCGCCTTCGCCTCCAGCAGGCCCCGCTCGAGCGCGGCCGGGTCGTCGGCCACCTCGCCGAGGTCGAGGACGTGCCAGCCGTATCCCTGGAACCGCTTGACCGCGTCGTCGGTCAGGGCGAGCTCGGTCGGACCGTCGATCGAGATGTGGTTGTCGTCGTAGACGTAGACCAGCCGGCCGAGGCCGAGGTGGCCGGCGAGCGACGCGGCCTCGTGGCTGACGCCCTCGGAGAGGTCACCGTCGGACACGACGGCGTAGATGTGGTGGTCGCACACGTCCGGGCCGAACCGCTCCCGCAGCGACTGCTCGGCGATGGCCATGCCCACGCCGTTCGCGAACCCCTGGCCGAGCGGCCCGGTGGTGACCTCCACCCCGGCGGTGTGACCCACCTCGGGGTGACCGGGCGTGGCCGAGCCCCACTGGCGGAACTGCTCGAGGTCCTCGAGGGTGAGGCCGTAGCCGGTGAGGTGGAGCATGGCGTACTGCAGGATCGAGGCGTGGCCGCAGGACAGGATGAAGCGGTCGCGGTCGGGCCAGTCGGGCGCCGCGGCGTCGTAGCGGAGGACCCGGGTCCACAGCACGTGGGCGAGCGGGGCGAGGCTCATCGCCGTCCCCTGGTGGCCCGACTTGGCCTTCGCCGGCCCGTCCATGGCCAGGCCCCGGATCACGCTGATCGCGAGCTGTTCGAGGGACGGGTCCACGCTGGTGTCGGCCATGGCGGCGGATGCTACCGAGACCCGCGGCACAGCCCCGAACCCGGTCACTCCCCGGCGCCGCCCGATCGGCCCGCACCGAAGAGGGCGACGACCGCCGAGCCGGTGTAGGCCCGGTTGCGGCCGGCCGCGGGCGCGAGCTCACCGGCGCAGCCGATCCCGGCGAGCGGCCCGCCCTCGAGCTCCTCGCTCACGATCGCCGCGTCGTGGTCCGGGGTGCCGAAGAGCGCGCTGCCCCGGTCGGTGCCCGTGAGCAGGAGCGCGCCGGTGGCCCGGATGCCGGTGACCGCCCGCCGCAGGTCCGCGTCCACCGCGGCCGGGTCGCGCAGGTGGAACTGCACGGTCGCGCCGACGGGGACGTCGTCGCCGGGATCGCCGCCGTCGGTGGTGCCGACCGCGATCGCGCCGGTGGTGCGGTCGGCCCCCCGCACCGGGAGGACCAGGACGGGCTCGCCGTCGCGGGCCGACGCCGCGGCCCCGTCGAGCACGCGGGCCAGGTGCACGGCACGTGCGGCGGTGGCGCGGTCCTCCGGCGGGAGCGGTTCGAGCGCCTCGCGGAGGCGGTCCAGCGCGGGGGCGCCCCCGAGCGTGCGGACGATGTCGCGCTCGGCCGCGGTGACGGTCAGCGGATCGCCGATCGGACGCGTGCCCTGCGACACGACGCTGCGGACCGTAGCGCCGGGACCGAGCAGCACGCCCACCGCGCCGTCGCGGTGCTGCGCCCCGTCGAGGGTCAGCAGGTTGCCGCCCGCACCGCGGCCCGGGCCCGTGAACCCACCCACCACCGTCAGCTCCGGCGCGCGGCCCGCCAGACCGTCCAGCAACGTCGCACTGCTCGTGCTGAAGGGATCGGCGACGACCAGGAGTGTGCCCGCCGCCCCGGAGAGGGTCGCGTCGTCTCGGGCGCCGGCCCCGCCCGGGGCGAGTCGCACCGGGCGGACGTCGCCGCCCAGGTCCCAGACCGCGAACATCGCCATCGCCCCGACGTCCTCCACCTCCCGGGCCCCGCCGTGCAGGGTCGCCGAGGTGCAGGCGAGGAGCACACCCGGCTCGAGCAGGTGGCGGGCCGCGGCGGTCACGTCCTCGAGCGCGCCGGCGAGCGGTGGGGTGACCGCCACGAACAGCAGGTCCGGCCCGGTGCCGCCGGCCTCGAGGAGCTGGCCCACGCACTCGCCCACCGCCTGGGTGGCGAGCGGGTGCTCCGACAGGGCGGCCCCTGTGCGGAGCGTGGCCATCAGTCGACGGGCGGCAGCAGCGTGTACGGGACCACGAGGGCGTCGCCGAGGTCGATGCGGCAGTGGGCCTCCACCGTGCCCGTGGCCGGGAACTCGAGTTCGGCGCGCACCAGGCGGTAGGCGAACTTGCCGGGTTCCACCTGCAGGGGCTGCACGTTGCGGGCGATCTGCTCGCCGTCGCGGGTGAACACCACCTCGAGCGCCCCGGTGCCGGCCTCGTCGGTGCCGCAGCGCACGATCACCACGAGGTGGGGCTCGACGGTCACGGGGAACGGTCCGGGGGCGGCGGCGGAGAACCGGATGCCGGTGAGGTCGATGCGGGTGGAGGGTCCGGGCGCCTGGCGGAGCTGGATGTCGTCGGCGAAGAGCGCGGAGACGATCTGCATGCCCGGAGACTACGGCGGCTCAGAGGCGTGCGAACGCGGCCGCCACCAGCCGGTCGGTCACGCTGGCGGGAGCCATCCACGCCGAGTGGTGCCCCTGCCAGTGTCCGTCGGGCAGCTGCCCGATGCCGGGCCGCACCCCACCGCGTCCGCCGAGCACGGCGATCGTGAGCGACCGCGCCGGCGGCCAGGTCAGGAGCAGTACCGGGGCCAGGCGCTGCGCGGTCGCCTCGTCCGAGCGGAGCACCTCGAGCGCGGTGCGGGCCACCGCGGCCTCCGTGCGGAGCTGCTCCACCCAGGGTCGGACATCTGCTCCCCACCCGCCGTCGTCGCACCGCGTGGCCTCCTCGAGCCAGGCGTCGAGCTCGTCGGCGGCGCCGCGGTCGCCGGTGAGCACGCGTTCCGCGAGTTCGGCCGGCCGGGTGCCGTCGCAGCCCTCGGCGAGCACGCGGGCGGGCCCGAGGGCGTCGGCCCAGGCCGCCACCGGATCATCCCCGCGCCACCACGCGGCCGCCGACACCAGCGGGGGCACCGAGGCGCGCGCCTGCACCATCGGGTTGGCCAGATAGCCCGAGAGTCGGTCGGGCAGGTCGGGGTCCCGGCCGCTCAGCGGTCCGGTGAACAGGCGGTCCGCCATCACGGCGTCGTTCACCGGGGTGTTGTCCCACAGGAGCGGCCGCCGCCCGTCCATCGCCCGTGACCACGCCTCGGCGTCGGCCGCGGTGATCCGGTCGTTGACCACCCGGGGACCGGTCCACCCGATCGCCACCTCGGACGGCACGCGACGGGCGAGCTCGTCGAGGTAGGGCGTGCGGTCGGTGCCGGTGTAGTGGGTCGGCACCAGGAACAGTTCCACCTCCGCAGGAAGCGCGTCGCGCAGCCACAGTGTCAGCTCGGCGTGCGTGCGTCCCGCGCCGTCGGCGGGCGGGAGGTCGTCGAGCAGGAGCCCCACGAGGCCGATGCCCCGGTCGGTGAGCGCGGTGAACTTCGCGAGCAGCGCTGCCCGGTCGTCGTGGTCGTCGTGGTCGATGCTGAGACCGGGTGACACCGAGAAACCCACCTCGAGCGTGTCGTCCTCCACGAGGGTGACCATGTGGTCGAGGAAGGTGTCCGGATACGGCTCGCGCCAGCGATCCCGGTGCAGCGGGTCGTCCTTCGGGGCGTACACGTAGGTGTCCATGCCGGCGGCCGCCAGGGTCCGGCACACCTCCCGCCGGAGGTCCCAGTCCCACGGCGTCCCGTAGAAGCCTTCGATGAGGCCGCACCGCATAGGGTGCCGAGCATGTCACACACCCTCTCGGAGGCCGACTCCGCCGCGCTCCTCGCGGGGCACGGGGTGCCGATCGCGCCCGAACGTCTCGTCGCCGGACCCGAGGAGGCCGCCGTCGCGGCCGAGGAGATCGGGTTCCCGGTGGTGGCCAAGCTCTGCGGCGACCACCTCGCCCACAAGACCGAGCGCGGCCTCGTCCGCCTGGGCCTGCGCGACCGCGCCGCGGTCGCCGCGGCCACGACGGCACTGCTCGCCGCAGGGCGCCCGGAGGACGGCGTGACCGGCGTGCTGGTCGCCCCGATGCTCGCCGGGTCCCGCGAGTTCATCGCCGGGCTCGCGACCGACCCGCAGTTCGGGCGCACCGTGCTGCTCGGTGTGGGCGGCGTGCTGGCCGAGGCGGTGGCCGACGTGGCCGTCCGGCTCGTGCCGATCACCCGGGTGGACGCCGAGGAGATGATCGAGGAGCTGTCGTCGCAGGCGCTGCTCGGCGAGTTCCGCGGGGAGCCAGCGGTGGACCGTGACGCGCTCGTCGCGGTGCTGGTGGGCCTGTCCGACGCGGCC
Organism: Microthrixaceae bacterium; assembly: GCA_049316905.1. Classification (GTDB taxonomy): domain Bacteria; phylum Actinomycetota; class Acidimicrobiia; order Acidimicrobiales; family Microtrichaceae; genus CAIPVR01. Next base: position 24,176 of record JBMOJH010000015.1, on the reverse strand, counting down.
GTGGCCGAGCCGGCGATCGTCTCGGCCGACCTCAACCCGTTGATCGTCCACGAGGGCCGGCCGGTGGCGGTCGACGCGCTCGTGGAGCTCGGCGACGATGCGGGAGCGGCCGCGTGAGCCGCCCCACCGACGAGCAGTTCCGGGCCCTCTTCGAGCCGCGGGGCGTGGTGGTGGCGGGGGCCAGCACGCACCCCGGCAAGTTCGGCTTCGTCAGCCTCCACAACATCCTGGCCTCGGGCTACGGCGGCGAGGTGTTCGCCACCAACCGCGACGGCGCCACCGTCCTGGGCGTGGAGTGCCTGCGCTCGCTCGACGAGCTGCCGGAGGGCCGCGCCGACCTGGTCTTCGTGTGCACGCCCGCGGCCGCCAACCTCGACCTCCTGCGTACCGCGGCGGCCAAGGGCATCCGCGCGGCGTTCCTCACCTCCGCCGGCTACGGGGAGGCCGGGGACGAGGGCCGCCGGGCCGAGGCCGAGCTGGTGGCGTTGTGCGACGAGCTCGGGATCCTGCTCGTCGGCCCCAACGGCCAGGGGGTGGTCTCCACGCCGTCGCAGCTGTGCGCGCAGATCGTGGCGCCCTACCCGCCGGCGGGATCCATCGGGGTGGCGAGCCAGTCCGGCAACTTCGTCTCGAGCTTCATGAACTGGTCGTGCGCCACCGGGGTGGGCATCTCCCGCGCCGTCTCGGCGGGCAACGCCGCCGCCACGGGCGTGGTCGACCTCCTCCGCTGGTACGCGGACGACCCGGCCACGAGCGTCGGCCTGGCCTACATGGAGGGCATCACCGACGGCCGTGCCGTGGCGGCCGCGTTCTCGGAGGTGGCCCCGACCATGCCGGTCGTGGTGATGAAGGGCGGTGCCACCTCGGGCGGGGCGCGCGCCGCGGCGTCGCACACCGGCTCGCTCGCCACCGACGACCGCACCTTCGACGGCATGTGCCGCCAGACGGGTGTGAACCGGGCGGCCTCCGTGGAGGAGGCGTTCGAGGCCGCGGCCACCTTCGCCACGCAGCCGTTGCCCGCGGGCAACCGCGTGATGGTCATCACCACCGCCGGGGGATGGGGCGTGGTCACGGCGGACGCGATCACCCGCCACCCCGACCTGGAGCTGGCCGAACTGCCCGACGACCTGCGGGCCGCGATCGACGAGAAGTTGCCGCCGCGCTGGAGCCGCAACAACCCGATCGACCTCGCCGGCGGCGAGACCCGCGACACCATCCCCGAGGTCCTCGAGCTCGTCGCGGCCCACTCCGGGGTCGACGCGGTGGTGTACCTGGGCCTCGGGATCCAGTCGAACCAGGCGCGGATGCTGCGTGAGGGCGGTCGCTACCCGGGCGACGGCCTGGAGCGGATCGTGGACTACCACGAGCGCCAGGACGCCCGCTTCGCCCAGGCGGCGTGCGACGTCTCGGTTGCCACGGGGAAGCCCGTGCTGACCGCCACCGAGCTGGCCGTCGCGTTCCCCGACAACCCGGGTCCGGCCACGGTGCGGGCCACCGGGCGGCTCTGCTACCCGTCGGCCGACCGGGCAGTGACCGCGCTCGGTCACCTGGTCCGCCGGGCCCGCTGGCTGCGTCGGCGCGGACTCCCCACCACGTGACGACACCGTCCGACGGCGCGCCCGGGTCCACCCCCGCGGACCCCCTGAGCGGCGAGGCGCACGTGGGCGACGCCGTCGTGCGTCGTTCCCGGCGGCCGCGTTCTGCACACCGTGGACGGCGCTGGATGTGGTTCGCCGCGGTCCTCGCCCTCGCGGCCGTCGCGCTCGGCACCGTGGCGCTGCTGACCGCGCCCGTGCCGGAGGTGGCCGGGGCGCCGTCGAGGGGATCGTCGTCCGCGGTGGCAACGGCCACGCCGTTGCTGTCCGCCCGCCGCGCCCCGGCGTGGACGGCGCGGCCGGTCGCGGCGCGCAACGTGGCGAACGCGGCCACGCCCGCACTCGGGGCCTTCCCCCCGGATGCCTGCGTGGTCGTGCGCGACGGCCCGGTCACCCTGGTCGGCCTCAACGGCGCCACGCCCCTGGTGCCGGCGTCGAACATGAAGGTCCTGACCGGCGCCGCGGCGCTGGCGATCCTCGGTCCCGATACCCGTTTGACCACCACGTTCCGCGCCGGCGCACCGCCGGTCGACGGCGTCGTCGCCGGCGACCTCTGGATGGTGGGGGGCGGCGATCCGCTGCTCGCCACGGGCACCTACGCCTCCACGCAGTCGAGTCCGACCCCGGTGACGTCCCTCGAGGCGGCCGCCGACTCGTTGGTGTCGGGCGGCCTCCGCCGGGTCACCGGCTCGGTCGTGGGCGATGAGAGTCGCTACGACACCGAGCGGACGCGGCCGAGCTGGCCGGCGCGCTTCGTGGGTGACCGGCAGGTGGCGAACCTCTCCGCGTTGATGGTCAACGACGCGTGGACCGTCGGGGCGCTGGAGCCGGGTCCCGATCCGGGGCCCGCCCCCGATCCCGCGCTGTACGCCGCGACGATCCTGACGGACCTGCTCCGGGCCCGCGGCGTCGTGGTCGACGGACCGCCCGCGGTCGGCGTCGCACCGCCCACCTCCGTGGTCCTCGGCCAGGCGACCTCCGCGCCGGTGTCGGACGTCGTCACCGAGTTGCTGACCTTCTCCGACAACACCACCGCTGAGCTCCTGGTGAAGGAGATCGGACGGGTGGCGGGGGGTGCGGGCACCAGCGACGCGGGGCTCACGGTGATGCGGCGGTGGCTCGACGAGCAGGGCCTTCCGACCGCCGGGGTGGTGCTCGCCGACGGTTCGGGCCTCTCGGCCGACAACCGGCTGACCTGCGACCTCCTGACCGCCCTCCTGGTCCGGTCGGGCCCGGACGGCACGTTGGCGAACGGCCTCGCCCGGCCCGGACGACCCGGCACCCTGTCGCGGCGACTGCGCGAGGACGACGTCCGCGACCGCGTGCGGGCGAAGACCGGCTCGCTCAACTCGGTGCGCTCGCTGTCCGGCTGGATCACCACGGTCCCCGGCCGGCCGCTCGCGTTCGCGATGCTCGCCAACACCGGCGCCCGGATCGCGGACGAGTCCGACGAGGCCGTGGAGGAGGCGTTGCTGCGTACGTTGCTCGCCTACCCGCAGACCCCCACGCCGGCGGAGCTGGGACCGCTACCGGCGGGAGGCTGAACCCTCGCGGCGACGGGGCGCGAGACTGCCGCCGTGGACGAGGTGCTCGCGATGTTCCCGCTCGGGTCGGTGCTCCTCCCGGGCATGGTGCTGCCGCTGCACGTCTTCGAGGACCGCTACCGGCGGCTCGTGGACGACGTCCTGGCCGCGCCCGAACCGGAGTTCGGGGTGGCCCTCATCGAGCGGGGGAGCGAGGTGGGCGGCGGCGACATCCGGGCGATGAGCGCGTGCGTCGCCCGGGTCATCGAGGCGGCGCGCACCGAGGACGGCCGCTGGGCCATCGTCGCGGTGGGGACCGATCCGCTCGAGGTGCGCGAGTGGATGCCCGACGACCCGTATCCGCGCGCCCGGGTGCGTCGTCGCGGACCGGCGGATGACGCCCCTGGGGTCCCTGCTGCGGTGCCGGACGGGACGGAGGCCGCGCTCGGCGCCCTGGAGTCCCGGGTGCGACGACTCGCGGCCCTCGCCACCGAGCTCGGCGCACCGTCACCCGGGGAGCTCGACTTCAGCGAGGACCCGCACCTGCGCAGCTTCCAGCTCGCGGTGATCACCCCCCTCGGGGCGCACGACCGCTACCGGATCCTCTGCGCGGCCGACCTCGGCGCCCGCGTGGCGCTCCTCACCGACCTCGTCGCCGAGCAGGAGGAGCTGCTCGCGGCGCGCCTCGCCTTCGGCGGGCCCGACGACCCGGGGGACCCGGGCGGGCCCTGACGGACCACGCCCGGTCGGCGGCCGGCCGCGCCCCGACCGAGGGCCCACGTGGGTCGGGATGCTAAGAAAGGGACCGCCCGAGAAGGAGGACGCGCGTGGCCGACGCCCCGAGCACGCCCCCCAACCGGCCCTGGTCACCGCGACCGGAGCGGAAGGGGGCGACCACCCAGATCACCGAGCTCAAGGACCTGGTGGTCGGCTACGCCAAGCAGGAGACGGTTGACCCGCTCCGCACGCTCGGCCGGTACCTCGGCTTCGGCATCGCCGGGGCGCTCTGCATCGGCTCCGGCATCGTCTTCGGGCTGCTCGCCCTGCTCCGGGGGCTGCAGCAGATCCCGGTGTTCAACCAGGCGGGGGAGTTCGAAGGGGGCCGCTTCTCGTGGGCCCCCTACCTGATCGTGCTGGTGACCGGCCTGATCATCGCCGGGCTGTTCCTGCGCACCCTGTACCGCATGACCCAGAACCCGCCCGGCGGGCGGACGAACGCCGGGAGGACCCCATGAGCCAGAGCCAGGCGCGCACCATCAGCCGTGACGACATCAAGGGCAAGCTCGGCGAGATCCAGGGTGAGGCCCAGGACCAGGTGGAGGGGGCCCGCAACCAACTCCTCGCCGCGGGCCTGCTGGTCGGGTTGTTCCTGCTGATCGTGGCGTTCCTGCTCGGGCGCCGTGGCGGAAAGCGTTCGTCGGCCGTGATCGAGGTGCGGCGCGGCTGAGCCGCGGCCGCGCCGTCCCGATACCGCAACCCATGGCCGCCCGCATCTGGAACGACCTCTGGAGCCGCTCGCTGTCGCGTGTGTTCGGCGACGGCATCGGCGCGGACCTCGCGGGCCGCGGCTCGGTCTACCTGCTCGACGAGGTGCGCCGGTCGCTCCGCAAGGAGGACGAGCGGCTCACCACGGTGCGACTCCGGCCGGGCGAGTCCTACACCGTCATCGCCCGGCCCCCCGCCACCCGCGAGGAGCGCCGGCTCGCCGCCCGCCAGCGTGCGCTGCGGGCCCGCGAGGAGCACATGACCCGACCCACCCGGCGCCAGCTCACCACCGCGCGGCGCCTCGAGCGCGCGCAGCGACGGCTCGACCGGAGCCGCCCGGGGAGCCGCCGCCACCGTCGTGCCGCGACGGCCGAGGCCAGGCTCGGCGGCCGCTTCGACCGGCTCACCACCCCGTCCAAGCGCCTCGTGCGCACCCGGGCCGACCTCGACTCGGTCACCGCACGGCTCGACCGGTCGCGGGAGGTGCGGTACGAGGAGGCCCGGGGCCACCGGCGTCGGATCCCGCGCCGCCGACGAACCCGCGTGTTCGAGTGACCCGCCCGTCCGCGAGACTGCAGCACGTGGAACCCGCACGTCCGGGGTCGACCCGGTGAAGGTGCACCTGCGCAACCCGTCGCGCACCGTCGAGGTGCCCGGCCCCGCGCTCGTGTCGGTCGTCCTCGACCGACTCGGCGTGAACCGGGAGTCGGTCCTCGTGGTCCGCAACGGCACGATCGTGCCCGGTGACCAGCGCCTCGAGGACCACGACGAGGTCGAGGTCCGTCCGGTGATCTCCGGCGGCGCCACGTGAGGGGGGTCCGGCGGTGAAGTGCACGGTGTGCCGGGAGCCGGCGATCATCGACCTGCGGCGCCACAACGCGAACTTCTGCGTACCCCACTTCACGAAGTTCTGCCGTGACCAGGTGCAGCGGGCGATCGACGAGCACGGGATGCTCGAGCACGGCGAGCGGGCCCTGGTGGCCGTCTCCGGCGGCAAGGACTCCCTCGCCGTGTGGGATCTGCTCCTCGATCTCGGGGTGGAGGCCGACGGCCTGTACGTCGGTCTCGGCATCGGGTCCTACAGCGACGTCTCCCACGAGTACGCCGAGGCCTACGCGGCACGGCGCGGCGCCCGCCTGAGGGTGGTCGACCTCGTGGAGCGCTACGGCTACGACATCCCCACCGGGGCCCGGGCGGCGCGACGCGCGCCGTGCTCGGCCTGCGGGATGAGCAAACGCCACGTGTTCGACCGGGTCGCGCTCGAGGAGGGCTACGACGTCCTCGTCACGGGCCACAACCTCGACGACGAGGCCGCGGTCCTGTTCGGCAACGTGCTCCACTGGCAGACGGAGTACCTCGGCCGGCAGCGTCCGGTCCTCGAGGCCCGCGACGGGTTCCCGCGGAAGGTGAAGCCCCTCGTCCGGCTCTCCGAGCGCGAGACCGCGGCGTACTGCATCGTGTCGGGCATCGAGTACCAGGTCGAGGAGTGCCCGATGTCGGCCGGCAACAAGCACCTCGGGTACAAGGAGGCGCTCAACGCCATCGAGGTGCAGTCGCCGGGCACGAAGGCGGACTTCTACGCCGGGTTCCTGCGCCGGGCCGCGGACCGCTTCGAGCCGGAGGCCGAGGCCGAACGCGAGGCGCTCGGCACCTGCGCGGTGTGCGGCTCGCCCACGCCGGGCGAGGTGTGTGCCTTCTGCCGACTGGTGGAGCGCGCCGGCGGCAGGCCGGGCCCGGTCCCGGTGGAGCTCGCACCGCGGGGCGACCGGTGACGGTGGGGCCCCTCGTCGAGGGCGACCTGGTGCAGCTGATCGATGTGAAGGGGCGGCGCTACCAGGCCACCCTCACGCCGGGGAAGCAGTTCCACTCGCACTCCGGCTTCATCGAGCACGACGACCTGCTCGGCCTCCCCGAGGGGTCCACGGTCCGCACCACCCGGGGCCAGGCCTTCGTGGTGATCCGGCCGACCCTGGCCGACTTCGTGTTCAAGATGCCCCGCGGGGCCCAGGTCATCTACCCGAAGGACCTCGGGCCGATCCTGATGCTGGCCGACATCGCGCCCGGTGTGCGGGTGCTCGAGAGCGGCGTCGGATCCGGCGCGCTGTCCATGGCGATGCTGCGCGCCGGCGCCGACATCGTCGGCTACGAGCTCCGCGAGGACTTCGCGGCGCGGGCGCAGGCCAATGTCGAGAAGTTCCTCGGCCGCGAGGTGCTCGACCGCTACCGGGTGGAACTCCGGGACTGCTACGACGGGATCGACGAGACCGACCTCGACCGGGTGGTCCTCGACCTCCCGGAGCCCTGGCAGGTGGTGCCCCACGCCGAGGTGGCGTTGCGCCCCGGCGGCATCCTGCTCGCCTACACGCCGTCGGTCCTGCAGGTCACCCAGTTGCGCGAGGCGCTGGCCCGGTCGCGGTTCTTCGATGCCGACACCCGCGAGGTGCTCCAGCGCGGCTGGTACGTCGAGGGCCAGGCCGTGCGTCCCGACCACCGGATGGTGGCCCACACCGGGTTCCTCACCTCGGCCCGCCTCGGGGCGTGAACGGTCTCGACGTCGTCCTGCTGGTGATGGCCGTCCTCGCTGCGGCCCTGGGCTGGCGCCTGGGGTTCCTCACGCGGGCGTTCGGCTGGATCGGTGCCGCGCTCGGCCTGGGCCTCGCGGTGGTGCTCGTGCCCCGGGCGCTGCGCCTGATCGACTGGCCCTCCGACACGCTGCTCCTGGTCGCCGGCGTGCTGGCCCTCGTGGCCGTGGCGTCGCTCGGGCAGGGAATCGGCTCGGCCATCGGCGCCCGGCTGCGGCCACCCGCCCGCAGCCGGGGCGCCCGGCGTATCGACGCGCTGGGTGGCTGTGCCCTCGGCCTGCTCGGTGTGGCGGTGCTCGCGTGGCTGGTCCTGCCGTTCATGTCGAACGCGAAGGGGTGGCCGGCCGAGGCCGCGAGGTCCTCCGTGCTCGCGCGCTTCGCCGCCGAACGTCTCCCCGCCCCACCGGATCAGCTGGCCGAGCTCGAGCAGCAGCTCGCGCAGGGCGACTTCCCGGAGCTGTTCAGCGACGCCCGGCCCGTCACCTCGGTGCCGCCACCGCCCAAGGGCTCGAACGTGTCGGCCGCGGCCCTGGCCCGGCTCTCGGCCAGCTCCGTGCGTCTGGAGGGACAGGCCTGCGACACCATCCAGACCGGGAGCGGCTTCGTCGTGGCCCCCGGGCTGGTCGTCACCAACGCCCATGTGGTGGCCGGCACCAAGGGCCTGGAGGTGCGCACCACCGATGACCGCACCACGCGCGGCACCGTGGTGGCCTTCGATCCCTCGGTGGACCTGGCCCTGGTCGCCACCGATCTGAACCGGCCGGTCCTGCGTCTCGCCGAGCCGGAGGAGGGAAGGACGGGGTTGGTGCTCGGCTTCCCGGGTGGCGGTCGTTTCGACCCGTCACCGTTCTCGGTCGCGGGCCTGCTCGACGCCCGCGGCTACGACATCTACGACCGCGACCTCGTCGACCGTCGTCTGGTGGTGCTCTCGAGCGACCTCGCGCCCGGCGACTCGGGGAGCGCGGTCGCCACCGCCGACGGAACCGCGGTGGGCGTGGCCGTGGCGGTGGCGCCCGACCGGCCCGGGGTGGCCTACGCGCTCGCCCCTGCGCAGGTGCGGGAGCTCCTCGCCTCGCTCGGCGGGTCGCGTGCGGCGGTGGGCACCGGGCCCTGTCTCCAGCGCTGAGGGGGATCGGGCGGTCCCCCCGGCGCGGAGGGCGCGGGTCTAGCGTCGTCGCTCGGTCCCGCGCGTCGTCGGACCCCGGATCAGGTGTGCGAGGTGCCCCATGACCGACCAGCAGCCGCCCGTTCCCCCCGACGAGCCCACCCGGGTCATGCCGGGCCAGGCCTCGGTCCCGGCTCCCGGCGTGCCGCCCGCCGGTGCCGACCCCACGCCGGGGTACGGCCAGCCGGCCGCCGGACCCGCAGGTGCACCGCCCGCCGACGGCGGCAAGGGTTCCGGCCTCCCCGGCTGGGCCTGGGCCATGATCGCCGTGATCGTGGTGCTCGTGGCCGCGCTGGCGTTCCTGATCGGTCGCGGCAACTCCACCGACACCACGACCACGACGTCCTCCACGACCTCGAGCACCTCGACGGTGGTGTCGACCACGCAGCGCCCGACCTCGGCGCCGACCACCCGGCCCCCGACCACGGCACCGCCCACGACGCGGCCGCCCACCACCACGGCGACCACGACCACCACCACGACCACGACGCCGGCGACCACCACGACCGCGGCGCCCTGATCCGTCGATCACGACCGTGGGTCGACGGACCGTTCGTCGACGGTGGCCCCGGACGCGACAGGGCCCCGCCCCCCGGAGAGGGAGCGGGGCCGTGCTCGTTCGTCCGGGCCGCCTCAGGGCTCGATGAAGATGCACTCCCCGGGGCACTCCTCGGCGGACTCGATCACGCCCTCGAGCTCACCGTCGGGGATGTTGGCGAGGCCCTCGGCGCCGCCCGGGTCGGAGAAGACCTTGTCGCCCTCCTTCACGTAGGCGAGGCCGTCGTCGAGGAGCGTGAAGACGGCGGGGGAGATCTCCTCGCAGAGCCCGTCGCCGGTGCAGAGATCCTGGTCGATCCAGACCTTCATCGTTGCTGACCTGCCTTCGTGTGCCCGGTCGGACGCCGGGGGGAGTCGGACCCGTGCATTCTACGCGCGACAGGAAATATTCACGGTATTCGCGGTGGAAATCCGCAGGTTTCACGTCACCCCGGCCGACGCTGCCGCGGCGCCCCGCCCCGTCGGGGGTAGAACGTGCGGGTTCCCGCGTACGAGCGCGGGTCGCCAGGGAGGTGCGGTGAGCGGCGACGAGGTGCAGGACCAGGATCCGGCGGACAGCACGGCGGCCCTGCGCGAGCAGGTGCGTGACCTCGAGGAGGAGGTCGCCTCGCTCGTGCGCCGTCTGCAGGACGCGCCCAAGCGGGTGCGGACCCTCGAGGAGCGGCTGCTCGAGACCAAGGGTCAGCTCGCCCAGGCCGTCAGCCAGAACGAGAAGCTGAGCTACACGCTGCGGGAGGCCCGCGACCACATCGCCGCGCTGCGCGACGAGGTGGAGAAGCTCACCCAGCCCCCGTCGGCCTACGCCACGCTGCTCGGCGTGAACGACGACGGCACGGTCGACGTGCAGGCCTCCGGCCGCAAGATGCGCGTGGAGGTGTCGCCCCAGGTCGACCCCGAGGAGTTGTCGCGCGGTGCCGAGGTGGTGCTCAACGACGCGTACAACGTGGTGATGGTGCGCTCCTCGGAGGTGGCCGGCGAGACCGTCACCCTCAAGGAGGTCCTCGAGGGCGGGCGTCGTGCGCTGGTGGTCGGCCGGGCCGACGAGGAGCGCGTGGCCGAGCTGGCCGACCAGCTCGTGGGCACCAAGCTCCGCGCGGGCGACAGCCTCCTCATGGACCCCCGCTCCGCGCTGCTGCTGGAGCGGCTCCCGAAGCCCGAGGTGGAGGAGCTCGTGCTCGAGGAGGTGCCCGACATCTCCTACGAGGACATCGGTGGTCTCGACGAGCAGATCGAGCAGATCACCGACGCGGTGGAGCTGCCGTTCCTCCACCAGGACCTCTTCCGGGAGTACGACCTCCCGGCGCCCAAGGGCATCCTGCTGTACGGCCCGCCCGGCTGCGGCAAGACGCTGATCGCCAAGGCGGTCGCGAACAGCCTGGCGAAGAAGGTCACCGAGACCACGGGCCGCGAGGCCCGCAGCTACTTCCTCAACATCAAGGGTCCGGAGCTGCTCAACAAGTACGTCGGCGAGACGGAGCGCCACATCCGGCTCGTGTTCCAGCGGGCCCGGGAGAAGGCCGAGGACGGCACGCCGGTCATCGTGTTCTTCGACGAGATGGAATCGCTGTTCCGCACCCGCGGCACCGGCATCTCCTCCGACATGGAGGCCACGATCGTGCCGCAGCTCCTCGCGGAGATCGACGGTGTGGAGACGCTCAAGAACGTGATCGTGATCGGCGCCTCCAACCGTGAGGACCTGATCGACCCGGCGATCCTCCGGCCCGGCCGCCTCGACGTGAAGATCAAGATCAACCGGCCCGACGAGACCTCGGCCGCCCAGATCTTCCACCGGTACCTCGTCACCGACCTGCCCCTCGACGCCGACGAGGTCGCATCGCTCGGCGGGGGTGACCCCGCCAAGGCGGTGCAGGCGATGATCGAGCGCACCGTCGAGGAGATGTACCGCACCGACGAGGCGAACCAGTTCCTGGAGGTGACCTACCAGAACGGCGACAAGGAGGTCATGTACTTCAAGGACTTCTCCTCCGGCGCCATGATCGAGAACATCGTCCGGCGCGCCAAGAAGCTCGCCATCAAGCGCCAGCTCGCGGGCGGGGCGCGCGGGGTCCGGGTGCAGGACCTCATCGACTCGATCCATCGCGAGTACAAGGAGCACGAGGACCTGCCCAACACGACCAACCCGGACGACTGGGCGAAGATCTCGGGCAAGAAGGGCGAGCGGATCGTCTATGTCCGCACGCTGGTGCACCACGCCGAGTCCGAGGACCCCGAGGGCGGCCGCTCGATCGAGCGGGTCGCCACCGGCCAGTACCTCTAGGCCGGCCCCACCCGTGGCCATCCCCAAGATCTGCGGCATCGAGACCGAGTACGGCATCCTCGTCCGCGGCGCGCCCGAGTCGAACCCCATCTCCGCGTCGTCGCTCCTCATCAACGCCTACCTGGCGTCGCTCGACGCCGACCGCGGGGTGCACCGGACCCAGCGGGTGGGCTGGGACTTCGACGACGAGTCGCCGGGCAACGACGCCCGCGGCGAGGCGCTGCTGCTCTCGCTCGCGCCGGAGGTGGAGACGCACCTCGTCAACGCCGTGCTCACCAACGGGGCCCGCTACTACGTGGACCATGCGCACCCCGAGTACTCCTGTCCGGAGGCGCCCGACGCCCGCACCGCACTGGTGCACGACCGGGCGGGCGAGGAGATCCTGATCCGATCGATGGAGGCGGCGCGGTCGATCCTGCCCGAGGGCCAGGAGCTCGTCGTCTACAAGAACAACTCCGACGGCAAGGGCAACAGCTACGGCTGTCACGAGAACTTCCTCGTGGACCGCTCGGTGCCCTTCGGGCGCATCGTCGCCCACATGACCACCCACCTGGTGACCCGGCAGGTCTTCACGGGCGCGGGGAAGGTGGGCTCCGAGGCACCGGGCTCCCGGACCGACTCGGTGCCGTTCCAGCTCACCCAGCGCGCCGACTTCTTCGAGGAGGAGGTCGGCCTCGAGACCACGCTCAAGCGGCCGATCATCAACACCCGCGACGAACCGCACGCGGACGCGCAGAAGTACCGGCGCCTGCACGTGATCACCGGTGACGCCAACCTCAGCGAGGTGCAGACCTTCCTGAAGCTCGGCACCACGGCGATCGTGCTCGCGATGGTGGAGGACGACGCGCTGGGGCCGCCCCGGTCCCTGGCCCGCCCGGTGCACGCCATGCACCGCGTGAGCTGGGACCTGTCGCTCGACGAACCGCTCGAGCTGGCCGACGGCGGACGGGCCACCGCGCTCGAGCTGCAGTTCGGCCTGCTCGACCTCGCGCACCGCTGGGCCGGGAGCGGCGACCTCGACGTGCTCGGCGGCGAGGTGGTGGCGAACGAGGTGCTCAGCGGCTGGCAGTCGCTCCTGGAGGCGCTCGAACGCGACCCGATGGAGCTCGCCGACCGGGTCGACTGGGTGGCGAAGTACCGGCTGTTCGAGGGCTACCGCGAGCGCCACGGCCTCGAGTGGGGCGACCCGCGGCTCGCGGCCATGGACCTGCAGTACCACGACCTGCGTCCCGCCTCATCGCTCAGCCGGCGCATCGGCCTGCAGCGCCTGACCACCGACGACGAGGTGGAGCGGGCGACCTCAGAGCCGCCGTCGGGGACCCGGGCCTTCTTCCGTGGCGGCTGCCTGGCGCGGTTCTCGGAGGACATCGTGGCCGCCAACTGGGACTCGATCGTGTTCGACACCGGCGACTCGTCGCTCCAGCGGGTGCCGATGCTCGAACCCGGGCGGGGGACCGAGGCCCACGTGGGCGAGCTCCTGCGGGAAGCCACCTCCACCGCGGACCTCCTCGCCCGCCTCGGGCGCTGAGCCCTCGTCCTCGCACGTTCTCCTGAGCATGCGTACCGCTCAGGGGTAACGACGCTCAGGAGAACCGGTGGGATCCGGCGCGCCCGCACTCCCCGGAAAGGTGGCCACGGATCGTCGGGGCGCCGCGGTACGGTGACCCGCACGCGGAGGCACCGATACGGAGGTACCCCCAGGATGGCCGAGCGGGAACAGAAGAAGAAGCCGGCGCCGCAGCGTCGCGCGGAGGAGACCGAGGAGACCCCTGCCTCCACCGAGCAGGGCGAGAAGCTCAAGGCCGAGCTCGACGAGCTCCTCGACGAGATCGACGACGTGCTCGAGACCAACGCGGAGGACTTCGTGAAGTCCTACATCCAGAAGGGCGGGCAGTAGGCCCCGCACAGGGTGCCGGTAGCCTCCACCCCGTGACCCTCCCGCTGTACCGCCCCCAGGACGACCCGGGGCCCGACTTCGCCGAACTCCTGCGTCGCACCGGCCTGTCCGCGCCCGTGCCCGCCGCGGCGCTCGACCCGGCCACCGTCACCCACGGCACCACGTGCGTGGCCGTGCGGTACGCCGACGGCGTGGTGATGGCCGGTGACCGGCGCGCCACCTCCGGCAACTTCATCAGCCACCGCACGATCGAAAAGGTGTTCCCGGCGGACCGCCACTCGGGCGTGGCCATCGCCGGCGCCGCGGGGCCCGCGGTGGAGATGGTGCGGGTGTTCCAGCTGCAGCTCGAGCACTACGAGAAGGTCGAGGGTTCGCCGCTCAGCCTGGAGGGCAAGGCCAACCAGCTGTCCCAGATGGTGCGCAACCACCTGCCCGCCGCCATGCAGGGTCTGGCAGTGGTGCCGATCTTCGCCGGCTACGACACCGCCCGGAGCTCCGGGCGGCTCTTCCAGTACGACGTGACCGGCGGTCGCTACGAGGAGTACGACCACGCAGCGACCGGCTCCGGCAGCCTGCACGCCAGCACGGTGGTGAAGCTCGGCTACCGCGAGGCCCTCGCCCGCGACGCCGCGGTGGACCTGGTCCTGCGGGCCCTGTTCGAGGCCGCGGACGAGGACTCCGCCACCGGCGGTCCCGACCTGGTCCGGGGCATCTTCCCGGTGGTCGCCACGATCACGGGCGCCGGCTTCGAGCGCATCGACGACGCCGAGCTCCGGGAGCGCACCACGGCCCTCATCGAACGGGTGGCCGCCGAGCGTGGGGAGGCCGGCGCATGAGCATGCCGTTCTACGTGGCGCCCGAGCAGATGATGAAGGACCGGGCGGACTACGCCCGGAAGGGCATCGCCCGGGGCCGTGCGCTCGTGGCCTGCACCTACGACGGCGGCATCCTCGTCTGCGCGGAGAACCCGTCGCGGATGCTCCGCAAGGTCTCGGAGATCTACGACCGCATCGGCTTCGCCGGGGTGGGCAAGTACAACGAGTTCGACCAGCTGCGCATCGCCGGGGTGCGCTCGGCCGACCTGAAGGGTTTCGCGTTCAGCAGGGAGGATGTCGACGCCCGCAGCCTGGCCAACCAGTACGCCCAGATCCTCGGTCAGGTGTTCACCCATGAGATGAAGCCGATGGAGGTGGAGATCCTCGTCGCCGAGGTCGGCCACGACGCCGCCGGTGACCAGCTGTTCCACATCCTCTACGACGGCACCCTGATCGACGAGAGCGGCTGGGCCGTGCTCGGCGGTGAGGCCGACGCCATCCGCGAGCGGATGACGGCCGCCTGGACCGAGGGCGGTTCCCTCGGCGCGGCGCTCGGCGCCGCCGTGGGCGCCCTCGCCGGCCCCGACCGCGAGCTGCCGGCATCGGAGCTCGAGGTCGCGGTCCTCTCCCGTGGCAACGGCCGGCGGACCTTCCACCGCCTCGACGACGACGAGGTCGCGGACCTCCTCGCCGACTGAGCCGACCCCGTCAGGCGTCGCGCTCAGCGAACCACGTCGAAGAACTTGAGGGCGTCCGCGGCCCAGAGCGCGAGCGCCACCACCGCCGGGACCAGCAGCGCGAGCCCCAGCGCAACCCGCAGCGCCCGGAGCGTCGGCGAGAGGGGCGTGTGGCCCACGTCCCGCACGTCGACCGTGCGGCCCTCGTCGTCGATGACCGGCAGCTCGTCGGGAGCGAGCACGGCCTCGGCGTCGGCCTTCTCCTCGGCCGGGACCATCACGTCGAGCGCCCCGAACGGGTAGGCGATCGGGGGCAGGAGCTGCCGTGATCGGATCTCCCACAGGAGGCCGTGGGCCCCGAGCTTCGCGGCGAGCACCTCGGCCTCGAAGCGCGACCCCACGGTGGCGACGACCACCATCTCCATCGCGGGCACGCTACCGGGCAACCCCGCGGGGCGCCGGGGCGGCGATAGGTTGACCGCCACATGGAACGCAGGATCTACGGCCTGGAGAACGAGTACGGCGTCACCTGCACCCTTCGGGGGCAGCGACGCCTGAGCCCGGACGAGGTCGCGCGCTACCTGTTTCGCCGCGTGGTGTCGTGGGGCCGGTCCTCCAACGTGTTCCTCGCCAACGGTGCCCGGCTCTACCTCGACGTGGGCAGCCACCCGGAGTACGCCACCCCCGAGTGCGACTCGCTCACCGACCTCGTCGCCCACGACAAGGCCGGCGAGTGGATCCTCGAGCAGCTGCTCGAATCCGCGGAGCAGCGCCTCGCCGAGGAGGGCATCCGCGGCGACATCTACCTGTTCCGCAACAACACCGACTCGGCGGGCAACAGCTACGGCTGTCACGAGAACTACCTGACCAGCCGCCACGACGACCTCGGCCACTACTCCGAGGTGCTGATCCCGTTCCTGGTCAGCCGCCAGATCTACGCGGGCGCCGGCAAGGTGCTCCAGACCGCCCGGGGCGCGCAGTTCTCGATCGCCCAGCGCGCCGAACACATCTGGGAGGGCGTGAGTTCGGCCACCACCCGGTCGCGGCCGATCATCAACACCCGCGACGAGCCGCACGCGGACTCCGACCGCTACCGCCGGCTGCACGTGATCGTCGGTGACTCCAACATGAGCGAGTACGCCACGTTCCTGAAGGTCGGGGCGTGCGCGCTGATCCTCCGCATGCTGGAGGACCCGTCAGTGGTGCTCCGCGACATGACGCTGGCGAACCCGATCCGGGCGATCCGGGAGATCTCCCACGACCTCACCTGCACGCGGCGGGTGCAGCTGCAGAACGGACGCGAGGCCTCCGCGCTGGAGATCCAGGCCGAGTACCTCAACCGGGCCCTGCGCTACGCGGAGAACCACGACCTGAGTCCGCAGGAGAAGCAGGCGCTCCAGATGTGGGAACACGTCATGACCGGTCTGGAGCGTGACCCGTTCAGCCTCGACCGTGAGGTCGACTGGGTGATCAAGCACAACCTGGTGGAGCGCTACCGGGAGAAGTTCGACCTCCCCCTCGGCCACCCGCGCATCGCGCTGCTCGACCTGCAGTACCACGACATCAGCCGGCGTCGGTCGGTGTTCTACAAGCTGCAGTCGGCGGGTCGGGTGGAGCGGGTGGTCACCGACGCCGACATCGCGGAGGCGGTCGATACGCCGCCGCAGACCACGCGGGCCCGCCTCCGCGGCGAGTTCATCCGCCGCGCCAAGGAGCGCAAGCGCGACTACACGGTGGACTGGGTCCACCTGAAGCTGAACGACCAGGCGCAGCGCACGGTGCTGTGCAAGGACCCGTTCCGGGCGCACGACGAGCGCGTCGAGCGCCTCATCGAATCGCTCTGACCGGGCAGCCCCGACCGGTCGCCGGCCGCCCCTGATTCCCCGCTCCGTGATGCCAGCGACTACCCATATGTCGTCAGGAGCATCACAGAGCGGTCCGGAGGGGGACGAGATGCAGATTCGAGGGGGCGTCGAGACGCTGACGGTCACGGGGGCCGAGCCGGGGGAGCGGCTCGTGGTCCGCGACGCGGCGGGCGTCGAGCTGGTGACGCTCGTGGTGGACGACGCGGGGAACGCCCACCTCGCCTTCCTGCCCGCCGAGCCGGTGGAGATCGCGGGGCCCGACGACGTGGCCGAGGCGCTCGCCACCGGTGCCGCACTGCCGCCCGGGGACTACACGGTGGGCCCGCGTGACGGAGCGGCCGAGGCGGTGCACGTGCTCGCCCTCGACGAGCACCCCGACCCCTCGCTCTACGACCAGGACCTCCCCGAGGGCTACGGCTACCTCACCGTCCGCGACGGCGTGACGCTCTCGGTCATGGTGCGGTTCCCCCCGGCGGAGCTGTACGGACCGCCGCCGTACCCGACCGTGGTCGAGTACTCGGGCTACACGCCCTCGGACCCCGACGCGCCCCAGCCCGGCACCCTGCTCGCGAACCTCATGGGTTTCGCGGCGGTGGGCGTGAACATGCGGGGCTCCGGCTGCTCCGGCGGCGTGTTCGAGGTGTTCAGCCCGGCGCAGGCCGCGGACGGCTACGACGTGATCGAGACGGTGGCCCGCCAGCCGTGGGTGCTGCACCACAGGGTGGGCATGGTGGGCCTGAGCTACCCCGGGATCAGCCAGCTGTACGTGGCCGCCACCCGGCCGCCGAGCCTCGCGGCGATCACGCCGCTGTCGGTGATCGACGACCCCTGGCGTCAGCAGTGGCCGGGCGGGATCTACAACTCCGGGTTCACCCGGGCGTGGCTGGCCGCCCGTGACGCCGCCACCGCGGCCGGTGGCCAGGCGTGGGACCAGCGCCGCATCGAGGCCGGCGACGAGGAGGCCCGCGAGAACCAGCGGATCCGCAGCCAGAACTTCGACTTCGAGCGCTTCGGCCGGGCCGTCGACGCGTTCCGGCCGATGCTCGAGGCCCGGCGTTCGGGCGCGTTGATCGACCGGATCGAGGTGCCGGTGTACCTGACCGGCGCGTGGCAGGACGAGCAGACCGGCAGCCGCTTCGCCAACATGGTCGAGGACTTCACCTCCAGCCCCGAGCAGCGCATCACGGTCTTCAACGGGCATCACCCCGACGGCTACAGCCCGATGGTGATCGGACGCTGGTTCGAGTTCCTCTCGTTCCACGTCGCGCGCCGCGTGCCCCGCGTGAACGAGCTCATCCGCGCCCTCGCCCCCGCGCAGTTCGCGGAGGTGTTCGGCTTCAGCCCCGAGCTCGAGGCCGACCGCTTCGGCCACCACGGCGACGACGTCGAGGCCGCGCTCGCGGAGTACCGCGCCGAGCCGCGGGTCCGGATCCTGTTCGAGAACGGCGCCGGCCACGAGGTGCTCGGCGCCACCGCGCACCGCTTCGAGGTGGGCACCGACACGTTCCCGCCACCGGGTGTGCGCCCGCAGCGCTGGTGGCCCGTGCCGGGCGGCACGCTCGGCGACACCGCTCCCGCCGCTGCGGCGGAGGAGTCCTACGAGGACGACCCGGAGGCGGGCGACCTCGCCTATTCCATGGAGCTGCTGAGCGATCTCGACCAGTTCACACGGCCGCAGGTCCCGATCACCTGGACCCGGTTCGACGACCGGCACCGCCTCGCGTGGGAGACCGCGCCGCTGACCGAGCCGCTGCTGGTGGCCGGCGCCGGCCACGTGGACCTGTGGCTGCGACCCGGCACCGAGGACACCGCCGTGCAGGCCACGCTCACCGAGATCCGCGCCGACGGCCTCGAGCAGCGGGTGCAGTGCGGGTGGCACCGGCCGACGCACCGCGTGGAGGACCCGACCCGGTCCGACGAACTCCGCGTCGACTACACCTTCGACCCGGACCACCGGGAGCACCTCACCGTGGGGGAGTGGCTCCGCTTCCGGCTGCCGCTGCACCCCTTCTCCCACCTCTTCCGCACCGGCTCTCGCCTGCGGCTCCAGATCTCCACGCCCGGGCGCGACCATCCGTTCTGGTGCTTCGAGAACCCGGTGACGCCCGGCGCGGAGCAGACGGTCGGGCTCGGCGGCGACCATGCCACCTGTCTGGTGCTGCCGGTCTGGGACGAGGTGCCCGAGCACCCGGAGGACCTGCCGCCCCCGGGCGCGTTGCGCGGCCAGCCCTGCCGCGAGGCCACGCCCGTCCGCTGACCCGTCGCCCTCCGGCACACGGCTACCTTTCGCAGGTGCCCAACTTCCGCACCGCAGAGGTGACCGCGGTCCTCGCGACCCGGCCCGGCCTGCAGCGGCTGGAGGTGCGCATGGCCGACGGCACGCCGGCGCGGGCCTACGCGGTGGTCGCCCTCGTCGGCGACTCCGCCGTTGGGGACCGGGTGGTGCTGAACACCACCGCGGTCGACCTGGCCCTGGGCACCGGGGGCTGGCACGTCGTGCACTGGAACCTGGCGCGTGACGAGCTCGAGCTGCCCGGTCCGGACCACGTCATGAAACTCCGCTACACGAGCCTGCAGGCCGACGTGGGCACGAGCGAGCTCCTCCACCCCGAGTGTGACCGGCCCCTCGGCGGGGTGCCGGTGGTCGCGTGCACGGTGCACAGCCAGGTCCCCCTCGTGTGTCTCGCCGCACGTGCCGTGCGGCCCGACCTGCGGGTCGCCTACGTCATGACCGACGGCGCCGCACTCCCGATCGCGCTGTCCGACGTGGTGGCGTCGTTGCGCGACGGCGGCCACCTGTGCGGCACCGTCACCGCCGGTCACGCCATCGGCGGCGACCTCGAGGCGGTCGGCGTGCCCTCGGCGCTGGGCCTCGCGGTCCACACGCTGGGCGCGGACCTCGTGGTGGTGGGCATGGGGCCGGGAGTGGTCGGCACGGGCACGGCGCTCGGCACCACGGCGGTGGAGGCCGCCGCGGTCCTGGACGTCGCGGTGGCACGGGGCGGAACCCCCGTGCTCTGCGTGCGGGCCTCCGACGGCGACGCCCGCGAGCGCCACCGGGGCGTGTCGCACCACAGCACCACCGTCGCCGAGCTCACCACCGCCCGTCCGTGGGTCGCCGCGGTCCCGGCCGCCGCGGCGGAACTGCCGGGCGTGCGGGTGGCCGAGGCGCCCTCGGTCCCGGACCCGGTCGCGCTGCTCGCAGCGGCCGGCCTGCACGTCACCACGATGGGGCGCGGCCCGGAGGAGGATCCGCTGTTCTTCGGCGCGGCGGCCGCGGCGGGCGCCGTGGGAGCCCTCGCCGATTCCCTACACTGAGCGCCCGTGGCCCCCGAGCACCGCCCGGAGAAGTTCGCCCGCCTCCTGAACCTGGTGGCGGCGCTGCAGGCCACCACGGTCCCGCTCACCGCGGACGAGTTGCGCACGCGGGTGCCCGGCTACCCGGAGGACTCGTCCTCGGCCACCTTCCGCCGGGCGTTCGAGCGCGACAAGGACGAGCTGCGGGCCATCGGTGTGCCGATCGAGACCGTCACGGTGGAGCACCACGAGGAGACCACCTCCGCGTACCGCATCCGGCGTGACCGCTACGAGCTGCCCGACCCCGGCCTGTCACCCGAGGAGCTCGCCGCGCTCCAGGTGGCCGCGACGGCGGTCCGGATCGAGGGACTCGACGAGGACGGGGCGGCGGACGCCCTCCGCAAGCTCGGTGGTGTGCGCACGCCGGACGCCGAGGCGCCCGGCCCCGGCGCACCTGCGGGGTGGGGGAGCGTCATGGTCCCGGCCCAGCTCCCGCTGTTGTTCGAGGCGGTGCAGGAGCGTCGCGTCGTCCGGTTCCGCCATGGCGACACCCTGCGCACCGTGGAGCCGCACCGGGTGCAGTTCGAGCGGGGCAACTGGTACGTGAGCGGTCACGACCGCGACCGCGACGCGCCGCGGTCGTTCCGCCTCGACCGCATCCAGGGTGACGTGGAGCTGGGTGGCGTCGACGAGACCTTCCCGGTCCCCGAGGTCGCCGCTGCGGTGCGGATGCGTCCCTGGGAGTTCGGCGATGCCCCGGCCGTGGAAGCCGTCGTGCTCCTCGATCCCGTCGCCGCGGGCCCGGCGCTCGCGGACGACCCGGCACTCGCCGAGGGGGCGGTCACCCGAGGCGACGGTTCGGTGGAACTCCACCTGCGGGTGCGGAACCCGGCCGGGCTGCGCTCGTTCGTGCTGTCGTTCCTCGACCGGGCGGAGCTCGTGGCCCCACCGGAGCTGCGTGCGGACCTCGTCGCCTGGCTCGAGCGGATAGCGGACGGGGCGGCATGAGCGCCACCGCGTCGGAACGGGTCGAGCGGGTGCTGGCGATCCTCCCGTGGCTGATCGAGCACCCCGACGTGGAGGTGGCGGAGGTGTGCCGCCGCTTCGACGTGGCGCGCGACGACCTCGTCCGCGACCTCGACACGGTCTTCATGGAGGTGGGGGTCCACCCGTTCACGCCGGACGCGCGGGTGGACGTGGTGATCGACGAGGACCGCGTGTCGGTCCACCTCGGCGACTACTTCCGCCGTCCTCTGCGCCTCACCCCCGAGGAGGCCGTCACGCTCCTCGCCGCGGGACGGGCGGCCCTCGACGGCCCGGAGCCGCCACCGGCGCTCGGACCGGCGGTGGACAAGCTGGCGGCCGTCCTCGGCGCGGCCGGCGAGCGGGTCGACGTGAACACCGGGGGTGCCGATCCGGACGTGCTGGCCACCGTGCGCCAGGCCGTGGAGGAGCACGGGGTCCTCGAGCTGGACTACTGGTCGTTCGGTCGGGACGAGTTCACTCGGCGGGAGGTGGAGCCGGCCCGCCTCGAGCTGGCGGACGGCCACTGGTACCTCCGGGCCCACTGCCGCACCGCCGGTGGCGACCGCGTGTTCCGTGTCGACCGGATGGTCGCCGCGACCGCCACCGGTGAACACTTCGCGGCGGCCGACGCCCCCGAGCCGTTCGACTTCGACCCCTCGCTCGTGGACCGGTCACTCGCGCTGGTGCTCGGCCCGGACACGGCCTGGGTGGCGGAGACGTACCCGGTGGCGGACGTGGTGGACCTGCCCGATGGCCGGCGCCGGGTGGTCCTGGGCGTGACCGCCACCGCCTGGCTCGAACGCCTCTTGCTGCGCCTCGGCCCGGACGCGGAGCCGACCGATGCCGACACCGGCGAGGGCCTGGCCCCGGTGGCGGCCCGCGCCGCCGACCGGGTGCTCCGGCGCTACCGCTAGCGTGAGCCCGGATGACTGACCAGGCCCCCCCGGGCGCATCGGTGCCCGCGCCGCCGCCCCCCGCCCCCGTGTCCCGGCGGCGCCGCTCCTCCAGCGGCACCCGCAACGTCGTCGAGTGGATCGTCGTGGTCGTGGGCGCCGTGGTGGTGGCGTTGCTCGTGAAGACCTTCCTGGTCCAGGCCTTCCGCATCCCCAGCGAGAGCATGGACCCCACCCTCCAGGTGGGTGACCGGGTGCTGGTCAACAAGCTCAGCTACCGGCTGCACGACGTGAACCGCGGCGATGTGGTGGTGTTCACCCGCCCGGCGAACCTGCCGGAGGGTCCCGACCAGCCCGACGACCTCATCAAGCGGGTCATCGGCCTCCCGGGCGACACCGTGCAGGCGAAGGACGGCAAGGTCTACGTGAACGGCCGGCCGCTCGACGAGCCGTACCTACCGGACGGCACCACGACGCAGAACCTCGAGAACCCGGTGAAGGTGCCCGAGGGCGAGGTGCTGGTCCTCGGCGACAACCGGTCGAACTCGGCGGACGGCCGCGTCTTCGGGACGATCTCCGAGGACACGATCATCGGGCGGGCGTTCGTGATCGTCTGGCCGCTCTCTCGTTTCGGGGGGCTCTAGCCCGCGCCCTCGTCCGCGCGCCGAGCGGCGTCGACGAGCCGGTCGACGTGGTCGGAGTAGACGCCGTCGAGTCCCTGGTGCAGCAGGGCGTCGATCACCCGGTCGTGCTGGGCGTCCCAGCCGAGCGCGAGGCGCCCGAAGCGGTGGTAGAGGGCCACGAGACCGCCGCTCCACTCGGTGTGGTGCAGGTTGATCGCGTCCACCCCGCTGTCACGGAGCCGGGCGGCGTGGCGCTCCGGCGGCCCGTCGATGAAGCCCCGGTACGTGGAGTGGACCAGCACCGCGGCGTCGGAGTGGCCCCGCCACTCCTCGAGCAGGGCGAGGTCGTGGTGGCAGAGCCACAGCCGGGCCACGGCACCTGCGGTGCGGGCCACCCGGAGCACCTCGTCGATCGCGGCGGGGTCCTTCACGTCGAGCGACAGGGGGAGCCGGGTGCCCACCTCCTCGTAGAGCTGGGTCAGCGTGGGGATGTGCGGCGGGAGCTCGCCGCTCGTCACTCGGGAGATCGCACGGCGCCGGAGCCGGCCGCCCACCACCCCGTCGTGGTCCAGCACGGCCACGCCGTCCTCGGTGAGCCATACGTCACTCTCGAGGCCGGTGGCGCCCAGCCGGACGGCCAGCGTGAAGGCCTCCAGGGTGTTCTCCGGGGCGTGCGCCCGGGCGCCGCGATGGGCGAAGAGGACCGGCGGGGGGCGGAGCGGTTCGATGCGGGGACCCACCCGCGGAGTCTCCACCAGCGGCCGTCGGGGCGGCCAACGGGCCGGCGGGCGTGCATGGGTCGTTCGGCCCGGCGTCCGGGCTTTTCGTCGCGAAAGGTCAACCGGGGCGGGAGGGTGACCGAAGGTAGGTGCGTAGTTGAGATCGGGAGCGAGCAATGGCACTCATCCGAGCGACATGCACTGACTGTGGCGACGTGGAACTCCGTTCGCGCGACCTGAAGGTCCGCATGTGTCAGGACAACGAGACGGCGACCTACCTCTTCCGGTGCCCCGTGTGCCGGATGATCGAGGTGCGCCCGGCGGAACCCCACGTGGTCGACGTGCTGCTGGCCGCCGGCGTCCCGTGCGTGGAGTGGCACCTGCCCGCCGAGCTCGACGAGCGCCACGGTGGGGCGGCGATCACCCATGACGACGTGCTCGACTTCCACGAGCTGCTGTCCACCCCGGACTGGTTCGTCACCCTGGCCACCATGACCAACCCCTGAGCGGGCCCGGGCTCCCCGGCGCCCTCCGCCGGTCCGCAGGCGGTACGGTCGCCCTCGTGGACCTCCTCGCCCCCGTCGCGGCACTCGCCTCGGTCGCCGTCGCCGCCCTCGTGGCCGTGACCAGCGCCGCACGCGTCGGCCGCGCCGCGCGGGTCCTGCAGGGCGCGAGCCCGGACGTGCCGGCGGCGACGCGGCGTCTCGGCCGCCAGACCGACCGGCTCCGCGGTGCGACCGGTCGCCACCTCGGCCGGTAGCATCGGTCCATGGCCGGCGGGCGCCTCCTGGCCTTCTTCCAGAACTTCGGCAGCGGCGAGCTGATCGTGATCCTGCTGGTCGCGCTCATCGTGGTGGGCCCCGACCGGCTCCCGGACCTCGCCCGCAGCCTCGGCAAGGGGCTGCACAAGCTCCGGACGATGACCGACGGGATGTCGTCGCAGGTCCAGGACATCGTCGACGACCCGGCCATGGCGCCGCTGCGGGAGCTCGGCGAGTTCGCCGCCCGCCCGCGCCAGAAGCTCGCGGAGTACGCGCTCGAGGCAGAGGCCGAGGAGCGCTTCCGGCAGGAGCAGCCGGCGCCCTCGCCCGACACCGCGTCGCCCGACACCGCGATCCCCTCGGACACCGCGATCCCCTCGGACACCGCGATCCCCTCGGACACCGCGATCCCCTCGG